>WGSK01000009.1:0-50578 GCA_014871655.1 Collinsella sp. | reverse complement strand
CCGCACATGTGCGGATGAATGTGGGAGGTGTTCGGATAAAGTCGATAATCAAGGGTTCTTTTTCTTTGTGAAGCCATCGTTCTCCTTCCCTATATTTTAGTTGTTAGGAAGTTGTATCCTCGCGGGTATCCTGTCGTAGGTTTCTTTCTTTGTTTCGTTGTGTTCGGTTATACGTTAAACATAATTAGGCAATGTCTTGCTACTAGTATGCTCGTCATGATGCTCTATGAGCTGTTCCGTGAGAAGCGCGTCCCCGCTATTGTTTATTTGGCTCTTGCAGTTGGCTTTCACAAAATGTCTATCATAGGACTTTTAATTTGGATTATTTATATTTCATGCTTCAACCGCAGACACGAACGTTCATACAAGACCGTTGCACTTCTTGCATGCGTTGGCGTTATCATTTTTTCTATTTGTGTGATTATGATTGGACCGGATGTAATGGAGCTCGTGTCTCTATTTACGTCGTCATATAGCTTTCAGATCAAACACGCTGGAATGGGCTCATTTAATATCACAATGCTTATTTATTTTCTATTTTGCCTTGCTATATGGATGTTGGGTAGTAAAGGTTTGACCACGAGCATTGATCGATGGACACTTAATTTTTATACGAGCTGTGGCATAATTTCTTCCTTATTCGCTCAATTTGCGAGCATCAGTCCTGAGCTAATTCGACTCAGTTTCCCTTTTCTTTTCATTTCAGGTTTGGTTTACCCCTTTTTATCTGAAAACCTTGGTAGAGAGCGGTTTCTAACTGGAACTCTGGGCTTTTTATTTTTCGTGTTTTATTTTGTCATTACGTTTGTATATGGCGGCAGCTGCGATCTTTTTCCGTATTCGTCGGCGCTATTAGGAGTTATTTATGCATGACGAAACGCCTGACATCAGTATTGTTGTACCGGTATATAACACCGAGCGTTTTCTTCCCGCTTGTCTGGAATCTATTGATATTCAAGGGACCGGCTCTTTTGAGGTGATTCTTGTGGATGATGGTTCCACCGATGGATCTCCCGAGATTTGCGATGCTTATTGCGATAAGCGTGAGAGAGCCTTCGTTATTCATAAGGACAACGAAGGTCTTCTCGCTGCACGTCGAGACGGTCTTCGTAAGGCGAGTGGGCGTTATATTCTTTCGCTCGACTCCGATGACGCTCTTCTTGAAGGCTGCATCAAAAAGGTATGCGATGTAATTGCCTCGACTGGTGCTGATATCATTTCATTTGACTTTACCATGGGATTGATGCCTATTAAACCCTCGTTAAAAGTTGATATCTGTTCTGGTATGCATACGGGCGAATCTTTTGATGCTGTTAAAAACCTGTTGTGCGGATGCGATTTCAATAGCGTTTGGAATAAGGTCATTCGGAGAGATTTGTTTGCCAGTGATGAGTGGTACTCGAAACGAGTTGGCCTTATGCACGGTGAGGATCTTTGTCAACTTCTTCCTGTTTTCGATATTGCAAAGAGTTTATTTCACATTGACGAGCCGCTTTACTACTATCGTCAGCATGGCGCTAATAGTACGAAGCAGTTTAAAGAGGATCAGATAACTGATTGGAGCTTTGTAAGCGACGAGTTGATTCGTTATGCGAGTGAATGGTCGAGCGATTCAGTAAAAAATGCCAAAAGGGGTATCTGTCGACACTATTGTGATCTTGATGAAGTTCTTTGGCATTGTGAAGTGGATAAAGAGGTGAAAAGGCAATTTGATAAAACAATTAAAAGCGAGTATCAGAGTCGAATCAGCAATTGTCCGGACTTAGTTCATAGTCTTGTTTTGTCAAATTGCAGTATCGTTTCTTTTTCTACTCGGCACTTACTAAGCTGCTTTAAATGTATCCGTCGTCTATTTGTATAATGCAGGTCATCATTGCTTTTTTCTAATATATTTAGTTGGAGCATTATTAGTCCTGACCGAGCTTGTCCTTAGCTTTCAATTAAGTGACAAGAATTTACGATTGAACCGATATCAAAGGTTCAGTCTTGTCGTGCGGTGTATTCATTCCTTGGGCTTTAGTTATTTCGGTCGATGCTTAGAAGCTGGTCTTTGCACGTTTTTTCAAAGAAGTTCTCCAACGCCCCCATGGTCTGGGTGAGTCAATAGACGCTTTCGTTTGTGATTTATTGTTTGTAGTCTATTCCTCTATGGGGTGCCGTCTGCGATTGGTCTTGTTGATTGCATGTTGGGGCATCATAACTTAAATGTCCGAATTGATGGAAGCGCATATATATTCGACTTTGAAGATGGGAGGAGTCAATTGTTGCATATTCTTAATTTAATTAAGAAGGTTATAAAACTTCTACTTTCTAGCCCTATTTATGATGGCTTACTTAGGTTATGTCGTCGTTCCGATGCTATATCCTATGCGTCTAAGGCGAAGCTTAGCATGGTTTCCAAGAGACCATCCAATATGTTCATGCCTATTGTTTTTAAGGAAGGCATATCTTACGACATTTCTATTATTGTGCCTGTATACAACGTTGAAAAATACCTCAAACCTTGCCTTGATTCCATTGTGACACAGGAGTTTTCTGGCAAGTTTGAGGTTATTATTGTAGATGACGGGTCTAAAGATGATTCTGGCGTTATAGCCGATTCGTATGGACTAATGCCTAATGTTCTTGTAATTCACCAAATAAACGGCGGCCTTTCCGCAGCACGTAATGCGGGTCTTAGAGTTTCTCGCGGTAAGTACATCATGTTCGTGGATTCTGATGACATGATCGGGCCAGGGTATCTTGAGGATATGCGGAGCAGACTCGATGAAACATCTGCGGATTTCGTTACATCGACTTTTAGATATATGTCTGATGATGGTTTGCTTGGCGAGATAGAGAACGATAGAGCTAGTTGGATGGTGCCGTGGGGCAGGCTATATCGTCGTGAAGTCTGGAATCGACTAGGTTTTCCCGTTGGTGCATGGTACGAAGATCTGATTCATCCGGTATGGATAGATTGTCGCTTTAACGATGAACCTTGTTATGATTTGAGTGGCTATTATTACCGAATCCGTCCTGGATCCATAATGCAGTCTACCCCTACGAATGTTAAAGGGCTTGATTCGTATTGGGTTCTTGATGAGTTGATTTCTTTACATGCAGAGCTGGGGATTAATTATAGTCAGGAAGACTTCAATCGCATTTTTCCTTTGTTCGGACCGCTCTTGCTTGGGAGAACTGTCGCTCTGGACAACTGCGCTCGTAAGATTTTATTTGCTTGTTGTTGTGACACGTTCAATTCAATTGATGAGTTCAGCAGGGTGAGTACTTCGATGAATGGTAGATGGAAGGATATTGAGAAGGCTCTGCGCACTTCGGATTACAGCCGCTATCTTCTCGCATCGCTTTCTCTAGCTGCTGATGGGGTAACTGGACTCAGCCTTTCAGATGCTATTCATATTTGGGTGAACAGGAACGGATAAATAATGAAGATTGGAACGATTACTTTCCACGGTGCTTTAAATTTCGGGTCTGCACTTCAGTCTTATGCGCTTCAAGAAGTCTTGAAAGGCATGGGGCATGAGGTGCGAATAATCGACTATCGTTCTCGTGACTATGAGCAATATAGGTTTTTCCAACCTCGCCACCCGAAGATGACGCTGCGCGCAATGCGCTGTTGGCGTAAGCAGTCGTCTAGAAAGGCTGCATTCGCGGAATTTTCTAAAAAGTATTTCAGGCTTACAAAGAGACCGTATTTCTGGAAAAAAAGAAAGTGATATGTACGAACTCGCTGAGCAGTTTGATTGTTTTATTTGCGGAAGCGATCAAATTTGGAATCTCGATTGCACACAAGGTGTTGTTGGCCCCTATTTCCTTTCATTTGCCGGAGATAGTCGACGAGTTGCTTACGCTCCCAGTCTTGCTCACACTTTCTTTAGACCGGAGAATTTTGATGAGCAACTTGTATCCGATTTACTTTCAAGGTTTGATTTTTTGTCTGTTCGCGAGGAGGAGACGGTTCCGCTATTTCAGCCACTTGTCGATACGCCTATCGACGTTGTTTTAGATCCCACACTTTTGTTGGAATCCGATGACTATACCGACATGGCATCTAAAGATGTCTTGCAAGGTGAATATATTTTCATGTATCTATTGCGTGAATGTCCTGAGCTTATCGAGAGCACCGTCGCGATGACGGAGGCAACAGGCATGAAGGTGGCTTATATATCTGAGAATAATCTAGATATCCCAAATTCAATTAACCTGTTTGGCGTTGGCCCTGAAGAGTTCGTTTCTCTTATCGCACACGCAGACCTCATCGTTACCAATTCCTTTCATGCAACTGTATTCTCTGTTCTCTTCCATAAGCCCTTCCGCGTATATGCAACAGATAAGTCTGGTGCGCGTATGCGCGACTTGTTGGGCAATATCGGGCTGTCTGACCGTTGCGTCAACGTTATGTGTGCCGACGATGTTCCCCCTTGTGACTGGGGTGATGTGGACTCTCTTCTTGATTCTCTGCGTGAGCATTCGTGGGCTTATCTTAGAAAGGCGCTTTCGTAATGGGAGAGACAAGCCGACTTATCAAAAATACCGGCATTATCGCAGTTGGCGGCATGGCAACAAAGCTCGTGTCGTTTCTTCTGCTTCCGCTCTATACGTCGGTTCTTTCCACTGCTGATTACGGCACCGTAGACTACATCAATACTATTGCTTTATTTTGCGTTCCTGCGGTTTCGCTGCTTATGGATGAAGCGCTGTTTCGGTTTCTCATTGACTGCCGTACCGATGAGGATCGGTCTACAGCCGTGACAGCGTCATGCGCTGTACTTCTTGCCGGATGCGTATGCTTTGCAGTCATGGCGATTCTGGTATGGTTGCTTTTTGAGCCTGAAAATCTTGGCTGGGTCGTGGGACTTGTTGTTGCTGGCGCGCTTCTGCAGATGGCTTCTGCTGTCCTTCGTGGTTTCGGGGATACCGTGGGATATTCCGTCATGAACTTTGCCGCGAGTGCTTTTACCATTTTGCTCAATGTTCTCTTTATCGCCGTTCTTCGCTGGGGCGTTGTGGGCATGCTATCTGCAACGGTCATTGCGCAGGGCGGTGTTGCTCTCGTGTTCATGGTAATGCGGAGGCTCTGGCGTTATATCGATCCGTCGGCTCTCTCTATCTCCTATGCTTTAAACCTTCTACGGTATTCATTTCCGCTCATCCCTAATAAGGTTTCCTGGACTATTAATAACTTGCTGGACAGGCTCATTATCATGAGTACGCTTGGGCCTTCTGCTGCCGGCGTATATGCAGTGTCGTACAAGTTCCCCGGTATCATGGATCAGGTGTATGGCTTTTTCTATCAGTCTTGGAAGGAGAGTTCAGCTCGAGCCCTAAACTCTGATGAGGATGAGTCGGCTTTCTATAACTCTGTGTATCGGGCGCTAAGGCGTTTCATGATGAGCGTCGTTCTGCTTATGTCCGCGCTTATGCCTCTTGTGTATGGCGTCCTGATTAAGGGTTCATTCGGCGAGGGCATGTTGTATGTACCGATATTGCTCTTGGCGACGTACTTCAGCAATATTTCCGGTTTTTATGGCGGTATCTTCACCGCACATAAAGAGACTGGAATTATGGGAACCACTACTGCGGTGTCTGCTGCTCTTTGCGCCCTGCTGTGTGTCTTGTTGATTCCACGCTTTGGTCTATATGGAGCGTCTTTTGCAACCCTCTTGGCGATGATCGTGGTGAATGAGTACCGCAGGATTAAAGTCGCTAAGTTTGCGAAGCTTGTCGAAGACCGGGCTGAGCAGATTCTGACTTTGGTTTCAATTCTTGGAGTGTTCGCCTTTTATTATCTGTCAGCCTACGGTGCTGGCTTTTTGAGCGCTATTGCCTGTCTTGCAATTGCGTTGGCTTTTTTCGGTTATATGAATGCGGACATTCTGCGCAAGTTGCTTTCGGTTCATAAATAGGGGGGGGGTAACTGCATGTCTACTGTGAAAAGGGGAGAAAATCCCACGCTGTTTGAGTCGCCATCGCATTGCTGCGGTTGTGGAGCGTGTGCCGCTAGTTGCCCTAGAGGCGCCGTTACCATGTCCGAGGGTAAGGATGGGTTCGTTCTTCCTGTAATTGATGGTGATCTTTGCATTGGCTGTGGCGCGTGCATTAAGGCGTGCGGTCTTAACCGAGGGATAGGCTCTAATTCCGCCGGACCGTTCTTTGCCGCCGCCGGTAGGGACGATGTCTCGGAGTCCGCCTCCGGTGGCGTTTTTGGTGCATTTGCGCGTGAGCTTATTGCTTCTGGTGGGGTCGCATATGGCGCTGCCTATGAGCGCGAGGGGAGCATCCTTCGGGTGCGGCACCGTCGCGCGGCGAGCGTTGACGGGCTTCGTCCACTGCTTAACTCAAAATATGTGCAGAGTGATGCCGGAGCTTGTTTTGCCGACGTGAAGGCGGACCTTCGCGAGGGGAGGCGGGTTCTTTTCTGCGGTACGCCTTGCCAAGTCGCCGGCCTTAGGGGCTTTCTCGGAGGCGATTATGAGAACCTGACAACCGTTGACCTGGTCTGCCACGGCGTCCCTTCTGGCCGCATGTTCGCGGATTGCGTTGAGGGCTATGGCAGACAGCTTGGGTCTCCCGTGGTTGATTTCCGGTTTAGGTGCAAGCGCGAGGGGTGGGACAACTCTCTTCTTCTATTTCTTCTTCTTGAGGACGGAAGAGAGGTCACCATTCCTGCGGCGAAATCCCCCTACTACGACATGTTCCTGAACCTCAAGACTCTTCGCGATAGCTGCTATAGGTGCCCCTATGCAGGGAGATTTCGCGCCGGCGATCTTACCATCGGTGATTTTTGGGGCGTCGACGTTAATAGGCCCGACGTTTTGAAAGATGCTGAGAAGTTTAATCAGATGAAAGGTGTCTCCTGCTTGCTGGTGAATAACGACCGCGGCAGGGAGTTTATTGAATCCAGCAACGCTCTGGACTTGTACCCTGTCGAATTTGACGATATCGCTAAAGGCAACGATCAGCTCCGCCGCCCGAGCACCCTTCCAAAAGACAGACAGCTCTATATTGACGCATTTGTCGAAGGTGGTTGGCATGCCGTTGAGTGTATGTATAAAAGGCGTGAGCGGGGAATATTTTTTTATACTAATAAAATAACACGAAGGCTTCTCCCTGAATCATTTCGGGAGATTGTCAAAAAGTATTTGAAAGATCTTGCAGACTAGGTAAGGACCCACGCCTGGGCGGGCCCCCCGTTGGGCTCGTAGAGCCATACCGTGTTGCCCTCCGAGGTCCGCTGCCCCCGGTCGTCCAGCGCCAGCCCGGAGGCGGACGTGAATGAGTAGCGGCCTCCGCCCAGGGCCGAGACGCGCCACAGCTGCGAGGCGGAGCCGTCCGCCTCGGCCAGCACCGCCCGGTTGCCCGACTCGGTCAGCATCAGGCCGCCCGAGGAGACCCTGTAGAGGCCCGTCGCCCCGTCGCGCTCGAGGGAGAGGGCGCCCGCGCCCGAGGACAGCGAGCAGCCCGATGCGGAGGCCGACACGGCCATCCGGGCGTCGAGGGCGGGCGCGAGGCGGTAGGAGCCGTCGTCGACCGTGCGGGGGATCGCGGGGCCCGCGAGCAGCCACGCCTGGGCGGGCCCCCCGTTGGGCTCGTAGAGCCATACCGTGTTGCCCTCCGAGGTCCGCTGCCCCCGGTCGTCCAGCGCCAGCCCGGAGGCGGACGTGAATGAGTAGCGGCCTCCGCCCAGGGCCGAGACGCGCCACAGCTGCGAGGCGGAGCCGTCCGCCTCGGCCAGCACCGCCCGGTTGCCCGACTCGGTCAGCATCAGGCCGCCCGAGGAGACCCTGTAGAGGCCCGTCGCCCCGTCGCGCTCGAGGGAGAGGGCGCCCGCGCCCGAGGACAGCGAGCAGCCCGATGCGGAGGCCGACACGGCCATCCGGGCGTCGAGGGCGGGCGCGAGGCGGTAGGAGCCGTCGTCTATAACTTTCTCTAATGTTGCGATTCGGTATTTTGCTGCCAGGTCGTACCTAGCGCTCCATTTGCTGTTCGGTATATATCAAGGCACAAAGGTCTTCTATAAAACGTTTGTGCCTATTCTCAATACCTTGGTTATAGGGGAATTCACCCTTTTTAGACCCCCATGCTTCTTCGATTGCGCTATCGAGACATTTAATAAAGAGTTCGCTGTGGCAAGCAAGCTCGTATACGGCGTCATAGCCTCTGCCTGCTCTTACCTCGTACCAAGACAGAGGCTCATAGTAGGCCAGAACATTGAGAACTGGCAGGAGGCATTGTTTTGGGAAAATCGATATCTCGTTGACTCCGTAGTAAGTTTGATAATTGAGAATGTAGCCCAGGAGTTCCGAGATTGATACCGCCAGTCTGTTACAGGCTCGGAGCGAAGCCTTTTTGTAGTTAAGTAGTTCTATCGTTATGTTTACAAAAACGTATCCCATTTTCGTATTAACGCCCTTGAGCGAAAGATAGTCGGCGGGTTTTACCGGGTTTAGCTCTATACGCTTATCGTAAAAGCGCTCTAGGTATTTAACTCCATCAAAGTTGGGCCCGTATATTCCTTCGAGCGAATTAGCTAGCTGTGAAATATCGGTCGAGTATACTACGACAATGTTATCTTGCTGAAACAAAGTCTTTGCTTGCTCGAGTACCTTTACAGCGAATTCTGGCCGGCAGCGATCGAGTTCATCGATAAAGATGACGGCTCGATTTGCTATCCCGGGAAGATAGTTTCTTACGAGCTCGTCTATTCGACTTCGGAGCTTCTTCTCTTCTTTGTATCTTTCGAGAAAATCGACGCCGTTAAAGTCTTTAACGAAATTGCTGACGCTGAGGTTTAGTCCGAATACCGAGGCCGTTGTCTCAATGATATCGCCGATGCTTCTCCAGGGGTCTACCTCTCCATGGACGGTTGATTCGTCTACCGACATGGCGATTGTTGCCAATATGGGCAGGATTGGATTATCGAAATAATCATCTTCCCAGGCGTTGAAATAAATGGGCAGAAATGGGTTGGCTAGAAGATCTTTTGCTGTGGCACCAAATACCGAATCCAGTTTTGCGGTGTCCTGCTCGAGCGCCGGATTTGCCATTCGCAGGACTCTTTCGACCTGTTTTATAAAAAACGTTTTACCTGAGCCCCAGGGGGCATTGACGAGGATCGTATAGGGAGGTTCTACAGCAAGAAGCATTTGCAGGAATCTTTCGACCTCGCCATGCCGGCGCAATGGATCTTGAGATATCGCAGCATCAATGGCCTCAGGCGTGGGCTCTTCGTCTGCTCGCTTCATGGTGGTTGCCTTCTTTCGCATGATTTGATTGGGCGGGTGCTGAACATATCGTTTGAATCGGGTTATTGCTCGAAAATACTGAGACCGGCTTCGTTCTCGCAATTTGGATTAGCCACAAATGTAGATAATCTTGGAGGGTGAAGCCGGCCATATATCTTATGGTGTCGTTGCCTGAGGGCTTTGCCTACTCAAACTCCACCTCAACTTGACTGTGCTCGTAAATCTTGAGTTCGTTATCAATTTCGACCCGTTCTACCATCCAGCCAATGGCGGAGCACTGTCGTATGAATGTATCAATCCGGTTCTCACCTTTTAGATTATGGATGGTGACCACTACGCCAAAACGCTGTGGATCATGCGAACCCTTTTGATATCTAGACGACTTGCGAATCATCATGCCCCACATTGGGTTGGTATACACTTTTTTGGGCTTACTACGGCTGGTTAGCGGTTCGGATATGTGCTTGACATTGTCCCATTTACGCAGCTTTTTCCGAGCCTTCTCTTCATCGGTCGTGCAGCTTTCCTCACCCTGGTCGTTGGGCTGCAGCGACTTGATTAGCCCGTCGTTTCCGATTCGCCCAAAATGCAAATCGAGCTCGGTGTCCGTATAGTCGACGCCTTGGTTTCTGTTGCATTTAGGGAAGTAGCACAGGGTCGCTCTCGCAACGGACGGGTAAGATGTGCCCGAAACGGGGATAGGAAAGTTGAAGTTATAATTCTCGCGTTCGGTGGCCACGCCGCTGAGCATGAATCGAATTTCGTCGTTACTGGTTTCGAGTATCTTTTCAATTTGGACGGGAACGATGCCGTAGCCAAGTCGATCCATGTCTTCGGGTTTTGTCCACGCACATGCAGCATCGATTAGCAGGGCCTTGGCAAGTTCACAGCTCAGGTGCATCTTATAAATGAGATAGGCAGCTTTTCGTGCAATTAAGGGAGCCGCAAAAGAGGTGCCGACAGCCGGATAAGCACCGGTCCCGCAGCAGGCGGTTATAGCATCACCCTTATCCCCTCCGTAATACGCGAGGTCTGGCTTGTGATGAAAGCTTAAGACTGGCCCTCTTCTTGTGTAGGACGCTGGTTCGTTGTTTCTATTAACGGCGTTGACAACAAGGGCATTAATGGAGTCCGCTGGGGAACCAAGATATGTGGGTTTACCATTTTCCTGGTTAGTGCCAGCAACAACGAAGAGGACGTCGTATTTCTGCTGCAGTTTGTCTAGCAGGGCCGCTTCGGGCGATATGGAGTTTCGAGACACTTCCTCCATTGACCCCAAGGAGATGTTCCAAACTTTGATGTCTTGGTTCTCGGCAACAATGCGCTCAATGTGCTTCATTACCGTAAACGAACTGAACTTGCCTGCGGTTGCAACTCCAAAATGTCGAACTCTAAAGTGGCCACAATGGTCGTCTAGCGATGGATTTTGGGCCTGAGCGTCAACGATCAATGAGCTGACACATGTGCCATGTCGATAATCGCCTGCAGTGGGATTGATGCCTTCGGGTAAGCAGCTTCTGTAGTCTACCCAGTTGCTGAAGTACGGTGGGTATTTCTCTTCAAATGGAGTGTCGATTACGCCGATGACGGGCTCATCGGTGGGATATTCAGGGAGGCTGCTGATGGCGGGGGAGGCTGAGCCTTCGTCACTCATAGGTGCGTAAGAAGACAGATCGATAACCGACATGGCTACAAGATAGGGGGCGCGCTCGAGCAGCGTTCGATATTCTGTTTCGGTTAATAGAACGCTGTTCTCCAAGAGGTTTGCAGGGGATACGTCAATGTGAAGCTCCTCAAATAGGTCCTGCGGGACCCTCTCCGTTTCAAATAGCGTAACGATTGCGTTTTCGTCGGTAGCCGCTGGCGGCTTGTCTATTCTAAATTCATTGACGTAATAGGAATCGCGTATGAGTTGCGCAAAGCCCGATCGGGTGAGCGTGTGTGAAACGGCCGGATTCCATTTTTGTTTGAGCTTATCATTTTTAACCAGATCGACCATCTTATCTGCGTTCATCAGTCCATCAAAATAATCGACTACGATTCGCTCGCACTCACGCAGCTTGCTAATAGTTGACCGGATGGTCGCCTCGGGAACGTAATGAGTCATCAGGTGCCTTGGGTGGTTCCCATTAAAATCGAGATAACGGGCGCCGCGGATAGACAATTCTGGTTCACTGTCTTTTCCGCCGTTCAGCATCTCTTTTATTCGATTGCTCTTGGCGACAATCTGACGGTATTCAACGGATACCAAGATGTCTTCGATTATGGCATCTTTGGGCCATTTGCTCAGAACGGTTTCGAGGCTCTTGCGAATGTGCGAAATCCTCTCTGCAGTGACCGTGCCTTTAGCGGGGAGCGTTGCGGGACCCGGTCGCGAGCCTCTTGCGGTTTGAAAATCGCCAGTGAGCCTGATTAAGCTGTTCATGAGCTACTCCTTTAGGGTTCGCGCAATGGTGCTTCGTGAAATGCCTGTCAAAACTTCCATTTCTCTTAAAGTGAAACCTTGAGTTTTAAGCAGCTCGAGTGAATCAGGCTCATATCCATGTAGACGCTGATATAGCTTGCGGAGATAGTCGTTTGGATTAAGAGGATCACTAAACGCGACGGAGGTCTTGATGAGGTTTTTGAGTGTGCCGGGCCAGGGCAGATCCGGGCAACTCTGCAGCACCTTTTTTAGGGTCCGAGAGTCGTTTTTGATTGCCTGATTGTTTTTGGTCAGATTCTTTGCGATTGATTCGCCGATATCAACGAGATCGTCATGGGTGTATCTATTAAAGTCAATTTGTACATCGAAGCGCCTGGCGAGTGCCGGGTCTAGTTTGTCGTAAAGGTTCGTTGTTGCGATTATGGCGGATCGCGTGTTCAGCTTGTCGAACTCTTTTAGGAGTGCACTTGTGGCTCGCCCCATCTCACGGACGTCGTTTTGGTTAATTCTATCTAAGGCTATAGCATCGATTTCATCGAACAGGACAATGACGCCGTCGCCGATATCGTGGATTTCTTGGAAGACCTTCGCGATATTCTTGGCCGTCTCTCCGAGTTTGCTATCGATGATTTGATTGAAATCAACGGCATATAACTGGTAGCCAAGTATTCTGGCTATCTGTTTTGTAGCTTCGGTTTTGCCGGTTCCCGATGCGCCGTAAAAGAGGACAGTGTTGATGTCCACATCTTTAGATAGAGCATTGAGCAGCCCTTGGATATCGTTAGCGATGGCCTGGGGAAGGGGCAGCGAGGTGTTGTTGCTGATTACCTTTTCTAAGAAGTCATATTCCTGCTCTGTGACTTCTTGTGGCACAAACGTACGTGTCCTAGCAATGAGGGCCATGATGTAGCTTGCAAGCTCGGGTTGCCCGGACGATTCAAAATCTTTCGCAATAATAGTGGCTGCGTTGTTGAAGGCGATGTCGTCGTGTTCCGAATGCGCTCGGATTAAGTCGATGATGTCCGATCTCTTCATGTGTGCTCCTCTCCTTAGTTATATTGTATGAGACAGACTGAGACAAAGCAAGAATTGATTGAACATGGATGCAATGAAGTATGCTAGGATTGAGTTGTCTAGATTCAAACTGTTCTAGATTGGAGGTGAGATTATGACTACCCACCATGGAGGTAAGGTTGGCGCTGCTGCCAAGACGCTCGCGAGCTCCTCGACGAGTAAAGCCGCGAAGACTGCGGCTGCGAAGACGCTGGTCAAGCATCAGATTGCCAAGCATCGCTAGTTTGCGAGCAAAGCATTTTGTAACAGTTGGGAGGTGATATATATGGCTTTGAAGACGATTCGCGTAAAGATTCCGAAGTGCCGAATTGGCGCAACGGGTTCGGTCGGGAAGATCGGAACGACCGCGAAGGCCGTAAAAGTAAAGATTCGCTAGGCTTTAGCGGCAACTAAAGCCTAGCGCGATGTTGACATAGCGGGCCAACATCAAACATTTTATGGGGGTCTCCGGCGAGATTCAAGCGTCGGGGACCCGCGTTATTTTTTGTTTTTATCGGCATATGCGCCGCAGCCTCTTCTTATACGACATGTGGCGGCGCTATTAGTTTGGACAATTAATGAGTGAATTAGATATAGTATCCATTTGGATTAGTTCGATGGTGGCCATAGCAACTGTCGTTGCATCGTGGGCGGGCCTTAGAGCCCTGGTGATTCAAACTTCTCCGAATATTATTATGTTCATTCGGCCAGATGATGTCTCGCCCTTACTAGCGCGGCTTGTTATCAGAAATATTGGAGAGGCGCCTGCATACAATGTTTCGTTTCGACTTTCTCCTGACTTGTTTCTAAAGGATTCTTTCGAATATAAACATGCTTCCGTAGTGTTTGATAGGGGCTACGCAATTTTGCCTCCTAAACATGAGAGGGACATTCTCTTGGGAAGGTTTGAGGATCTCGAAGGATTGTGGGGGAGCTTCATTGTTGAAGTGAATGTCTCCTTTTCAAAGAAATACGGGCGTAGACGTTTCTCGACTATCTGCCCGGTTGAGATTGGCTCATTTGAGAGCACGATCTCTATTTCTTGTGAGACTACTTTTGAAAAGGACCAAAGGGCTGCCTATCGCGAAATCAGGCAGTTTGGTAAGCGCCTTCGCGGAATAGAAAACGCGATTTGTTCATTGGGGAATTGTGACGAAGAGTAAGGTTGTACGCTGGTGACGAATAATTTCCCCCGCAGATCGACGACTGCATGACAGAACACGGCCCTCGTCCCGTCATATGATTTCTAGCGGCTAAACAACAAATCATAGACGAAGGGGACACGGGCCGTGTCTGCGAACCTCGTAATGGTCGACGAGGAGTCGCTGCGCAAGGACATAATGAATCTGGTGAGGAAGCCCGTTAATGAGACGCTCAACGGGCTGCTCGACGAGGGGTCGTCCGAGCTCGTCGGGGCTGGGCACCACGAGGGGACGGCGGGCCTGGGCTATAGGGTTACCGTTCGATTCAAATTAATAGCGTTGATTTATGAATCAATAATTAGTAGCCTATCTAAAAGCGGTATTGACGCGGGTAGCCTACGGGCCCCGCGTCCTGCGGAAAGGTGGCTATCCTTCTTGGGATGGCCGCCTTTCTTTTGTTAAGGTGCCGCAATGACGGTGAAGCCTTTCATGTCTATTGACGATCGGGACAGATTGCCTGTTGACAGAGGAGCGTGTCGGTATGGAACTTGCCGGCGACCACCGCTCCGATACGATTGCCTTGATGAATGGCTGATCCATGATGGGGCTCAAAATATGACTCGAGAGCTTGGCGGTATTGGATTGACGGCCTTGCAAGTTCTCCCTTAAAGTAATAGGCGTGATGAGGCCTTGCGACGATACGTTCGGCTTGGTCCGTGGGAACCGCCGAAAGGCGGTTTTCGCGTTTAGGGGGCTGTTTCCGAAGGACACTTGTCCGAATTTGCTTCTGGGCAGTGGGTTTTTTACTGCGTATTTCGGAA
The DNA here is from genome assembly GCA_014871655.1 of Collinsella sp. Classification (GTDB taxonomy): domain Bacteria; phylum Actinomycetota; class Coriobacteriia; order Coriobacteriales; family Coriobacteriaceae; genus Collinsella. Next base: position 35,889 of record WGSK01000009.1, on the reverse strand, counting down.
GTGCGGGGAAAATCGAAACTTGCTGAACGCACCCCGATTTTTGCCAATTAAACCGCAGGTCGCAAGGTCTCAAATCTGGGATCTGGCCGGCAGGTCTCGGGTTTTCACCGCACTTCCGAATGCATGCTAAATATGGCTTCAACGTGCTTGGCCTTGAAAGCCATAATAGGTTGCCAATTGGCTACAAGACGAATATAGTTAGCATCATGCTAACTAAGGGGTGGTTATGAATCGAACCAAGCTCCGACCGACATATTCACTTGACGAAGCGAAGTCTTTAGCTCGTTTGGGAAAGATGATGGTAAACGGTAGGGTGCGCAGGCACCTGATGAACCAGTTTGGCTATCTGGACATCGACCATTTCCTTGCTGACCTTTTTGATTATCTGGAGCCTGGCGACTTTAGAAAATCCATTGCGCTCGACATGGATGGCCCTTTGCATGGTGTTTACGCAGATGTCTATGAGTGCCGAGGTTTTGAATGCGAGGATTGGTACGTCAAGTTTTTAATCGATTCTGAAGGCAATGCACATTTGAACGTTTTGTCTGCGAACATCGATGGATATATTCATTAAAGGAGGAGCCATGCGTTGCATGGAATGTGGCAAAGAAATGCAATTTACCACGGCGCCAATGTCTGAATCATACCGTGGCGAGCAAATAACGGTAAAAGGAATTGAGCATTATATTTGTGAGTGCGGCAACGATGAAATGACCGCTGCAGAGGCGACTAAGCTCGCCCATGCGCTGGCTTCGCAATATGCCAAGACACATGAACTTCTTTCTCCCTCCGATATTAAAGATTTGCGCTCTGATCTCGGTTTAACTCAGCATGAATTTGAGTCGCTTTTAGGGGTTTCAAAACCAACGGCATCTCGTTGGGAGAACGGGGCGTCACAACAGTCTATTACCGCAAATAATCTTATGAAGCTCATTCGAGACGTCCCCGAGGTTCGCAAATATCTGGGCCTTTCTTCTGATGAGACGACCTCGGGACTTAATACATCACAATTTTCGGTGATACAGGGAGGAGAAGCCCCGGCTTATAGGGACTCGACTCCTTTGGCAGAAGAGAATGCCTTTCGATTGGAGATGTAAATGGAAACGCTACAGAAGCAACGCATTGAATCTCCGCTGATTACATGCGTGACTAGAAAAGTGGATAGTTTTTCATTTGATGGCGGAATGACTCCGAAAGAGGGCGTCAATAAGTCTGGCGTCGAATGCAACGTCAGAAATGCTATCACCAGCGCATTTTCGGACGAAAACGGAACCAGGTTTCGCCAGCTCAATTTAGTTATAGAGCTTCTACCCAGCAATGAAGGTCATTACTATCGTTCCGAAATATCCGTCTCCGGCATATATCGCGCTCCTGCGGATTTAGATGACGATGCTTTTGACAGAGAAGCACTTAGCACCGGTATGCAGGACCTGTATTCCTATGCAAGAGGCATTATTGAAAATGTCGCAGCTGGTGGAGTGTGGGGGCCACTTTATCTGCCACAGATTGGGTTCGCAATTTAGCCCCCTTCCACCCCATCCTTTGAAGATGTTCTTAAAGCGGTCTTATGCAAGCCATCGTTTTACAAGGGGTTCCTTTCAGGAGGGTATCCCCTAGTTATTTAGCTGAAGGCTGGAACCGAACAGCCACATTGCCACTTGTCGAATTGTTGAGTCACTGGGCGGTCTGAGAGAATGCCCTCAGTGACACAGTCGTCCCGGACTCTAAGTGAGGCGATAACAAAGAAGGGCCGTTGTTCGGTTTTCCATCAACGGCCCTTTGATGTATTCGCGACTACTGGATGCTGTCGTGTTTTCGCTTCGGGACAGTGGGTTATTTACCGTGTATTTCGGAAGTGCGGGGAAAAAACGGAAACCTCTGAGCATAAACTGAATTTCGGCAACAAAACCGCAGGTCGCGGATGCCTAAAACAGGGGCCTAGTCGACAGATCTCGGTTTTTCACCGCACTTCCGGAAACGCTCGACGGAAGTATGCGGCAAATTTCGGAACCCTCGAGCACATCGCCCTTTTCATGTAAAGAAACCGCAGGTAGAAGCGTTGCTACTATCCGGCGTGGTCGGCATATCAACAATTTGCCGCATACTTCAGGATTGGGCACTCATTTTGCACTCTCGAAGTCCCCTCATTTCCTAAAAAAGTTCTTAAAACAGCCTTAAAGGCGTTCCAACTCGCGTTGACAGCGTAAAATACGCATGTTTGACTATGACAAAAGTGGTTTTTAGGGGAGGAGTACGCCATGGAGGTGCTGGTTGTTGGCAACACCGCATATGTTGACGATGACTTTTGTGCCAAGGCGTTCCCCGGGGACCATGTGCAGGTCGTAGCCGCGCAGGACACGCGTCGCGACGAGTCGTCGCCCCATGCCTCGTGGAAAGAGCTTCTGCAGCACTTGGATCAGGCCTACGAGTTCGACTGCGTGGTCTACCTGTCTAATTACCTTACCCCGCATACCGATACCGTGGGCGATATCGAGCTACTACGTTCGGTCTTTCGCGCGTGCATGGGTCGCCGGATCCAGCTGTTGTATATAGCAGGTCCCGCAGGTGCCGAGGGTGCCGCCGATGCCGCGGGGCGAACGGGCAAGGGCATTATCGCGCGCGCAGCCAACGACCTTTGCCGCTACTACGCTGCTCGCGAGGGCGTTCAAACCAAGATCCTGCGCGTGCCGTTCCTGTATACCGCGTCTGCCGCGCTGGAGGACCCGTTTTTGGCGCCGCTGTTCGACGCGTGCTTAACCGGATCGGTTGCTCTACATGGCGCGGAGGATGCGGCGTTTCCCTTGCTGTGTGCCGAGGAGCTTGCGGTGCTGGTGCGCCGCATCTTCGATAGCTGGGATGGTAACTTTGAGACGCTCGACGTTGCCGATACCTTCCATCACACGGCGGGTGAGGTGGGCGACGCCCTCAAGGCACTGTTCCCCGGTCTTGCCGTTGCCTATGGCGATTCTGCCGGCTACGCCTTGCCTGCCAGCGACGTCGCTCGCGTGCGCTATGGCTGGTTTCAGCGCTACGACTTGCTGCGCGATCTTTCGACCATTCAAGCGCGTTGGGATGCTGGCCGCGCAAAGAAGGTTAACCCCTTGCGCGCCGCCATCGACCGCATCCAGATGTGCACGCTGCCTATTAAATGCCTGGAGACGGCAGCCGCCTGGGTTCTGTTCGAGGTGCTGGAGCATCTGTTCTCACAATCGGCCCAGCTCAACGTGCTCGATTATCGCCTGCTCTACGTGGTGCTGATCGGCACGCTGTATGGCTTGGACTTTGGCCTGGTTGCGGCGCTGCTGGCGTCGGTGGGTTTGGCCGCGAGCTACTTTACCCAGTATGGCTATACCTTCCAGGGCCTGTTCTACGAGCCGTCCAACTGGTTGCCGTTTATTGCGTACTTTGTGGTGGGTGCCGTGTGCGGCTATGTGCAGCTGCGCAACAGCGAAGCCATTAGGGCGGAGCGCGATCAAAACGAGCTCGTGCGCAACCGCAATACGTTCCTTACGCAGCTCTACCACGACGCGATCGAGGACAAGCGCGCGTACAGGCGCCAGATCGTGGGTCGCCACGACAGCTTTGGCAAGATCTTTGCCGTGACGCAGGAACTCGACGTGCTCAACCCACGCGACATCTATCGCAAGTGCTGCGAGCTTCTGGGCGAGATTCTCGAGAACGATTCGGTGGCGATCTACCATGTTTCGGGCGGGGCATTTGCACGCCTGGTGGCAGCAAGTCCCGCGATTGCCGAAGATGCCGCACGCTCGCTCACGCTTGAGCAGCTTGCACCTCTTTTGGGCGACGGGGGTCGTTCGAACCTGTGGGTGAACCGCGAGCTGACGCCGGGGCTTCCCATGTTTGGATACGCGATCGAGCGCGACGGGGCACCCGCCGTGTTGATCTTTGTGCGTAGTGCGGCCGAAAACCAAATGACCCTCTATTATCAAAACCTGTTCCGCATCTTGTGCGGGCTGGTCGAAAGCGCGCTAGGCCGTGCCTTTGACTACGAGGCGGTGGCGCAGGATAAACGCTGCGTTGACGGCACTTGCGTGCTCAAGCAGGCTGCCTTTGGCCAAGAGCTCGCGGCGGAGCAGGCGCTGGCAGATAGCAAGATGGGGAGTTTTTGCTCCTGCGCGTGGTACCGGGCATGGAGCCTGTCGGCGAGCTGGTGGGCGCAATTGGGTCGGCAATCCGCGAGAGCGACGCGGCGGGCTTGGTCGACGGCGACGTGCTCTACCTGCTTATGCGCCAGGCAAAGGCGTGCGATCTGCCCATTATCCGCGAGCGCCTGAGCGCAAAGCAGATTGCGGTGGAGCCCGTCGATGGCGAGGACATCGTGGCGTTGCTGCAGCACATCTCTTACACCGGTGACGGTGAGGGGGGTGCCGCTTGATCTCGCTTGTCGTTGCTGCCGTCTTGCTGCTGATTCATGCGCTGGTTTGCCTGATGCTGTGGACGCTCATGAAGCTGGGCCTGCTGCCGGTGCGCGGACACATGCTGGCTGTGATAGTGCTGGTGCCGCTGTGGGGCCCGTTGCTGGTGGTTCTGCTATCGGTCCGCAGCGCGGTGTTTGGCGAGGGGCTGAAAGAGTCTGCGCTGGAGTCGCTGCGCTTTAACGACGACCTGCATCGCAGCATTCTGGTGCACGACCGTGACGCCGATGCGGGCGTGGTCCCGCTCGAGGAGGCGCTTATCGTCAACGACCCGGCATACCGGCGCCGCCTAATGCTCTCTATGCTCACCGAGGAGCCCGACGCGTACCTGGCGCAGCTGCAGGCGGCTAAGCTTAACGACGACGTTGAGGTGGCGCACTATGCCGCGACGGCGGTGGCGCAGATCTCCAAGGAGTCCGACCTTAAACTGCAGCAGCTGGAGCGCGCCTTTAAGACGGACCCGAGCGCGCAAAACCTCAACGAATACTGTGATTTTCTTGGTGAATACTTGGGCTCGGGCTTGGCTGAGGGGCGCGTTGCTCAGATTCAGCGTCAACAGTACGCGCGCCTGCTTGCGCGTCGCTGCGAGCGCGAGGATACCCTTGAGCTGCGCATTCGATACGCGACGGCGCTGGCCGATGTCGGACAGATCGACGAGGCGCAGGCCGTGACCGACCAGCTGGTGCTCGACGTGCTCGAGGAGCAGGAGGTTTGGATGCTTTGCCTGCGCCTGGCCGTGATGCGCCGCGATGGTGACGAGGTTCACCGTGTGATCGATGCGATTGACAAGCAACATGTGTATTTGAGCGCCGACAACCGCGAAAAGTTGGCGTTTTGGCGCGACGGGGAGGAGGCCAGATGAGCGTGGCCCGACATATCCGCGACCGTGCAGGCCGCTTTCGTTGGATGGGACTCCTCGTGGTGTGGGCGGTCTTTATTGCCATGGCCGCCGTGCTGCTGGTGGAGCGTGCCGGCGTGCAGTACAGTGCGGGCCAGCATAAGCTGGGGATGCTTGCCGCCAACGATGCGGTGCCGGCCTCCTCGGCAGTCTTTGGCCAAAAGCCCACGTGCCTGGTCATTACCGACTCGGACCAAGATAGTGTCGACGACGTTAAAGACCAGTTCGACCAGATTTTGCTGGACATGAAGATCGCCCATCGCGATGTTGATATTGCCACCGACGGTGCGGACGCGATCCCATCGCTCACGTCGTTTGATCGCGTGATTGTGCTTATGCCCTCGCTTGACGGACTGGGTACGCATCTGACCGATCTGATGAGTTGGGTGAGTGCGGGCGGCTCACTCATGCTGGGCATGACGCCAGATAACTCGAACTACCTGCAGGCTGTTGCTTCCAAGCTTGGGATCGAATCGGCCGGATATGACTATGCGACAGCCGAAAGTATCGTTCCGAGCGATGACTTTATGTTGGGCGGAGGAGAGCGCTACGAGTTCTCGGATCCCTTCGATTCTTCGCTTTCGGTTTCATTGCGCGAAACGGCGCACGTATGGGCAAAGACCGGTGACGCGGGCACGCCGCTCATTTGGTCTAACGATTGCGGCTGTGGTCACACCGTGGTGTGCAACATTGGTATCTACGACAAGGTCATGCGTGGGTTCTATGCTTCGGCCATAAGCCTGCTGGGTGATGCCACGGCCTATCCGGTCATTAACAGCGCTGTGTTCTTTTTGGACGACTTTCCTAGTCCCGTGCCCTCGGGCGATGGTACTTATATCAAGCGTGACTACGGCCTTTCCATTGCCGATTTTTACACCAAGGTCTGGTGGCCCGATCTGCAAAAGCTCGCGCAAAAATATGGCATTCGCTATACCGGCGTGATGATCGAAAACTACGAGGACGCGGTCAACCAGACCGAGCCCGCGCGACAGGCCGATACCACGCAGTTCCGCTATTTTGGCGGCATGCTGCTTCAGATGGGCGGCGAGCTGGGCTTTCACGGCTACAACCATCAGCCGCTTGCGCTCTGGGACACCGACTACGGCACGTTGTACGACTACAAGACGTGGAAGAACAAGGAAACGCTTGTCGCATCGCTCAACGAGCTTATCGCTTTCCAGGACGAGGTGCTGCCCAACGCGCACGGCTCGGTCTACGTGCCGCCGTCGAATATCCTTTCGGCCCGAGCGCGCAAGCTTATCGGCACCGACGTTCCGCGCATTAAGACCATCGCCAGTACGTATTTTGAGGATGGCACCGACCTGCCGTACGTGCAGGAGTTTGGCGTGGCGAGCGATGGCATTGTGGAGCAGCCGCGCATTGTCTCGGGCGGTATGGTCGGCGATTCCTATATGCGCCTGGCTGCCGTATCCGAGCTCAACATGCACTACGTAAGCACGCACTTTATGCACCCGGACGACCTTTTGGACCCCGATCGCGGCGCTACGGAGGGCTGGGAGGTCTACAAGGGCGGCCTGACCGACTACCTGGACTGGCTTACCAAGTTTGCGCCCGGCCTGCGTCGCCAGACCGGCTCGGAATGCTCGGGCGCCATCCAGCGCTTTTCGTCGGTGACGGTGGGCATGGATACCAGCGCGGATGCCTGGACGCTCAGTCTGGGCAATTTTCACGACGAGGCGTGGCTCATGTTCCGCGCCAATAATGGCGAGCCAGGTGCGGTGACGGGTGGCGAACTAACGCACCTTACGGGCAATCTGTATCTGCTCAAGGCAAATGATAAGACCCTGACGATCGAGCGCAAGGAGGGTGGCGACAGATGAGAATCTGCTTGGTACTCGAGGGTTGCTACCCCTATGTGCACGGCGGCGTATCTACCTGGATGCATGGCTATATCCAGGCCATGCCCGAGCACGAGTTCGTGCTGTGGGTGATTGGCGCGCATGCTGCCGACCGCGGCAAATTTGTCTACGAGCTGCCCAGCAACGTGGTCGAGGTGCACGAGGTGTTCCTGGACGATGCCCTGCGGCTTTCGGGCGAGCAGCACGAAGCCAGTTTTAACGACCGTGAGCGCGAGGCGCTACGCCGCCTGGTGTCGCTCTCCAATCCGGACTGGGACGTGTTATTCGATATCTTCCACCGCCGTCGCGTGCATCCGCTCTCGTTTTTGCAGAGCCGCACGTTTATGGATATCTTTCGCGATGTGTGCCTGGCCGAGTATCCCTACACGCCCTTTGCCGATGCATTCCACACCATGCGCTCCATGTTGCTGCCCGTGCTCTACCTGTTGGGCAGCGAGGTGCCGGTGGCCGATGTGTACCATGCCATCTCGACCGGCTACGGTGGCCTGCTCGCCTGCCTGGGCTCAAGCGTTCACCATGCGCCGGTGCTGCTGACCGAGCATGGCATCTATACCCGCGAGCGCGAGGAAGAGATCATTCGCGCCGATTGGGTGGTGCCGTCGTTTAAGGACCGCTGGATTCGCTTTTTCTACCTGCTTTCGGAGGAGATCTACCGTCGCGCCTTTCGCGTGACGAGCCTGTTTCACAACGCCCGCAAGACGCAGATTGATATGGGCTGCGATGCGGACAAATGCCTGGTCATCCCCAACGGCATCCAGTTCGATCGCTTTAAGGATATTCCCTTAAAGCCCGATGACGGCTGGGTGGACATTGGCGCGGTGGTGCGCCTGGCGCCCATCAAGGATGTCAAGACCATGATTTATGCCTTCTTTGAGCTGCACGAGCGCCTGCCCAAGGTGCGCCTGCACATCATGGGTGGCGTGGACGACGAGGAGTACGGCGCCGAGTGCCACGCGCTGGTCGAAACCCTGGGCGTGCGCGACCTGATCTTTACCGGCCGCGTCAACGTGGTCGAGTACATGGAAAAGCTCGACTTTACCATTTTGACGAGCATCTCCGAGGGCCAGCCGCTCAGCGTGCTGGAGTCGCTTGCAGCGCGCCGTCCCTGCGTGACGACTGAGGTGGGCTGCTGTCGCGAGCTTCTCGAAGGCGCCCCGGGCGACGACTTTGGCGTGGCGGGTTTTGTGACGCCGCCAATGTATCGCAAGGGCTTGGCCGATGCCATGGAACGCATGTGCACAAGCCGCGCTCGTCGCATTGAGATGGGGGAGCGCGGCCAGCGTCGCGTTGCCACGTACTTCTTGCACGAGCAGATGCTCGCCAACTATCGCGCGCTGTACGACGAGACGGCGCGTGCGTTTAACCTGCCCAGAGAGGGGGAGTAGCCGGTGGCCGGAATCGGTTTTGAGCTCAAGCGCCTGTTTAGGCGTAAGGGTCTGTTTGCCACGATGCGCGCTTACGGCTACGCCGGCATTGTGTGCACGGGCCCCATGCTGTTGGGCGTGCTGCTCCAGGTGGGTATCTTGGTGCTGTGCGGTCTGTGGGGCGTGGGCCGAGCCAACCAGGACTTGCTGGTGTGCATGGTGACCTATACGCTGCTGGCGTCGCTCACGCTCACGAGTTTTTTCTCTATGCCGGTCACGCGCTTTTTGGCCGACATGCTCTTTGCCGAGCGCGAGGATGAGATCCTGCCTTCGTTTTGGGGGTCTAATGCCATCATGCTCGTTGCGGGCACCGTGCTCTACGGCGTCTTTTTGCTGTTCTCGGGCGCCACGCTGCTGCAGGGACTGCTGTGCCTGTGGCTGTTTAACATTATGATCGTCAACTGGAACGGCATGAGTTACCTCACGGCCATCAAGGATTACCGCGGCATCCTTTGCAGCTTTGCGGCCGCCATTGGCGTGGCGTGCCTGTGCGCCCTGGCCGCGCTGGCGCTTGGTCTGCCGCCGGTCGAGGGCCTTTTGGCGTCAATTGCTCTGGGCTATGGCGTCATGCTCGCCTGGGACGTGGTACTGCTGTACCGGTTTTTTCCGCAGAGCGAACGCAGCCCCTGGCTCTTTTTACGGTGGCTCGATCAGTTTATTCCGTTGGCGCTCACGGGCTTGTTTACCAACCTGGGCCTCTTTGCGCACCTGGTGATAATTTGGGCCGGTCCCATTGGCGTGCAGGTCAAGGGCTTGTTTTATGGTGCGCCCTACCACGATGTGCCGGCGCTCATCGCGTTTTTGACGATCCTGGTCACGTCCGTCAACTTTGTGGTCTCGGTCGAGGTCAACTTTTATCCGCGCTACCGCGACTACTACAGCCTGTTCAATGACGGTGGCGTGGTGGGCGACATTGTGGTGGCCGAGGAGGAAATGCTTGCCACGCTCAACCGAGAACTGCGGTTTTGTGCGCTCAAACAACTGTTTGTGACGGCGGCGGTCATCTCGCTCGAGACCACAGTGCTCTCGGCGCTACCGTTGGGCTTTAACAACCTGATGCACGGGTATTTTCGCACGTTGTGCGTGGGCTACGGCCTGTATGCCGTGGGCAATACGGTGTAGCTCATCTTGCTGTACTTTACCGACTATAAGGGGGCCGTGCTGGCCTCGGGGTTGTTTGCCGGTGTGGCCGGGCTGGCGAGTGCCGTTTCTCTGCTCTTGCCGCAGCAGTTTTACGGCTTTGGCTTTTTGTTGGGTGCAGCGGTGTTTTTTATCGTGGCGCTGCAGCGGCTCGATACCTATACCGCCAACTTGCCGTATCGTATCCTGAGCCAGCAGCCCATTGTGGCGACCGACAAAACGGGCTGGTTTACCGAACTTGGACGGGTGCTCGATCGTGTTGAGCAACGCTACGAGGACAAGCGCGTGGGCGGTGAGCCGCGCAGTGCGTTTGAACGTATGGTGGTTCGCCTGTACCAGAAACATTGGGGAGGTTCTGATGATCGATAAGTTGATGTCTCGCCGCTGCCTGATCGAGGCGGCTGCCGGCGCGCTGTTGCTTTCGGGCTGCTCGTCTCAGGACGAATCCTCGACTAAAAAGGTCAAAAAACAGGACAAGATTAAAAAGGCTGAGTCTTCCGACCAGTCCAAGCACCTTCGCGATAAGGACGAGCTGTACGAGGTCTACGACGACTCGGGCATTGTGACCATGTACCTGACGGTCTCGCGCGGTAACAGCTCCGAGAACACCGATCATAGCTGGGCCGAGATCAATACGTACTCGGTGTATGACTATGCCGACATGGGCGTGACGCGCTATCAGGTAATGGGGCTTTTGCAGGCGGGCGACGAAGACGGCCCGGTGGCCGGCGAGGTTGGCTATGGCGAGGAAGCGCCCAATGCTACCGTGCAGGTGCGTGGCCAGACGTCGAGCGGTTATACGAAGAAGAATTACAAGGTGGAGCTCAAAAAAGGAAAAGGTACCTGGCGCCAGCAGCGTGCGATTGCGCTCAACAAGCACATGGGCGAGGGTATGCGTTTTCGCAACAAGATGGCCTATGACCTTATCCGCGGGATCCCCTAGATGATGGGCCTGCGCACGCAGTTTGTGCATCTGTGGGTGTGCGACCAGACCGAAAAGTCCAACGATACCTTTGAGGACTACGGCCTGTTTACGCAGGTGGAGCAGCTCAACAAGACGGCGCTTAAGGCACATGGCCTGGATAAGAGCGGGCACCTGTACAAGGTGAACAGCTTTGATTTCCATCGCTACGAGGACACCATTAAGCTTGCCGATGATCCCGACTACAACCAGGCGAGCTTTGAAGGCATGCTCGAGATTAAGGGCGATACGGACCACACCAAGCTCATCGAGATGCTCGATGCGCTCAACGACGAATCGCAAAAGATCGATGACGTGCTCGACACCTACTTTGATACCGAGAACCTGGTCTATTGGTTGGCGTTTCAGATCCTGACGGGCAACTGCGATACGCAGAACCGTAACTGCTATCTGTACAGCCCGCTTAACTCCAAGGTCTGGTATATCCTGGATTGGGATAACGACGGCATGCTGCGTAAGCTTGAGCTGAGCCTGACGGGGTTCTCGGATTATGCGAGCTGGGAGCGCGGCGTAAGCAACTACTGGGGCAACGTGCTATTCAATCGTGCGTTGCGCAGCAAGTCGTTCCGCAGCGAACTCGACCGTGCCGTCAAGGACTTGCGCTCGTATTTGACCGAGACTCGCCTGACCAAGATGATCAAGCACTACCGCGAGGTGACTGAATCCCTGGTCTTTGCTTCGCCCGATATCGACAATCTGCCTGTCACCAAGGACCAATACGAGCAGATCGCCGCGGCGATTCCCTCCGAGATCGAGGAGAACTACAAGAGCTTTCGCGAGAGTTTTAAAAAGCCCATGCCGTTCTACATCGGCGTGCCGCAGATCGATAACGGTAAGCTTCGTATTAATTGGGATGCGTCCTACGACTTTGAGGCGCGCGACATTCGCTACACCGTGGAGCTTGCGCGCGACTATGCTATTGGCGATGTGATCTTTAAGGCTGAGGACGTGCTGCTTCCCGAGGTGACCTGCGATGCGCCCGATACCGGCCAGTATTTTGTGCGCGTGCGCGCCACCAACTCCGACGGCTATACGCAAGATGCGTTTGACTACTATGTGACCGACGACGGCAAGCACTACGGCATGAAGTGTTTTTACGTGCAAGACGGCGGTAAGGTCGTGGAGGATACGTATGAGGAGGGCTAGCGCGCTGCTTGAGCGCTTGGCGGCCCCGCCTGTGCGTGCCACGCAGGAGCGTTACCGCCACGAGCTCAAATATCTCATTAACGAGGGCGAGCACGCCGCGCTTGCCTGTCGCATGGCGCCGGTGTTTAAGCTGGACAAGCATGCGCGGGCGGGCGGTTACACCATTCGCAGCCTGTACTTTGACGACTACTGCAACTCGGCCTACGAGGAAAAAGACGCCGGTATTCTCATGCGCAAAAAGTATCGCGTGCGCATCTATAACGGCAGCGACAAGGTGATTAAGCTCGAGCGCAAAAAGAAGTACGGTAGCTGGATTTACAAGGAGGATGCGCCACTTACGCGCGGCGAGTTTGAGCAGATTCTGGCTGGCGACTACGACTTTTTGCTGAGGAGCCCTTATCCGCTCTGTCGCGAGTTCTACATTGAGTGCATCTGCAATATGATGCGCCCGCGGACCATCGTGGACTACGAGCGTGATCCGTGGGTGATGGACGAGGGCACCGTGCGCGTTACGTTTGACATGAACGTGCGTGCCGCGGTGGGAAGCTTCGATATCTTTGACGCGACGCTGCCCGTGCTGCCGGTCCTGGAGCCCGGCAAGCTGGTGATGGAGGTCAAGTTTACGGAGTTTTGCCCGCAGCTGGTGCGCGATTTGGTGCCGCCGGGCGCGGCCGAGCTTGCGGCGGTCTCCAAGTACTGCCTGTGTTATGAAAAGACCGCCTACCTGCGCGGATTTAATTACTGGGAATCGGATTTTGAGAACCGAGGGGATATTTAGACCATGAGCACCAGGGACTTTTTTAAGAACTCCGTCTTGGAGGCATTTGGCCAGGTCGACCCTGCCAAGATCGGCCTTTCGCTGCTCGTGGCGCTCGCCATGGGCATCCTGATCTATTACGTGTACAAGCGCTTTTTTACCGGCGTGGTGTATTCGCGCAGCTTTGCCGTGACGCTCGTGGGCATGTGCGTTCTCACCTGCATGGTCACGCTCGCGATCTCGACGAACGTGGTCATTTCGCTCGGTATGGTCGGTGCTCTGTCTATTGTCCGCTATCGTACGGCGGTCAAGGACCCACTCGACCTGCTCTATCTGTTTTGGGCCATTACCACGGGCATTACGGCAGGTGCCGGCATGTATGCGCTCGTGGGGCTCACGGCAGTTGTGATCGTGGTGATGATCGCCGGCTTTGCGAGCCACCAGGACAAGTCGCGCGTGTACATGATGGTCATCCACTACACGGGCCAGACCTCCGGCGACGATATCGTGCGTGCATTTGGCCGCACCAAGTTCACCGTTAAGTCCAAGACCATGCGCGGCGACAAAGTCGAGATCGCCGTCGAGGTATTCTCTGACGGTGTGGATATGCCCTATGCTGACGCTATCCGCGCACTCGACGGCGTTGAAGACCTCACGCTCATCCAGTACAACGGCGAATACCACGGCTAACTATGTTCCGGCGTTCTGACGAACGCCGGACCGCTCGACGCTGCGCGGGCATCTGCCGGGCGATCTGCCGCTCAAACCGTCGCTCGCGTACATGAAGTACGCGTCGCTCCTCTTTCGCGGCACCTCGCCACGGCAGCTGCGCGCTCGCTGACGTTTGCTTGACCAGGAATTCTATTTACTCAATTTGCTGGCAAGGCAGCTATTATGGTGCTTGTGAATTCGTTGTCAGGGGTGCTCGTGGTAAAGATGAAAGATGTGGCCGAGCTGGCAGGCGTTTCGAGCGCCGCCGTCTCGCGCTACCTCAACGGTGGATATATCTCGGCGGACAAGGCCGAGCGCATTAAGCAGGCAATCGAGTTGACCGGATACGTGCGATCCAGCCAGGCTCGCGCGCTGCGCACCGGCTCCACCAAGCTCATCGGCGTCATCGTGCCCAAGATCAACTCGGAATCCGTGAGCCGCATTACCGCCGGTATTGGCCAGGTGCTCGGTCGTCGTGGCTACCAGATGCTGCTTGCCAATACCGATAACGCCCCCGATCGTGAGCTCGAATACCTCGATTTATTCCAAAACCACCCGGTCGATGGCATTGTGTTGGTGGCAACCATGATCACCGACGAGCACCGTCGCGCTATTGGGTCGTGCCGTGTACCCATTGTGTTGATCGGCCAGAATGTTGAGGGCGCGGCGTGCGTCTATCACGACGATTACGAGGCCGCCTTTGAGCTCGGCCGCGCGCTTGCGGGTCGGGTGGATGGCAAGATCGCCTTCATCGGAGTTACCGAAGAGGACCGCGCGGCCGGTTATGACCGCCGTCGCGGTTTTGAGGCCGGCTTGCGCGCCGCGGGCGTGGTGCTTGATCCGAGCTTGATTCGCCAGGGATCCTTTACGCTCGACTCGGGCTATCGCGCTGCGCGCGAGCTGCTTGCCGATGTCCCCGATGTTTCGTTAATCGCGTGCGCGACCGACACTATGGCGGCGGGCGCGCTGCGTGCCATCGATGAGGTTCGCGGTATGGGCGAGGGCATACACCGCGTGAGCGGTTTTGGCGACAACGCATTTTTGCGCGCGCTGACGGGCGGTATTCCCACCGTGCATTATGGCTACCTGACCAGTGGCGTCGAGGCCACCAGCATGCTGCTCGACGCGCTCGACGGCATGGAGGGGGAGTGCGGCCTGAAGACACTCAAGCTTGGCCATCAGCTTATGAATGTCTAGACTCTGGGCACGTCTGTCTGCCTCTGAGCCGCCTGTTTTTGCCGTAAAACTACCATTCGCCGGCTTTTTCCTACCGTTCACCCTGCTGTGAAAACGATTACAGATATATGAAACTGAAAACGATTACAGTGTAAGTGTCAAAGATGGCCGGGTGCAAGTGCGCCCGTTGGAGGAAAGGGAAGTCATGGACTACCGCAAATCAGCCCAAGAGGTGCTCGACAACATCGGTGGCGCCGACAACGTTGTTTCGGCCGCACACTGCGCCACGCGTCTGCGCCTGGTGATTGCCGATAACGCCAAGGTCGACAAGGAGGCCCTCGAGAATATCGACGGCGCCAAGGGCGTCTTTGAGGCCCAGGGCCAGCTCCAGATTATTTTTGGCACCGGCACCGTCAACAAGGTCTACGAGGAGTTCATCGCGCTCAGCGGCGTCGAGGCTGCCACCAAGGCCGAGGTCAAGGAGGCCGCGGCACAGCAGCAGAACATCTTTATGCGCGCTATTAAGGTGCTCGGCGACGTCTTTGTCCCCATCATCCCCGCCATCGTGGCTTCGGGCCTGCTGCTGGGCATTATGAGCGCCCTCAACTTTATGGCCTCCAACGGCTTTATCGCGCTCGACACCAATAACTTTATTTATAAGATCGCCGACCTGGTCTCGGGCACGTCCTTTGGCATTCTACAGATCCTGATCGGTTACTCCGCCGCTAAGGCCTTTGGCGCCAACCCGTATCTGGGCGCCGTCGTCGGTGGTGCATTCATCAACTCCTCGCTGCAGAGCGCCTATACGGTTGCCTCCGAGGGCGTGCAGACCATGGTCAACGTCATCCCCGGCGTGTACAGCCTTGAGTGGGTCGGCTATCAGGGCCATGTGATCCCCATCGTCATCGCCTGCGCCATTCTCGCCTTCCTCGAGAAGCGCCTGCACAAGATCGTTCCTGAGATGTTCGATCTCTTTGTGACCCCGCTCGTCTCGGTGTTCGTGACCGTGCTCGTGACGCTCGTTGCCGTCGGCCCCATCTTCGTCTGGGCCGAGAACGCCATCCTCGGTCTGATCCAGGCCCTGCTAACCCTGCCCTTCGGCATCGGTTCCTTTATCGTCGGCCTGTTCTATGCCCCCACGGTCGTTACCGGTATCCACCAGATGTACACCGCCATCGACCTGGGCCAGCTTGCCCAGTACGGCGTGACCTATTGGCTGCCCATCGCCAGCGCTGCCAACATCGCTCAGGGTGGCGCCGCACTCGCCGTTGCCTTTAAGACCCGCGATGCCAAGATCAAGGGTCTGGCGCTTCCTTCGGCTCTGTCCGCCTTCATGGGCATTACCGAGCCTGCCATCTTTGGTGTGAACCTGCGCTTCTTTAAGCCCTTCATCGCCGGCTGCATCGGCGGCGGTTGCGGTGCCTTGGTCTGCGCGCTCACTTCGCTGGCTGCCTCCGGCACGGGCGTTACGGGTATCTTTGGTATCCTGCTGTGCCTGGCCCAGCCCGTGCAGTACGCGATCATGTTTGCGATCGCCGCGCTGGTTTCCTTTGCCATCTCGTTTGTCCTGTACAAGGACGAGCCCAAGGCTTCCGAGCAGGCCTAAGAGCTTTTGATTGAGGGGTGCCCGCGGGCTGTATGCTCGCGGGTGTTTCCCGCATTTGGCGCCGATCTCTGGCGCCTTGTAACTTTCGATCCGTTAGGACTTTGATATGTCTAATGCACTTGGCCGCGACCTTGCAAAGCTGGTTGCCGCTGTTGACGCCGCCGCCTCTGAGTGCGGTCATGGCGCATATGGCCAGCGCTTCCATATTATGCCGCCGGCGGGCTGGCTCAACGACCCCAACGGTCTTTGCCAGGCGGGTGGCGTGTTCCATGCCTATTTTCAGTATGCGCCGTTTGATGTCGAGGGTGGCGTTAAGGCTTGGGGTCATGCGACGAGTCGCGACCTTATGACGTGGGACTACGTTGGCGCCCCGCTGCTGCCCGACGAGCCGTTCGATTGCCACGGTGTGTATTCGGGCTCCGCGCTTGCCGAGGACGGCCGTATTCGCATGCTGTACACAGGCAACGTGAAGCTTCCCGATGCGGACGGGACGTACGACTACGTCAATACCGGCCGTCGCGCTGATACCGTCTATGTGGAGAGTACCGACGGTCAGGCGTTTGGCGCCAAGCGCGTGGTGCTGGCTTCCGAGGATTATCCCGAGGATTTGACCTGCCATGTGCGCGATCCCAAGGTGTGGCGTGACGCGGACGGGCGTTATCACATGGTGCTGGGCGCGCGTCGCCGCGTGGATGGTCCGCATGTCGATAGTCGATTTTGCGTCATGCACGGCGAGGGCGCCGGGCGCGATGTGGGCGAGATCCTGGTGTATGGCTCGGCGGATATGCTGAGTTGGGAGCTCGAGAGTCGTGTGTCTACGCCCGAGCGTTTTGGCTTTATGTGGGAGTGCCCGGGATACCTTGAGCTTGAGGCGGATGGCGGTGTACCGGCGAAGTGGCTGTCCTTCTCGCCCCAGGGCCTCGAGGGCGGCCGTTGGGACCGCGGCAACGTATACGCTGCTGGCTACATGCCTGTAACGGGCGACATTACGGGTGGTGACGGTGCCTATGAGCTGGGCGAGTTCCGCCTGTGGGACGCCGGTTTTGACTTCTATGCTCCGCAGGAGTTCACGGCCGAGGACGGTCGTCACATTCTGATTGGCTGGATGGGCATGCCCGATGAGCCGACCTATGGCAACGACCCCACCGTGGCGTGTGGCTGGCAGCACTGCATGACGGTGCCGCGTGAGCTTACAGCCGGTGCTGGCGGCGTGGTACTGCAGCAGCCGGCGCGCGAGATCGAGCGCCATTATGCCTCGGTGCGTGTGGGGGAGGGCTCGTTGGAGGCTGCCGGTGATACCTGCTTTGACGTTGTTGTCGACGGTGTCGACAGCGCGTTTACCGTGACCGTTGATGGCGAGCTGAAGCTGGCGTTTGTTCCCGTCGAGGGCGAACTGCCCTCGCGCTTTGAGATGCGATTTACCGATGAGAGTCGCGCTTCTGCCGGCTGCGGTCGTACCGTGCGTTGGGAGCCCGTCGACGAAGTTCGTAACGTGCGCATTGTCGGCGATGTCTCGTCGGTCGAAGTGTTTGTTAACGACGGTGCGCTTGTGTTCTCCACGCGCATCTACCCTGCGACCTATGGCGTGTCCGTTGACGCCGCTGGCGCGAGCGTGAACTATCACACGCTCATCATCTAGGCGATTCGTCGCATATCGGCGCTATACTGCAGCCGTTGTCCACGATGCGGGGAACACCCGCATCGTGGGATTTTGCTTATGAAGGGGCGGTGCCGTGTGGGCGTACAGCAGCTAGAAGAGGCTTGGGCTTTGAGGACCGGCGCGCGTGAGGCGCAGTTGCTTGCGGCCCCGCATGTGCCGGCAGGGCTGTCGCTGCTGGGGATTGTGCGTCCCGGTGACCGCCTGGTGGCCTTTGCGGACGACTTTGCCGATGCGTTTGAGCGCGGCTTTGATGCTTGCGACGTTGTGCTCGTTGGAGAGCCGTCGGTTGCGGCGTTTACCGCCGCGTCCGAGGACTTTGACGCTTCGTTTGATGTCGAGGTGCCGCACCTGTGGTGGTTTGTGAACTCCATCGGTGGCTTTGGCCTGCGTGTGCCCGTCCTTCGCGCTCTTGGCCGCGCGGCTCGTGAGGCCCGCGCGCTGCTTGTTGTGGACAACACCGTGGCGTCGGCTTTTGGCTGCGATCCGCTGCGGCTGGGTGCTGCGCTGTCGCTTGAGGCGCTCGATCGTGTATGCGCCGGTGATGCTCCGCGCAAGTTGGTTGCCGTATCGGCCGCGCGCTCGCAGCTCAAGCGCCATCGCGTGGATGCCGCGGCTGAGTGCGCGCATGCCCTGCTCGAGGGCTGTGGCTTGGCCAAGCTTGATATGCCTGCTGACGAGGCCGGTGTGCTGGAGCGCGGGCTGGACTCGCTCGATGTCCGCATGCAGGCGCATTTCGACCGCGCCCGTGCGCTGGCCGAGTATCTGGCCGCCAACGAGATGGTGTGCAACGTGCGCTATCCCGGGCTGAGCTCGCATCCCGATCATGCGGTTGCAACGGGAATCCTCGAGCACGGCTTTGGCCCGGCAGTTGAATTTGATCTTATCGAGCTTAGCGCAGGGGAGCTGTTCGATGCTTTGCCCGGGGAGTTTCGCACATCGCCCGCCGGCGGCGCAACGACGCGCCTTTCGGCTCCACGCGGCAAGCAGGGGAGCACCGTCCGCCTCTTCGCCGGCACCGACAATCCCTTGATCGTGGCCGCCACCCTAGATAATGCCCTCCGCAACTAGCTAAATCATCCTCGACTCCATAAGTTGCGGTGAAATAGGGATTGATTTACGGCTTTAACCGCATAAACAGTCCCTATTTCACCGCAACTTATGAGAAGGGGTTGGGTAGCTAAAAAGCCCCGTCCCAAATTGGCTACTCTTTGATGCTGGCGATGAGGGCGTTGGCTTTGGTGGCGATGACGTTGTTGATGTCGCCCTGCAGCTCCTCGTAGGCTGCTATGGCTCGCTCGCCGGCGGGGGTGAGGGTGGATCCGCGGGCACCGTCGCGCTCGATGAGCTTGCAGCCTAGCTGGCCTTCCGCCTCGTTCACAATGCGCCAGGCCTTGGAATACGCCATTCCCATGCTCTTGGCGGCGCGGTTGAGCGAGTGCTCGCGGGCGATACCCTGCAGCAGCAAGACGCAGCCGTGGCCGAACACGCCCGGCAGATCTTTGTCGCACGACTGAATGACCAGTTTTGCCGTCGTCTTGTACTCCATGTGCTCCACGTCTCCCCGCTAAAGTGTTTGCTGGGCAAACGCAAAGCCTGCGTCAAACCCTCGTGTGCTCTTCTTAAATCATGCATTGTAGCAGTCAAAGTGCGTTAAGATACTTCCCCAGTATTGGGCGCCCAAGGTTGGGCTGGGTCCTACGAGGCCTGCAGCCGACCGGTCGCATGGAAAAAGGAGAAACATGGCTACGTTCTTTCCCGGTGAGTCCCACACGTTTTCGGAGTATCTGCTGGTCCCTGGCTACTCGTCCTCGCAGTGCATCCCCAACAACGTCTCTCTTAAGACGCCGCTAACCCGCTTTAAGCGCGGTGAGAAGCCGGCAATCACCCTGAACATCCCCATGGTTTCCGCCATCATGCAGTCCGTCTCGGGCGTCGACATGGGTGTCGCGCTCGCTACCGAGGGTGGCCTGTCCTTCATTTACGGTTCCCAGAGCGCCGAGTCCGAGGCCGCTATGGTCAAGGCCGTCAAGGATCACAAGGCCGGCTTCGTTCAGTCCGATTCTACGCTGACCCCCGACATGACCATGGAGCAGGTCATCGAACTCAAGGAGAAGACCGGCCACTCCACCATGCCGGTTACCGACGACGGCACTCCCAAGGGCAAGCTCCTGGGTATCGTCACCAGCCGTGACTATCGCCCCAGCCGCGATGACCACCAGACGAAGGTCTCCGAGTTCATGACCCCGCGTGAGCAGCTCATCGTGGGCGACAAGAACATCAGCCTCAAGGTTGCCAACGACGTCATCTGGGACAACAAGCTCAACGCCCTGCCCATCGTCGACGACAACGATCACCTCATGGGCATCGTCTTCCGCAAGGACTACGATAGCCACAAGACCAACCCCAACGAGCTGCTCGATAACGACAAGCGCTACATGGTCGGCGCCGGCATCAACACCCGTGACTATGCCGAGCGCGTGCCGCTGCTCATCGAGGCCGGCGCCGATGTCCTGTGCATCGATTCCTCCGAGGGCTTCAGCGAGTGGCAGAAGCGCACCATCGAGTGGATTCGCGCCAACTACGGCGAGGACGTCAAGGTCGGTGCCGGTAACGTCGTCGACGCCGAGGGCTTCCGCTTCCTGGCCGACTGCGGTGCCGACTTCATCAAGGTCGGTATCGGCGGCGGTTCCATCTGCATTACCCGCGAGACTAAGGGCATTGGCCGTGGCCAGGCCACGGCGCTGATCGACGTCTGCCGCGCTCGTGACGAGTACTACGAGGAGACCGGCGTCTACGTGCCCGTGTGCTCCGACGGCGGCATCGTCTACGATTACCACATGACGCTTGCCCTTGCCATGGGTGCCGACTTCATGATGCTGGGCCGCTACTTCGCCCGCTTCGACGAGAGCCCGACCGAGCGCGTCAACGTGAACGGCCAGTACATGAAGGAGTACTGGGGCGAGGGTTCTGCGCGTGCCCGCAACTGGCAGCGCTACGACCTGGGCGGTGCCGCGAAGCTCAGCTTCGTCGAGGGCGTCGACTCCTACGTTCCCTACGCCGGTTCCCTCAAGGACGGTGTGGGCGGCACGCTCTACAAGGTCAAGTCCACGATGTGCAACTGCGGTGCCCTCTCGATCCCCGAGCTCCAGGAAAAGGCACGCCTGACGCTGGTCAGCTCCACCTCCATCGTCGAAGGCGGCGCCCACGACGTTGTCGTCAAGGACTCCCAGCAAAGCGTCAGCTACCGCTAAGCGGCTTTCCCAGGCACCGCACCTTGCCGTTCAAACCGTCGCTCGCGTACCAAAGTACGCGTCGCTCCTCTTTCACGGCAATCTGCGGCACTTGGAAAACCCGTTCGTGCTAGAACGAGTTTCAGACAAAGGTTGATTCCCAACCACGTTATTTAGATAAAGCGAGATGCCTGTAAGTCGCAGGCATCTCGCTTGTCGTATTTGCTATCATCAGTCAAGTTAACCTTAGGGTCGGTCGGCTTAGCTTTGTTTGCTACAAGTTCCGCACGCAAAGAAGAGCACTTAATGTGCTCTTCGTCTTGCGCAGGACTGTCCGCAGTAGCGAATAAAGCTAAGCCGACCGACCCCAGCTAAGATTAAAGGAGCTGATATGTGCGATTGCACAGATCATAAGGACGAGATCCCTGTCTACGACGCGCAGGCCATTGAGTCCCGGTGGATGAAGGCCTGGGAGGACTCCAACCTCTTTGCCGTCGACACCGACGACAGCAAGCCCAAGAAGTACGTGCTCGAGATGTTCCCGTATCCGTCGGGCGACCTGCACATGGGCCACGCTCGCAACTATACCATCGGCGATGCCATGGCCCGTCAGGCCCGCATGCGCGGCTACGACGTGCTGCATCCCATCGGCTTCGATGCCTTTGGCCTGCCTGCCGAGAACGCCGCCATCAAGCACAACACGCAGGCTGCCGCCTGGACGTATAAGAACATGGACCAGGCGCTCGCCACGATGAAGCGCATGGGCTTCTCCTACGATCTGGATCGCATGGTCAAGACCTGCAGCCCCGACTACTACCGCTGGGGCCAGTGGATCTTTGAGAAGATGTGGGAAAAGGGCCTGGTCTACCGTAAGAAGAACCCGGTCAACTGGTGCCCCACCTGCAAGACCGTTCTGGCTAACGAGCAGGTTACCGAGGGTAAGTGCTGGCGCTGCGGCACCGAGCCCGAGAAGCGCGACCTGGAGCAGTGGTACTATAAGATTACCGAGTACTCCCAGGAGCTGCTCGACGATCTGGAGAAGCTCCCCGGCTGGCCCGAGCGCGTCAAGCAGATGCAGGCCAACTGGATCGGTCGCTCCGAGGGCGCCGAGGTCGACTTTACCCTGTGCGACCAGGATGGCGAGCCCATCGAGGGCGACGAGGGCAAGATCACCGTCTTCACCACGCGTGCCGATACGCTCTTTGGCGTTTCCTTCTTTGTCCTGGCTCCCGAGTACGCCGGCCTGCACGAGCTCGTCGAGGGCACGGAGTACGAGGAGGCCGTCACCAAGATTGTCGAGGACTCCAAGCATATCTCTGCCGTCGAGCGTGCCCAGGGCACCCTCGAGAAGCACGGTGCCTTCACGGGCCGCTATGTGGTAAACCCCGTCAACGGCGAGAAGGTCCCCGTGTGGGTTGCCGATTATGTCGTTGCCGACTACGGTACCGGTGCCGTCATGGCCGTTCCCTGTGGCGACCAGCGCGACTTTGAGTTCGCCCGCAAGTACGACCTGCCGATCGTACCGATCATCCTGGACGATGACGATCGCGCTGCCGTCGAGGCCGGCGGCGAGACCATCGATACCTTCCATGCCGAGACCGTCGACTGGGATTGCGCCCACGCTGCCGAGGGCACGCTCGTCCAGTCCGGCAAGTACACCGGCATGCGCGGCGGCAAGCACTCCGAGGGTGAGGCTGCGATCGTGGCCGACCTCGAGGCCATGGGCTGCGGTCGTCGCAAGGTCGAGTTCCGTCTGCGCGACTGGCTCATCAGCCGTCAGCGTTATTGGGGCAACCCCATCCCGGCCATCCACTGCGAGCACTGCGGCATTGTGCCCGTGCCCGAGGATCAGCTGCCGGTGACGCTGCCCGAGAACCTGGACTTGGGCGCCGGCGAGACCCTCGCCGAGTGCAAGGACTTCTACGAGACCACCTGCCCGGTCTGCGGCCGCCCGGCCAAGCGCGAGACCGATACCATGGACACCTTCACCTGCTCTAGCTGGTATTACCTGCGCTATACCGACCCGCACAACACCGAGCTGCCCTTCTCTCGCGAGGCAGCAGACCGTTGGATGCCCGTCGATAACTACATCGGCGGCATCGAGCACGCCATTCTGCACCTGCTCTATAGCCGTTTCTTTACCAAGGCGCTGCGCGACCTGGGCTTGCTGAGCGTGGACGAGCCCTTCACCAACCTGCTGTGCCAGGGCATGGTCAAGGACGAGAACGGCGATACCATGTCCAAGTCCAAGGGCAATGTGGTGCCCCCGAGCTCGGTCATCGAACCCTACGGTGCCGACACCATGCGTCTGGCGATCCTGTTTATCGCCCCGCCCGAGAAGGACTTCGACTGGGATCCCAAGGCCGTCGAGGGCGCCAACCGCTTCATCAAGCGCGCCTGGCGTATCGTTTGGCAGCTCGTCCAGTCCGGCGACGCCAACGTGGCCTTCGACAAGTCCGCGCTCGACGAGGTCGCGATGAAACTCTATCGCGAGCGTCACCGCACCATCGCCAAGTGCACCGAGGACTTCGATCGCGGCCAGTTTAACACCGCCATCTCGGCCGTCATGGAGCTCGTCAACGCGGCGAGCGCCTATCTCAACGCCACCGAGGGTGCCGCCCGCGACAAGGCGCTGTGCTACGGCGTGGCCAAGGACATCGTGAGCGTCCTTGCCCCCATCTGCCCGTTTTGGGCCGACGAGCTGTGGCACGAGGCGCTCGGCTGCGAGGGCAACGCCTACACCGCCGCCTGGCCCGAGTTCGACCTGGCCGAGTCCGTTGAGGACACGGTGCAGATCGTGGTCCAGGTGCTCGGTAAGGTCCGCGGCCGCGTCGACGTGGCCCGCGATGCCTCCAATGAGGATATGCAGGCTGCCGCCGAGGTCGCCGTCGACAAGTGGCTCGAGGGCAAGACGGTCGTCAAGGCCATCTGCGTGCCCGGCAAGCTGGTCAACCTGGTGGTCAAGTAGGCACTGCGCGCTTAACTGACGCATAAAAGACGAGGGGCGATCCGGTTGGGTCGTCCCTCGTTTTTCATGTACCTGCCCTGATGTCTGCGGTCAATTGTCCTATTCTTGTGGAGAAGCTGTGCGCACGCTGACCTGCAGATTCGTACTGTGCTTGCACGTTTCCGCAGCTATTGGTATAGTTTGCTTGCAAATGAAGTTGTAATTGAAAGAAGTGGGGTTTCGGCCCCGCTTCTTTTTTGTATGGATGGAGGTGCCGCAATGGTCAAGACCAAGACCGAGCAGGCGATCATCGACGCGCTCGAGGCCGTCGCTCCCCAGCACGATGTCGACATCGTCGACGTCGAGCTCGTGGGTGCCACCAAGGCCCCCTGCGTGCGCGTGCGTATCGAGGGTGCCGAGGGTCAGAGCCTGTCGCTCAACGACGTCACGGCCAACACCAAATGGGTCGGCGATGTGATTGAGGAGCTCGACCCCATCTCTTCGAGTTATACGCTCGAGGTGTCGAGCCCGGGCATGGCGCGCCCGCTACGCCGCCCGTGCGACTTTGCCCGCTTTGTGGGCGAGAACTGCGAGCTCACCTCCACCGCCACCGAGGGTCGTCGCAAGTACGCCGGCAAGATTGCCGCCGCCACCGAGACGAACGTGACCCTTGAGCTCGAGGGCGGCGAGTCCGTTACCCTCGATTTCTCTGATGTTAAAAAGTGCAAGTTGAAGCCCACCTACGACTTCAAGCCCGCGAAGGAAGGAAAGTAAGATGGCAGCATCCGACATGATGTCCGCCCTGATGGAGCTTTGCCAGGAGAAGCACATCGACCAGCTCTACCTGATCGACCGCCTGGAGCAGTCGCTCGCCAAGAGCTATGCCGAGATCCTGCATCTTGAGTGGGGCGCCAAGGTGACCATCGACCGCACCACCGGCAAGATCTACGTCTACCGCCTGGAGCCGATCGACGATTCCATGGACGAGGAGGGCAACTTCACCGAGTTCGAGGAGATCGACGTCACCCCCAAGAACACGAGCCGCATCGCCGCCCAGCACGCCAAGGCCGAGATCAACGCCATCGTGCGCAACTCCGCCCGCGAGCAGATCTACGAGGAGTTCTCCGGCCGCATCGGTGACCTCATCAGCGGTACCGTGCTGCAGTCCACGCCCGACTTCACGATCGTCAAGATTCGCGAGGGCGTCGAGGCCGAGCTTCCGCACTTCGACCAGCGCCGTTACGAGAACGAGCGCAACGAGCGTCCGATGGGCGAGCGCTACCTGCACAACCAGCACATCAAGGCCGTGATCATCGACGTTCGCGACCCCAACTCCAACCTGCAGCCGGTTCGTGGCGAGCACAGCCGTCCGCCGATTGTCATCTCCCGTACCCACCCCGAGCTCATGCGTCGTCTGTTTGAGCAGGAGGTGCCCGAGATCTATGAGGGCACCGTCCAGATCAAGTCGATCGCCCGCGAGCCCGGCCAGCGCTCCAAGGTCGCCGTTCACTCGCTCGACGACCGTTTGGATCCCGTGGGCGCCTGCGTCGGCCCCAAGGGCAGCCGTGTCCGCGCTGTCGTGGGCGAGCTCCGTGGCGAGCGCGTCGACGTCATCCTGTGGGATGCCGATCCTGCCGTCTACGTCGCCAACGCCCTGTCGCCCGCTAAGGTCACCCGCGTCCTCATCGACGAGGAGAAGGCCTACGCCGGCGTCATCGTGCCCGACGACCAGTTGTCCCTCGCCATCGGCAAGGAGGGCCAGAACGCCCGCCTCGCCGCGCGCCTGACCGGCTGGCACATCGACATCAAGTCCGAGACGCTTGCCGCCGACATCCTCAAGAACGTTCCCGTTCACGAGGAGCCCGCCGCCGACCTGATCGGTGACGAGGAGGACGAGGACGTCCGCCGCTGCGAGTACGTGTCCGAGGACGGCATCCAGTGCCGCAACCAGGCTCGTCCCGGCTCCCGATTCTGCGGTGTCCACGACACCGACGCCTTCGATGATGCGGAGGACCTGATCTAGCGCGCGCTTGCGCCGGGCGGGTCCCGGCGCGTCTCCCACGCTCGTTCAGTCTCTAGGCACCCAAGGTGCCAGAAAGGGTAGGTGAAGTCATATGGCAAAAGTCCGTGTGTCCACCCTGGCCAAAGAGTTCGGCATGACCTCCAAGGAACTGATGGGTCATCTCGCCGATATGAAGATTCCCGCTAAGTCCGCTTCCTCCACCTTGGAGGACGCTTATGTCGCCATGGTCCGCAAGCAGCTCGCCTCGGTGATCGAGGCCCGCGCCCAGGAAGTCGAGGCCGCCAAGCAGGCCGAGGAGCAGGCAGCTGCCGCCGAGGAGGCCGCTCGCGCCGCCGAGGCCGAGCGCGAGCGCATCGCCGCCGAGAAGGCCCGCGAGGAGGAGCGTCGCCAGTTTGCTGCAGCCCAGGCTGCCGAGGAGGCTGCCCGCGCCGAGGCCGAGGCCAAGAAGAAGGCCGAGCAGGAGCGCCTTGCCCGCGAGAAGGAGGAGGCTGCCCGCGAGGCCCAGCGCCGCGCCGTTCCCGCTTCCGACTCCGGTTCGCGTTTCCGTTCGCTGCTCGACCAGATCGCCGCACAGGAGACCGTGCTCAAGGAGAAGGAGGACGCCGAGGACAAGGCCAAGGCCGAGCGCGCCGCCGAGCGCGGTAACCGTCGTGGCGGCAACAACGACCGCCGCGGTGGCCGTCGTAACGATCGCAACGCTTCCGACAACAACTCCGAGCGCAACGCCTCCGAGAGCCGTCCGCACAGCCATCGCACCAACGCCAGCAACAACGTCGCTGCCGGCATGGACTTCCCCAACCCCGACAAGCAGGGCAAGGGCAAGAAGCGCAAGGGCGGTCACAACAACGAAGAGGACCACTACAGCCGCATGGCTCGCGAGGCCGAGGAGTACAGCCGCGAGAAGGTGCTCGAGGAGGCTCGTGCCGCCGTCGAGGAGGCCTCTCGCGAGTCCACCGGTCGCCGCAAGAAGCGCAAGGAGAAGCGCGAGCGCGAGGCTGCCAAGGCTCAGGAGGAGCGCAAGATAGAGGAGGCGCTGGCCCAGGGCGTGAACCCCGAGGACCTCGACGCCATCAAGGTCTCCCAGGGCGTTACCGTTCAGGAGCTTGCCGAGGCGCTCGACGTTCCGGCCAACGACATCATCAAGCGCCTGTTCCTGCTGGGTACTCCGCTCACGATGACGCAGTCCATGTCCGACGACCTTGTCGAGCTCGTTGCCGACGACCTGGGCCGTCAGATCAAGATCATCACCCCCGAGGAGGAGAACACCTTCTCGTTCTACGACGATCCCGCCGACCTCAAGCCGCGCGCCCCGGTCGTCACCGTCATGGGCCACGTCGACCATGGCAAGACGTCGCTGCTCGACGCCATCCGTCACACCGGCGTTGCTGCCGGCGAGGCGGGCGGCATTACGCAGGCCATCGGCGCTTCGCAGGTCATGATCAACGACCGCAAGATCACCTTCATCGATACCCCGGGCCACGCCACCTTTACGGCTATGCGTGCCCGTGGCGCCAAGGTGACCGACATCGTCATTCTGATCGTGGCTGCCGACGACGGCGTCATGCCGCAGACCATCGAGGCGATCAACCACGCCAAGGCCGCCGGCGTACCCATCGTCGTCGCCGTCAACAAGATCGATAAGCCCGGCGCCAACCCCGACCGCGTGCGCCAGGAGCTCACCGAGTACGGCGTCATCCCCGAGGAGTGGGGCGGACAGAACATGTTCGTCAACATCTCGGCCAAGCAGAAGATCGGTATCGACGAACTTCTGGAGACCGTGCTGCTCCAGGCAGATGTGCTCGAGCTCAAGGCCAACCCGGACACCTTTGCCTCCGGCAACGTCCTCGAGGCCAAGCTCGACAAGGGCCGCGGTTCGGTTGCTACCGTACTCGTGACCCGCGGTACCCTGCACGTGGGCGATACGCTGGTCGCCGGCCTCACCTATGGCCGCGTTCGCGCCATGCTCGACCCCAAGGGTCGCGCCGTCACCGAGGCCGGTCCCTCCGACGCCGTCGAGATTTTGGGCCTGCAGTCCGTGCCCAACGCCGGCGACGAGTTCCGCGTGTTCGAGGACGAGCGCGAGGCTCGCGCCCTTGCCGACGAGCGTTCGCTCAAGGCCCGTATCGAGGAGCAGAGCCGCGTCAAGCACGTCACGCTCGAGAACCTCTTCGAGACCATTGCCGACGCCGAGGTCAAGGAGCTCAACCTGATCATCAAGGCCGACGTCCAGGGTTCCATAGAGGCCCTTCAGGACTCGCTCGACAAGATGGATCAGTCCGAGGTTCGCATCAACACGATCCACTCCGCCGTTGGCGCCATCAACGAGACCGACGTCGTCCTGGCCGACGCCTCCAACGCCATCATCATCGGCTTTGGCGTCCGTCCCGACGGTAAGGCCCGCTCCGCCGCCGAGCGCGAGGGCGTCGAGATCCGTTGTTACGACGTCATCTACAAGTGCCTCGAGGAGCTCGACGCCGCCCGTATCGGCATGCTCAAGCCCACCGAGGTCGAGGTCGCCACGGGTACCGCGACCGTTCTGGACACCTTCAAGGTGCCCAAGGTTGGTATCGCCGCCGGTGTCCGCGTCGAAGAGGGCGAGATCGCCGCGACTGATTCCGTGCGTCTGGTGCGCGACGGCATCGTGGTCTTCAACGGCAAGATCGCCTCGATGCGCCACTACAAGGACGAGGCCAAGAGCCTCAAGAGCGGTTCCGAGGGCGGCATTGGCCTGGAGAACTTCCAGGACATCAAGCCCGGCGACCAGATCGAGGGTTACCGCATCGACCAGGTTGCCCGTACCGAATAGGGGGTAGCGCTATGAAGCAAACGCAGGCAACCCGCCGTCTGGGCGAGCAGCTTCGCGAGAAGCTCGGTTATATCCTGCTCTTTGAGGTTTCCGATCCGCGTCTCGACCTAGTTACTTTGACCGCGGTCGAGGTCGCGGTGGACCGTTCGTTCGCGCGTGTGTACGTGTCGTGCGATGCGAGCCGCTACGATGAGGTCATGGAGGCGCTCGCAAGCGCCAAGGGCCGTATTCGCAGCCTGTTGGCTCGCTCGCTCGATTGGCGTGTTACGCCCGAGCTCGATTTTCGCATCGATCGCTCGACCGATGAGGCCGAGCGCATCACGCGTGCGCTGGAAAACGTTCCCGCCACGCTTGCGATCGAAAAGGACGAGGACGGCTATCCGATAGCGGATGCCGCCCAGGAGGCAGCTTTAGATGACTAATTCCGCCGACCTCGCCTCGTGCGAGTCTGCAGATATTCAGCGACGCATCCTCGAGCTCATCGAGGGTGCGTCCTCCATTGCGATTTCGGGACATACTTCTCCCGATGGCGACGCCTTGGGCTCCGTATTGGGTCTGGGCCTTTCGCTCATGAAGTTTTTCCCCAACAAGGACATTGCGCTGCTGCTGGCAGACGATGACCCGGTTCCGCGTATCTACCGCTTTATGGAAGGCTCCGATCGCCTGGTGCCGGCATCTGCGTACGCCGGCAATCCTGACCTGTTCATCTCGGTGGACGTACCGGTCGTCGAGCGCCTCAATAATTCTGCCGAGGTGCTTCGTCGCTCCAAGCATGTGGTGTGCTTCGATCATCATCCGCCGCGCGAGGAGTTTGCCGAGCTCAGTCTGAGGCGCGTCGATGCCGCGGCCTGCGCCATGATCATCGACCGTTTCTTGGACAATTGCGGCATTGTCGCACGTGACGGCGTCGCGACCTGCTTGCTGTGCGGCTTGGTGACCGACACCGGTCGTTTCCAGTACCAGAACGCCGATGCTGCCGCGTTCCATGCTGCTTCGCGCCTGGTGGCGCATGGCGCCAATCCGGCTCGTGTCGCACTCGAGGTCTATCAGAGCATGCGCGTCGAGTTTTTGCACCTCAAGTCCATTGTCATGGGCCGTATCAAGACGGTCGCGCACGGGCGCGTGGCGTATAGCTATGCCTTCCAGAGCGACCTTGAGGCCTGCGGCGTCACCTCGGATGAATGTGACGGTCTGGTCGATGTGGTGCGTTCGGTGATGGGCGTCGAGGTCTGCCTGTTCTTAAAGGGCATCGACGGCGATACCAAGGTGCGCGGCAACCTGCGCTCCAAGGGTGACCTCGATGTGTCCGAGATCGCTGCCAACTTTGGCGGTGGCGGGCATCATGCCGCCGCCGGCTTTTCCAACAACGGAACAATTCGCGAGACGCTCGCTGTGGCACTTCCCATGCTGGCCGAGCTGGTGGGGGAGGATCCCGCTTCGGTGACCGTCGAGCTTTAACTTTTTGGATGGTACATGGCTCGTCGTACGCCTTCTCAACTGAATATGCTGCTCGCCGTCGATAAGCCGGTGGGCTGCACGTCCCACGATGTGGTCTCGCAATGCCGACGCGCCCTCCATGAGCGGCGCGTCGGCCATGCCGGCCCGCGCGACCCCATGGCATCCGGCGTCATGGTGGTGGGCGTGGGCCAGGCTACTCGTCTGCTGGGCATGCTAACCCTCGATACCAAAAGCTATGTCGCCGACATCTCGTTTGGCGCCGAGACCAATACCGATGATGCGGAGGGCGAGGCGGTCCGCACGGTGGCTGTTGCCAACGAGCTCCGCGATCCTGCCTATGCTCGTGAGCGCTTGGCCGCCATGCTGGGCCCGCAGATGCAGGTGCCGCCGGCGTTTTCTGCTATCGCGGTCAATGGCGTTCGCGCCTACAAGTCTGCTCGCGAGGGCAATGCGGTGGACCTACCTCCGCGCCCCGTCGAGGTCTATGCCGCCGACCTGATCGCCGTGGGCGGCGAAGGTGATACGTGTGTGTGGACCGTGGCGTTCTCGGTGAGCAAGGGCACCTATATCCGTGCGCTCGCTCGCGACCTGGGCCACGCTTGCGATAGCGCCGCGCATATTTCCGCGCTGCGCCGCACGGCTTCCGGTGTTGTTTCCATTGGCGCTTGTCATGCGGTCGAGGAGCTTTCTCCCGAGTCCGCGGCTGGCTTTGCCCTGGATCCCATTGCGGCCCTGGGCGCCACACGTGTTGACTTGCCGGGCAATCTTGCCGACGACCTGCTCTGCGGCCGACGCATTCCCGTTGAGCGTGCGCTTGCCGATTTCGATTCCTCGAAGGCGCCGTTTGCGTTGGTGCTCGATGGGGGACTCAAGGCGCTCGCCCGCATTGAGGGCGGCCGCTTTGTCATGGAGCACGTGTTTCCGCAGGCAATCGGCGGTGTTCGATGATGTTGTCCGCTCGCGAGCTCGCGCGTGTCTTTTTCGCGGGCGAGTCGGACGAGGCTCGCATCGTTGCTGCCGATACGTTTGATGAGTGTGAGCACTTGGGTGCCGCATCGATCGCCATTGGCGTGTTCGACGGCGTTCACCGTGGACACCAGGAACTCATCGAAGCGCTTGTCCGTGATGCCCGTGCCCATGGCTGTAAGGCGGTCGTGGTTACCTTCGATCCCGACCCGGACGTTGTGGTGAGCCCTTCGCCCGCTCAAAAATTGATGACGACGGCCGACCGTCTGCATGCCTTGGCTCAAACCGGGGTCGATGCGGTGGTGGCCGTTCCCTTTACGCCCGCCGTGGCGGCACTCGATCATGTCGGGTTTCTGGCTTTGTTGTCGCGTGTTATCGACATTCGCTCCATTCGTGTAGGCAGCGACTTTAGGCTCGGCCGCGGCGGGGCTTCGGGCGTTTCCGAGATGCGCGCCTGGGGCGCTGAGCGTGGGGTCGACGTTTACGGTCACGACCTGCTCTGCGTTAACGGGCAGACCATCTGCGCCACGCGCATCCGCCATGAGCTGGGTCAGGGTCATGTGGAGCTGGCTGCCGAGCTTCTCGGCCGTCCCTATATGCTGCGCGGCGTTGTGGCGGCTGGCCGTCACGAGGGCTCCGATATGGGCTTTCCCACGGCAAACATCCAGGTGCCCGACGGCATCCAAGTGCCTGCCGATGGCGTCTATGAGGGTCTGGTGCTGGTCGACGATACCGTATGGCCTGCTGCCGTTAACGTCGGCCTGCCGCCGACCTATGCCGATGATGCCGCCTCGGCGCATCTCGAGGCCAACTTGATCGGCTATGCGGGCGACCTGTATGGCGCTTCCGTGTCGCTGGCGTTTACGCGCTGGCTGCGTCCGTCTCGCGTGTTCGATTCCCTGGACGAGCTTGTCGCGACCGTCGAGGGTAATATCGACGATATCCGTCATAACTTGGGTGAGCAGGGGGTGAGTATCCGTGATTAGCGATGAGGAAAAAGATCAGGTACGCGCGGCGTCAGACTTGGTTGCCATCGTGCAGGAAACGGTTGAGCTCAAGCCCCGCGGCCATGAGTTTTGGGGCTGCTGTCCGTTTCATGGCGAAAAGACCCCATCGTTTCACATTATCCCTGCTACGCAGGTGTGGCACTGCTTTGGCTGCGGCGAGGGCGGCGACGTCTTCACCTATATCATGAAGCGCGAGAATCTGAGTTTTCCCGAGTCGATCCGCTATTTGGCTGATCGTGCGGGCATTGAACTGCACGATACCGGTGCGCAGCGCGATCGCGGCACCAAGCGTGCCCGCATCTATGACCTGTGCGCCGAGACGGCCCAGTTCTACCACACCATGCTTATGCGCGGTAAGGACAGCCGTCCGCGCGAGTACTTTGCCAGCCGCGGTATGGGTGGCGATGTCTGTCGACGCTACTGCCTGGGTTTTGCGCCGGGTCGCAACGCGTTGGTTTCTCATCTGTCTCAAGCGGGCTTTACCCCGCAGGAGATGATTGACGCCAACGTGGCCGTGAGCCGTGGGCGCGGACAGCTCGCCGACCGTTTTTACGACCGTGTGATGTTTCCCATTTTTGACGAGCAGGGTCATAACATCGCTTTTGGCGGGCGCATCATGGGCGATGGTCAGCCTAAGTACCTCAACACCGCCGAGACGAGCGTGTTTCATAAAAAGCGAAACCTCTACGGCTTTAACTGGGCCAAGGAGTTTATCGTCGCGCAGGATACCGCCATCGTGGTGGAGGGCTATACCGACTGCATCGCCTGCTGGGAGGCAGGGATCAAAAACGTCGTCGCCACGCTGGGCACGGCGCTCACGGAGCATCACGTAAAGACGCTAACCCGCTTTGCCAAGCGCATTGTGTATATGTTTGATGGCGACGCCGCCGGTCAAAAGGCCGCTCGCCGCGCGATTCAGTTTATCGAGCAGGATTCGATGGACCTGCGCTGCGTGGTGCTGCCCGACGGCAACGACCCCATGGAGTTCATCACGGCGCATGGCGGCGAGGCACTTCAGGCGCGCATCGATGCCGCCGAGCCCCTCATGGACTTTGTCTACCGTTCGCTGCAGGAGTCGAGCGACATTACCACGCCGGGCGGTCGTGCTAAGGCGCTCGAGGACGCGCTGACGCTCATCTATCCGCTGCGCGACAGCTATATGATCGACACGTACTTTATCCAGATTGCCGATCTGCTGGGTTTGGATCTGGAGACGGTGCGCGCGAGCTCGGGTCGTGTGTTTCGCGATGTCGCCAAGCGCGAGGATGCGGAACGACGTCGTGAGCAGAACTATGAGCGCCAGCGGGCACAGACTGAGCGGTCCGGCGGGATAGGCAGTCGAGCGTCGGGTTCTCGCGATGTCGGTCGCGGTGCTTGGGCATCGGGCGCGACGCCGCCGGTGTCCGCGCCGGTCGAAGAAGAGCCGTACGACTACGTCCCGCTCGATGCCTACGGCGCCGCGCCCGTGGAGGTCGTCGACGACCTGCCGCCGATCGATGTGCCTGATGGTATGGGCGCTGTGCCTGTGGCTGACGGTTCGGGCGCACCGGCTGCGGCGGCGCCGATGGTTCTTACCGATCTTGAACGCAAGTCCTTGGCAGGGGAGCGCGAGCTGTTGACGATGCTCACGAGCTACCCCGACCTGTTCCGCACGTATGCCGACCGCATCTGCTCCATCGAGTGGGTTGACCCGCGTCACGAGTCCATTGCATGGGCCGTTCTGGCAACGCCGCCGGGAACCGATCCTGCAGCCTGCATGGATGCGGCGCGCTCAGTGTGTCCCGATGCGGCAACGCTTGTGAGTGCCGGGCGCATCTCCGCGACGAGCAAGCACCCCACCGAGACGAACATCGTGTTTATGCTTGATACGCTTGAGCTCTACACCATCAAGCGTCGCATGCGTGCCGCACAGGCCAAGCTGCGCCAGGACCGTTCACTCGATGATGAGGCCCGTCGCGCGCTGACCGTGCAGGCCGCGCAGGATTCGCAACGTCAACGCGAACTGCAAAAGTCGATCGGCGGCGTGGCGGACCCGTTCCGTTTGATCGGCCTGGAGGCCGCGGGCACCGAACAAGCCTAGATGTTGTGGTCAACCAGCGTATTCTCGCCTATATCCAGTCTTCTTTTTGGGTATAGACGTCAATGTGTGTGCTAAAGTATTGAGTCCTGTGGACTATGAAGGGAGAATCTGTGCCAAAAAAGACTGAGAGCACGGGTACTGGGCTGGAATCCTACGTTGCAAAGCTCATGGGCAACGGCTCAAACAGGACTTCGGTAACCGAGGACGAGATTCAGGTCGCCCTGAAGGATATCGATGTTTCTGACGAGCAGCTCACCGCGGTGTATTCCGCGCTGCGCAACAGCGGCATCCAGATTATCTCCGCGAGCGGTAACGACGACGCCCCCATGGACGTCGACGATGACGATAACGATACCGATACCGATACCGACGATTTCGATGACGACGACGAGCACGATTCCGGCTCGCTCGACGATCACGAGCTCAAGATGGCCCGTCAGGCCGACGCCGAGATGGGTTCTTCCAAGAGCAAGAAGAAGCGCACCGTGCGCACGTCCCGTTCACGCTCACGCGTGCGTGGCATCGATGCCTCCACGGTGATGCTGACCGGCGATCCGGTCCGTATGTACCTCAAGGAGATCGGCAAGGTCGACCTGCTGACCGCCTCCGAAGAGGTCGATCTGGCCATGAAGATCGAGGCCGGTCTCGAGGCCACCGAGAAGCTCGAGGCTGCCGAGGCAGGCGAGCTCGAGCTCACGCGTGCCGAGATGCGTCGTCTTACGCGCATTGAGAACGTGGGCCTCGAAGCCAAGCAGGCACTCATCAGCGCAAACCTGCGTCTGGTCGTCTCCATCGCCAAGCGCTATGTTGGCCGCGGCATGCTGTTCCTTGACCTGATCCAGGAGGGCAATCTCGGTCTGATTCGCGCCGTCGAGAAGTTCGACTACCAGAAGGGCTTTAAGTTCTCCACGTACGCCACGTGGTGGATCCGTCAGGCCATCACGCGCGCTATCGCCGACCAGGCCCGTACCATCCGTATTCCCGTGCACATGGTCGAGACCATCAACAAGCTCGTCCGCGTGCAGCGCCAGCTTCTCCAGGACCTGGGTCGCGACCCGACCCCCGAGGAGATCGGTGCCGAGATGGACATGAGCGCCGACCGCGTCCGTGAGATCCAGAAGATCTCGCAGGAGCCCGTGTCGCTCGAGACCCCCATCGGCGAGGAAGAGGATTCCCAGCTGGGCGACTTTATCGAGGACTCCCAGGCCATCGTTCCGCCCGATGCCGCCAGCTTCTCCATGCTGCAGGAGCAGCTCACCCAGGTGCTCGACTCGCTTGCCGATCGTGAGCGCAAAGTTATCGAGCTGCGCTTTGGCCTTGTCGACGGACATCCCCGTACGCTCGAGGAAGTCGGCCGCGAGTTTGGCGTCACGCGCGAGCGCATCCGCCAGATTGAGTCCAAAACCCTGGCCAAGCTCCGCCACCCGAGCCGCTCCAGCAAGCTGAAGGACTACATCGAGTCTTAGTAGTTACGGCGTTTTACCAAACGCCGTAACTGGTCGACGCTGCGCGGGCACCAGAGCGACAACTTGTCATTCAAAGAGGACGGCATGACC
>WGSK01000008.1:0-51580 GCA_014871655.1 Collinsella sp. | reverse complement strand
TCACGAGCGGGGGCTCCTGTCGTTTCCGTGCCCCTGGATTGGGTCATAGTGTCTGTCCGTTCTCTACCTGCGGCGTCGTCTTGCTCCGAATGCGCCTCGCTCGCTGTCGTTGCCGAAACATCGGCGTTGCCGGACTAGTCATTGGGGACGTTCATAAATGACTACTCAGGAATGAGCGTGGATAATCTCCCGTTTTTGGCCTGTGTGCGGGCTCAAAGTGGGAGATTATCCGCGCTCGCTTTAATTTGCTTGGGCTGCGGTGCCTATCTAATCGGCTCGGCGTCTTC
The DNA here is from genome assembly GCA_014871655.1 of Collinsella sp. GTDB lineage: Bacteria > Actinomycetota > Coriobacteriia > Coriobacteriales > Coriobacteriaceae > Collinsella. The sequence goes on along the minus strand of WGSK01000008.1, from coordinate 51,293 downwards.
CCTGAGAATCGAAAGATACTCTTCATACCCGTACTGCCGGTATCTCTGTCTTGACTCGTCGAGAGGACGGAGGATACCCAATTCTTCAAATGATTTGACGAGCGAGCTCGCGGTACTCCTGCCGATATCGAGTTGGGCAGCGATGAATGCGGTGTCGACGATGGGGTGCTCTTCAAGAATGCCCAACAGCCTTTGCCCGTTTGCAGCAGTCCTTCCGAGATTTTCGGTAATGGTTGCTGTGGAACGGTTATGGAGGTCAACAAGGTTTTTTAAAGACCCTACCGAGTCCTTCGCACTTTCGAGAAGACTGTTGCAGAAAAACTCTATCCATTCCTCGTAAGTGCCTCTCTCCCTTACGGATGTGAGTTGCCGGTAGTACTCGCTTCGATTTTTCTTGAACTGGAACGATGGATAGAACAAGCAAGAATGAAGAACGCCATCATTGATGAGCATAAGTGTAATGAGAAGCCTGCCCAGGCGACCGTTTCCGTCTAGGAATGGATGGGCAGTTTCAAATTGGTAATGGACGAGCGCCGCCCGCACAATCGGATCCATTTCGACTTGAGGCTCATTGATAAAGCGTTCGAGGTCCTGGAGCGTGTTACTCAAATCTTCAATGTTTGGAGGGACAAACGATGCGGTTGCAATGGTGCAGCCTGAGGGGCCAATCCAGTTTTGTGAGGAGCGCAGCTCGCCTGGATTCTTCTCCGTTCCGCGCACTCCGTCCAGCAGGACCGCATGAACTTGCCTAAGAAGTCTCGTGCACAAGGGCATCTTTTTGAGCAGTTCTACGCCGCGGTCGACAGCACGGACGTAATTCACGACGTCTGCGACATCTTTATGATGGAGTTGTGTTTGCGATGGACTAAGTAGGTCGTCAAACGTGCACTGGGTTCCCTCAATTTGCGAAGAAAGGAGTGCTTCTTTGCGCACGTACATTGTCAGATACATATCGGCGTTGGGAACAAAGTAGAGCATGCCTTCAAGCTCTCCAAGCTTTCGTGAGCATGCGGAAAGCGTGCGATAGGTTTCCTCGGTGAGGTTTAGCTGCCTCAATGATTGCAAGGGCGTTGGAAAAAACGAATAGTAAGCCAATTTTCCCGATAGATTATTGCGGAGCGTTCCCTGGCCGTTCTCCTCGATTTGCATCGCGCCCTCCATATCTTTAGTGCCGGAAACTCGTTATTAGGCCAATCATATCAATTCTAATAACGAGTTTAAGGATTAAATAGTTATTAGAATTGATGTAAACAATCTAATGATGAGAAGTCGTTATTACTTGACCATGGAGCTCGGCTTGGTACAAGGGGGGTTATCCAAAATGAGAGCGGATAATCTCCCGTTTTTGGCTCGGTGACGGCCTCAAAGTGGGAGATTATCCACGCTCGTTAGTTAAGCGTCCGAAAATCCACACTCGCCAAACCTACCAAAAAGGGACAGGTTTATTTTGGCACGTTTCGGTCGGTATCAGGAAGTGTCAGGGACGGGGCGGCGGCAGGACTCGAGAGCGAAAAGAAGTATCGGGTTTGGCGTGCCCGCTTCTGCCCGTCCCGCGCGTGGGCGATACTCGGCTTATCGAACCGCGATGCAAAGGAGATGCTCATCCCACGAGCACTACCGAGAAGGGCTTGCGATTCGAGTCCCCACCTTAGCATTTGAACCATTTGGCACTATAATTACCGTAGGCATGCGCACAACGTTGCGCTTAATCAAGAGGAGAAAACGTATGGGTCTGTTTGATATGTTCAAGAAGAAGGCTGAGCCCGCGGCTGCCGCTGCTCCGGCCTCCATCTCTGCTTCTGCCGGCGCCGACGTGCTGTGCTCGCCCGTCAAGGGCAAGGTCATCAAGATGGCCGACGTGCCCGATCCCGTCTTTGGTGGCGAGGTTCTGGGCAAGGGCTGTGCCGTGTGGCCCGAGGACGATCTGGTCTACGCTCCCTGCGACGGTAAGGTGACCGTCACCATGGGTCACGCCGTGGGTCTGCAGTCCGATAGCGGCATCGAGGTTCTGGTGCACGTTGGCGTCGATACCGTCAACATGAACGGCGATGGCTTCGAGGGCTTCGTCAAGGCCGACGACGTTGTGAAGGCCGGCCAGCCCATACTCAAGATCGACCGCGCCAAGATCGCCGCTGCCGGTTACAAGGACTGCGTCGTGGTGGCCGTGTCCAACACCGCCGAGTTTGCCGACGTCGAGCTCACCGTTGAGGCAGAGTCCGCCGTCGCCGCCGGTGACGCCATCGTTAAGGTCGTTCGCAAGTAAACTGCGGCGTTCAAAGGATGTGCAAGGGTGGTCGGGTTTTCCGGCCACCTTTTTTATTGCACCGTGGGGAAGCGTTTTATTGCGCGTTGGGCGGGCTTGCAAACCGTTCGGACGCTAAAACGAACCGACCGCGCCTTCGCGTTGCCGAGGGTGTTCATAAGTGGATAGTATGGGCTTACTTATTACAACGTGTGCCGCGTCCGGGAAGCGCGGTGCCGCTCATTGGGAGGAACAACATGAAAAAGAAGCTGCTGCTTGCGCCCCTCATGGCCGTCTTGGTTGCATGCGTGGTCGTGCTTTCCGGCTGTGGAGGTCCTTCGGTTGAGGAGCTCATCACCGAGGATCTTACGACGCAGTTTGACGAGGTCAAGAACGGTGGCGACGACTTCCTTTCTGGTCTGGAGGAAGCTTCGGGCGACGAGTTCGAGCAGCTGGGTATCGATCCCAAGGAGTATGCCAAGACCTATCTCGAGGGCTTTGACTACAAGATCGGCGACGTGACGGTCGACGAGGACAAGGGTGTCGCGACCGCCGAGGTCTCTATCACCTGCAAGTCTATGAACAAGATCGTCGAGGACTTCTCCACCCAGTATCAGGAGAAGGTCGCCGCGCTTGACACGGTTCCTTCCGATGACGAGCTGTACAAGATGGCCGGTCAGGTTATGGTCGATGTGACCAAGGCCACCGAGCCCAGGAAGACCACGGTTATCTTCAAGTACACCTGCAACGACGACGGCGAGTGGTCTGCCGACGACTCCGTCAACTCCGAGATGATGGATGCAATGCTGAGCTAGGGGGTTACGCGGTTCTACGAACCGCGTAACCAGTTGACGCTGCGCGCCGCCCAGGACGACAATTTGTCATTCAAAAGGCGAGGCATGACCAGAAGGTCTATGCCTCGCCTTTTTCATGCCAACTTGTTCGTCCTGGACGTCGCTCGCTGTCCATCCTCTACCTGCGTCGTTGCCATGGTGCGGCACTTGTAGTCATTGGGGACGTTCTTAAATGACCAGGCGGCAGTTGGGGACACTCCTTGTGCCAGCGTTGCATCGATTGCTTGGGAAACCGCGACCCGGTTTTTGCCCGAATAGTGGGTCGCATTTTCCGGATGGGGTGGGTTGCGGAAAGTGCGACCCGGAATATTGCTCTGAAACGGGATGCGGTTTCCCTGATGCGCCTCAAACGGAAAGCGCATCCCATTCCGGAGCTCCAAAACGGGATGCGCTTTCCGCGCGGAAGAATTGCCGCAGCTGCGCTAGGCAGCGTCGCTCGTTACTCGCCCAGAATTAGCGCTGCGAGCTCGTCCTGGGTGTCCACCACGTAGTCGGCGCCGGTGGCTTCCAGCTCTGCGCGGCCGCGGAAACCCCAGCTGACGCCCGCACTCTTAAGGCCGGCGTTGTGGCCGGTCAGGATATCGACATTGGAATCGCCTACGTAGAGCGTGGTCGCCGGGTCGGCGCCTAGCTCTTCCATCACATGCAGCGTGACGGGTGCTTCGGGCTTAGGCGGAAACGCGTCAACACGGCCCTGCACCAGCGCAAAGCGCTCGGAACCAAAATACTTCTCGATAAGCGGAGCGGCCGAAACATGGTCCTTGTTGGTGAGCACGGCAAGCTGCACACCCGCGGCGCGCAAACGGTCGAGCATCTCGATTGTGCCGGCATAGGGGGCGGTGTGGTCCTCCTTGTGCTCGCCGTAGTAAGCCCTAAACTCGGCAAGCGTCTGCTCAAACATACGGCCGTCGCCCGCATACTCGGCAGGCATAAAGCGCTCAACCAGCTTGAGCATGCCGTTTCCCACCTTGTAGCGGTACTCGTCAACGGCAAACGTGGGCCAGCCGTGCATCTCGCAGGTATGGTTGCCGGCGGCCGCCAGGTCCTCGAGTGTGTTGAGGATGGTACCGTCCAGGTCAAAGATCACATGGGAAAAAGCTGCTGCCATGAAAGCTCCCGTCATTGGGTTTCAAAACGCACCCCATGATACTGGGCATGCGTGCCGGGCATGTTTGGAATCTGAATATCTTTAATAGCCCTGAGCCTTTGTCGTTAGCAAATTCTCGGCAGCTGCTCTCCTACGAGCATGTCGAGGATGCGGGTCGAACCCCAGCCGGTGCGCACGCGCACGGCGGGACGGGCGCCCTCGGCAAGTGGCAGCACGCGACCGATGATGGCGGCATTCTCGCCGTAGCGGGCGGCGCGCATGGCGCTCAGCGCGGCATCGGCTTGCTCGGCCGGCACGACGGCAACCATCTTGCCCTCGTTTGCCACCTGCAGCACATCGTAGCCGAGCATCTCGCAGGCTGCCTGCACGTCTGGGCGCACGGGCACATCGTCCTCGTCGATCTCCATGGTAACGCCGCTGGCCTGCGCAAACTCGTTGAGCGTCGAGGCCAAGCCACCGCGCGTGGGGTCGCGGAAGCAGCGTGTGTCGGGTGATGCGGCCAGAACGTCGGCAATCAGGTGGTTGAGCGGTGCGGCATCGCTTTTGATCGTGCTCGAAAACGCCAAGCCCTCGCGTTGGCTCATGATGGCGATGCCGTGGTCGCCCAGCGTACCCGATACCAGAATGACATCGCCGGGGCGGCAGTTGGCGCCGCTGAGCGCCACGCCCGTGGGAACCTCGCCCACGCCGGCGGTATTGATGTAGACGCCGTCGGCCCCGCCGCGCTCGACCACCTTAGTGTCGCCCGTGATTATGGACACGCCCGCCTCGCGCGCCGTTTCGGCCATCGTCTGCACAATCTGGTGGAGCTTATCCATGGGATAGCCCTCTTCGAGGATAAAGCCGCACGACAGGTAGCGCACGTTGGCGCCCGAGGTCGCGACGTCGTTGACGGTTCCGCACACGGCGAGACGGCCGATGTTGCCACCGGGGAAGAACTGCGGCGAGACTACAAAGCTGTCGGTCGACATGGCAATGCGCCCGCTCGTGGGCAGCGCGGCGACGCCGGCATCGTTGCCCTCGAGCAACTCGGGCGACCCAAAGGCATCCAAAAAGACCTCATCGATGATGCGTTTCATCATCTGACCGCCAGAGCCGTGGCCCAACAGGACGGTGCTATCGGTGGCAGTACGGGACATATCGAAAACTCCAATCGTGGGTGATGCCGGTGTGCGGGTGCGTCCGGACTAGTCGCGGTAGCGGTAGTACGCCGCGCAGCTGCCTTCGGAACTCACCATGCACGGGCCGACGGGGTGCTCGGGCGTGCAGGTGCGGCCAAAGAGCGGGCAGCTGCTCGGCGTAATGGCCCCGCGCAGCACGTCGCCGCAGCGGCACCCGCGCGGCTCGACCGTCGCCTCAACGGGCACGTCAAAGCGAGCGCGGGCATCAAAGCGCGAGAACTCGGGGCGGATGGAAAGGCCCGAGTTGGCAATCGATCCCAGCCCGCGCCACGTGGTATCGCACGGCTCAAATACCTGCTCGACCAGCTGGCGCGCCACAGGATTGCCGTCGGCATTGACGCCGCGACGGTAGGCGTTGTCGATCGCGGGTTGCCCCTCAACAACCATCTGGACCAGCATGCAGATACCCTGCAAGATGTCGACCGGCTCAAATCCCGTTACCACGCCTGGAGTCTTAAACTCGTCGACCAAAAAGCCAAAGGGGGCCAAGCCCGTGATGGTGGCGACGTGGCCCGGCAGGATAAAGCCGTCGATGGCGGTCTCGGGGTCGTTGGCGATGGCGCGCAACGCCGGCGGCGTGGTCTTGTGGGCGCAATAGACCGAGAAGTTCAAAAGCCCGCGCGCCTCGGCCTCCAAGATGGCGGCGGCGATGGTGGGCGTCGTAGTCTCAAAGCCCACGCCCATAAAAATGACCGGGCGATCAGGGTTTTGCTCGGCAATGTCGAGCGCGTCGAGCGGGGAGTAGACGATGCGAATGTCACGCCCTGCCGCTTTTTGCGCAGCGAGCGAGGTGGATGATCCGGGCACGCGCATCATGTCGCCAAAGGTGGTGATGATGGCGCCGTCTATGTTGGCGAGCGCGATTGCGTGGTCGATGTCGCGGTTGGCGGTGACGCAGACGGGGCAGCCCGGGCCGCTCAGCAGCTTGAGCCCTGCCGGCATAATGGAGCGAAAGCCATAGCGCCCGATGCTCACGGTATGCGTGCCGCAGACTTCCATAAGGTTGATGGTGCGGTCGCCGACAAGCTCATGAATGCGCTCGATGAGCTCGCGAGCCAGCTTGGGATCGCGGAATGCCGAGAAATCGATACCGGAGCGAGCCGGCTGCTCGGGCGCCACTAGTAAGCCTCCGCCGGGTTGGTGGCCAGCTGGTCTTCTTCGACCAGCTCGGACATGGCATTAACAAGCTCGAGCGTTTCCTGTGCTTCCTGCTCGTCGACAATCTGGATGCCAAAGCCGGCGTGTACGAGAATATAGTCGCCAACCTGCGCCGTCGGCACGAGCCGCAGCGACACGGGGCGCTCGATGCCCATCATGTCGACGGTGGCCTTGAGGCCGTCGTCGCGTTTGACTACTTTACCGGGAACGGCAAGGCACATATTGTTCCCCTTGTATACGCTTTGCGCTGGATGAGCGCTCAATAATCCATCAGTTGATGGTAGCGCTCGCGGGGTTCGCGGGCAAACGCGTTACGCCTGTGAGACGGCGGCTTGCGGGCTGGCCGAACAGCCTATTGTGGCGCGACCTGTGCGAGGCGAGTGCGTGCGACTGCTGCCTGACCGTAGGCGATGCAGCCGTCATTGACGGGTACGGTGTGGGGGACAAGGACAGTAAAGCCTGCGCTTTTGAGCTCGCGGGTGAGAAGCTGAAGCAGAAGTCGGTTCATGAACACGCCGCCCGAGAGCGCGACGGTGTCGATGCCCTCGTGCACGCAGATATCGCTGGCGATGCGCGCCGAGGAGCGCGCGACGGCGACATGGAAATCGAGTGCGAGCCTGTCGGCGGGCGCTCCGGCTTCAATTCCTCCCAAAAGTGCCTCAAAGAGTGCTTTCTGGTCCAGAACATAGGGGCCGTCCAGCCACGATGGGTCAGATGCGGAATAGCCGGCGTTGTCGTCGGGAAAATGGGCGATTTCGCTGTCGAGCGCGCGCCAGGCGGCGGCTTCGAGCTCGATGGCGGGTTCGCCCTCGTAGGTTGCCTGGCCGCAAATGCCCAAAATCGCGGCTGCGGCATCAAACAGGCGACCCATGCTGCTAGTGCGCGGACTGTTGATGCCGCGCTCGATCATGGTGGCTGTCACGCTGCGCGTTTGTTCGTCGAGGCTGTCCAAAAGCCGAGCGGCACCTGGGTGCTCGAGCAGGCCGAGCTCACTGAGCAGGGCGAAGGCGTTGCGGCGGGCGTCGCGCACGGAGGCCGCCCCACCGGGGAGCGCCCAGGTGCGCAAATGCGCGGCGCGCTCAAAGCCGCCAAGGCTGGCAACAAGAAACTCGCCGCCCCAAATGGTCCCATCGGTGCCGGCGCCGGTGCCGTCAAAGGCGATGCCAAGGACGCGCGCGTCGGTTGTAAGCTGGCTCGCGGCGATGGCCTCGGCCATTACGCTCGCGATATGCGCATGATGGTGCTGCACCTCGACGAGCGGCAGATTGCATTTTCGCGCCTGCTCGCGCGCCCACTGGCCCGATAGATAGCTGGGGTGTAAATCGCAGGCCAAGGCGGCGGGCGCCAAGTCAAAGAGATCTTCCAAGCGCGTGCGCGCGGCGTTCCAGGCATCGAAGGTCCCGCCGTTTTCAACATCGCCGATATGCTGCGACACAAAACAGGTCGCCTCGCCGTTCGTCCCTTCACGCGTGAGCGTAATCGTGGCCTTTTGTTGCGGCCCGCAGGCGAGTACGCAGGACGGAGCGCCGTCGAGCGCCGGCAACGGCAGCGGCTGGGGTGCATATCCACGAGCGCGGCGAACGGGCATAACGGCGCCGTCGACCACGCGCACCACGGAATCGTCATAGCGCGAGAGAATCGCTCGATCGTTGCCGAGCAGCGCGTCGGCAATGCCGGCGGCAACGAGGCGCTCCCAGGCAAGATCGTCATCGGTCTCGATGGGCTCTTCGCTCAGGTTGCCGCTGGTCATGACGAGCGCGTGCATACCGTGTGACGCGGCAGCTGCAAGCAGAAGATGCTGAAGCGGGGTGTAGGGGAGCATAACGCCAAGCTCGGGCAGGTCGCGCGCGACGGACGGTGCGAGTACGAGGGCGTCGGAAGAATCGCCGTCGTTCCCGCAAACAGCCCGCCGGCGCAGCAGCACAATGGGGCGGATGCTGCCGGCGAGCAGATCGCGTTCAGCATCGTCGATATGACACAGGCGCTCGGTATCAGCAAGACTGCGCACCATGACGGCAAGCGGCTTATTGCTGCGACGCTTGCGACGGCGCAGCTCGGCCACCGCCTGCTCGTTGGCAGCGTCACAGGCTAGATGGAATCCGCCCAGGCCCTTGATGGCGACGATGCCACCGCTGGCCAGTAGCTCAACGCAGCGCTCGATGATAGCGTCGCTGGCCTCGCGTGTGGTGCCGACGGTCGGTGTCGCGGACGAATTCCCGCACGCATCGCCGTTCACAGCCTCGCGCCACGTAATATGCGGCCCGCAATCAAAGCAGGCATCGGGCTGCGCGTGAAAACGCCGGTCGAGTGGGTCGGCATACTCCGCGGCGCACTTGGGACACATGGGGAAACGGTCCATCGATGTGGCCGCTCGGTCATAAGGCAGCGATCGGATGATGGTAAAGCGTGGGCCGCAGTTAGTGCAGTTGATAAAGGGGTAGTGATAGCGTCGGTCGGCGGGATCGAACAACTCGCGCAGGCAATCGTCACAGGTGGCGATATCGGGCGAGACGAGCGTCGTGTGCGCGGTCTGGTCCTGCGACGCCACAATGCGAAAACCCTGTTCATTGGCAGCGCTCCAGCCGCCAGGCCCCAAATCCGCAATATCGACTCGCTCAACGCGGGCTGCCGCAGGCGCATGCTCAGAAAGCGCGGCAACAAAAGCATCGAGCGCATCGGCCGGAGCGTGCGCCTCGATATGCACGCCGTCGCCCGCGTTGAGCACCCAGCCGCAAATGCCGTGCGCCATGGCCTCGCGATACACAAACGGCCGCATGCCGACGCCCTGCACAATGCCCGTTACATGGATATGCGCATGTCGCATGCGACCCTCCTTCGTTGAAATGTGTGCTGTTACAGCCCCAGGCTCTGCTTGGTGGCGGCGCACGTGAGCTCGCCGTGCTTAACGCCGCGCAGGCCCAGCAGGCGGTCGGCTAGTTCGTAGACGCGCTCGCCGCGACCCTTGAGCGCCAGAATCTCCAAGCAGTTGTGGTGATCCAGATGCACGTGCATGGTCGATACGATCTCGTCGGTGTAGTCGTGCTGCACTTCGTCCAGACGGCGCGTCAGGTCGCCGGTATGGTGGTCATAGATCATGGTGAGCGACCCGATAACCTGCTCATCGGGCGTGCGCATCTGCTCCTTGGCGATCGAGGCGCGAATCAGGTCGCGCACGGCCTCGGAGCGGTTGGCCACGTCGCCGCGGCGTGCGATCTGCTCGTCAAAACGGCGCAGCAGGTCGTCGGGTGCGGTAACCGAAAAACGGACCAGCTCGGAGCCGGAGCCACTACAGTGGCAGCCCGCGTCACCGTCCGCCCCGTGCGGGTGCTCGTGCTCGTACCCGCAGCCGTGCTCGTGTTCGGCCACCTTACACCAGCTTCACGGAGCCGACGGAGTTGTGGTCGGCCTCGATGGCTTCCTCGTAGCCCTCGAGTGCGTCGTGGGCCTCGTGCAGCGCGGCCATGGCGGCCTCGAGCTTGGCGCCGATGCGCTCCATGTCAAAATTCTCGGTCGCATGCAGCAACTGATGGCTCCATTCGTGAGCGAGCTCGATGGTGTCGTCAACCTGCTTGACGCTCATGGCAAGCTGGCTCATGTTCATTCCAACATCATGCATGGGAAATCTCCTTTTGTATGGGGCAGTTCAGTGGTTCAGATTTTACTACGCCCGCTCTGCGCGCAGTTACATAAGAAAACGGGTACGAGTCTGTGCGACCCGCACCCGTTCACTGGGGGCTGTTTGTGACTACCATACTATCCGCGGTTGCACTCGGTGCATTCAGAAGTCCGGCGAGCGGCGAAAAAGCGCTCATGGACGGCAGGCAGACGGCAACATGTAACAAGCGTATTACAGATGCTTTTCCAGCAGCGCCTGCAGCCTCGCCTTGGGCAGAGCGCCAACCGAGCGGTCAATCTCTTCGCCGTTCTTAAACACAATCAGCGTCGGGATGCTCATGACGCCATACTTCATGGCCAGGTCCTGGTTGTCGTCGACGTTGCATTTGGCAACGGCAAGCTTGCCCGCCAGCTCATCGGCAACCTCGTCAACGATGGGCGAGAGGGAGCGGCAGGGACCGCACCACGGTGCCCAAAAATCGACCAGCACGGGCAGGCTGTCGTTAACGACGGAATCGAAGTTCTCGGGGGTAATCTGCTTAATGTCAGCCATGGTGACCTCCATAATGTGACGCGGCTCAGCCGCGTAAAACTCAGTACGACCGTGCTTATACCCAGCCGCCCGCAAAGCAACCACTCGCGGGCAGCTCTTTTATATAATGGTGGGCACGCAAACGATTGGAGAGCGCATGTCCACGTCACAAAGCCAGAAAAAAGAAGCCATCGCCCAGGCGGCCGAGCAGGAGCTCACATCGCTTGCGGTCCGTGGCGTGCGTATCGCGGGCAACGCGTGCTCGCCGATCGTGCTGGTCAAAGGCGATTTGGACGAGGCCGAGCGTTCGGGTGGCGAGCTTGCCGCCGGCCCGGATGGCGCGGCGTTGCGCAAGGCGCTTGGGGCCATCGGCTACGCGCCCGAGGATTTTTGCGTGCTGGCAAGCGTCGCCGGCGTGGGTGACGGAGCGGTCGCGGTGGGCGAGACTCTGCCGTGCGAGCTGTTCCGCGAGGCGCTTGAGGCCTTGGACCCCGAGGCGGTGCTACTGCTCGACAACAACGCGGCTGACGCCATGCGCGAGACCTACGCCGATATGCTTGTGGCGATCGATGACTTCGACACCGCCATGCTCAAGCCCGGCCTGGTCGCCCATGTGCAGGGCCGCCGCGTGCTCGCACTCGACGGCTTTGAGGCAGCACTCACCGACAAGGCCGCTAAGCAGCGCATGTGGGCCTACATCAAGCAGCTGACTCCGGCGGCCGCCCCGCTGTAGCGAGCCCGCGTCGACAAATGACCCCGAGCGGGCGAGCCGTACCCGCGGAACGCAAATCCGTCGCGCCCGCGCCCTTACATCACAGCGCGCAGCTCAAACCGATCGCCGTTAATGCGGAACTGGCAGTTGCCGTTCATGCGTTCGACGGCAAGCTTAATGCTCTTGGTTCCAAAGCCGTGTCCGGTGTGCCCGGCTACGGGCATGCCATCGACCATGCGCGGCGCGCGGTCAAACGTGTTGGAAACTAACAGCAGCAGCTGGCCGTCCTCTAATCGCAGGTCAAAGTCGACGAATCGCTTTCCTTGGGGTGCGGCGCTTGCGGCGGTGATAGCGTTTTCCAAGGCATTTGAGAGCACGCTAAACAGGTCGGCGTCACCTACGTGGATGGTTTCGGGTACGGCGGCGCGCAGGTTGGCGGTAATGCCGTTTCTATTGATATCCGAGTTAAATGACGAAAGCGCGATGTTTACGGTCTCGTTGGCGCAGAAGCGGCGTACGGCGGTGCGATCGCCGGCTTCGCAGAGTTCATCGATGCGTTTGAGCGCCTCGTCGGTGTGGCCCTCCTCAATTAAAGCGGCCAGGCCGCGTAGGAAGTGGCGCATATCGTGGCGAAGAATCGACAGCTCGCGCCCAGATTGACGCCAAGCCTCGAGCTCTTTGATGGCGGCGTTGTCGCGGGTTTCGAGCATCCAGCGCTCTCGCTCGGCGGTTTCCTTTTCTTCGTATTCGCGCAGGTAAACGGCAAGAAACATAAGATAGAAGGCACAGAGCGCAAAGGCCAAAAACTCAACCGTCACCACCGAGCCCGAGTGGAACAGCGTGGTGTAGACGTTGGTGGCATAGTCAAAGACGTAATAGACGAGCGGCAGGATTAAAAGGATGCCCAGCTCGGTGGTGCTTTTAATCGCCAAGCGTGGACCGATGTCGCCGGCCCAATGCAGCAGGACGGCAAAGACGGCGAGTGTGGTCGCGATGCGCGCCAGATAGTACGCGATCTGAGAATCGGTTGCGGCAAATGCGGCGATGCCCATCCAATTGCTGAACTGGCAGCTCAGATAGGCACTCGTAATGCCGAGCACGGCAAGCAGCGGGCTCAGACGGTAGCGCGCGCACAAATAGATGACGAGCGGCAGATGCACGACGAGCGGATATACCTGGCGGGCGAAAAGCTCGCCGCCGACGGCATTGGCGATCGAAAAGGCAGCGCCGGTCACGACGCCGACCAGCACCAGTTCAAGCGCATGACGCCGGTTGATCTCGACACCGCACAGCGCCGCCGAGGCAAAGACGCCAAAGAGCAGCGTCGTGGCGTGGTGGATTGCCCAAAGGACCATTTCGACCGAGGAGACCATCAGTGTCTCCCACCCTCAAAGCGCGCCGCAAAGTAGGCGTCTTGGAATCCCTGCTTGCAGCTGCGCGAAAGCGGGATGCACGCGCCCGAGCGCATGACGATGTCCGTGCGGTCAAAGTGATCGATATTGCGCAGGTTGACCTGGTAGCTGCGGTGGCATTTAAAGAAGACCGCGTTTTGCTCCAAGCGGTCCTCGACGCTGCGGAACGACTCGAGTGCCTCGATATCGCGTCCGTCGCGCAGGTGGAAGACCACGTGCTTGTTGCGCGCCTCGGCATATTCGATGTCGGACAGGCGCAGGGCGTGGTAGCCAAAGGAAGTTTTGATCACGAGCTCGTCGGTTGCCGCCGGGCGCATGCTCGAAAGCTCGTCGAGTAATCGCGCCAGGCGTTCGTAAGTCACGGGTTTGAGCAGATAGTCGAAGGCGCGGACCTCGTAGGATTCCAGCGCGAACTCGGGCGACGAGGTGAGGAACACCAGGTGCACGGCGGTGTCGGCCTGGCGCAGTTCGCGTGCGGTGTCCATGCCGTTGACGAGCGGCATGATCATATCGAGCAAGATGATGTCGGCGCGCGATGCGGCATGGCGGGCCAGCAGGTCCTCGCCACGCGTGACGAGCGCAACATCGACCGCCGTGCCCGTCTCGGTCGACCAACGGTCGATCATCCGGTGCAGTCTATCTAGAAAAGCGACATCATCGTCGCAGGCAATAATCTTGAGCATTCTGAGCCCCCTTAGTAGTTCGATTTTGCCACATTGGGTGCGGACGGCTGCGGAGGCGTGTTCCATTTGCGCCCCACGTCGTGCGACTCGCGCCGAGCGGTATTGCGGTGGCGAAAGATGCCCCTTGCGCTATCGAAAGCCCGGCTATCCTCAGCTTGCCAGTTCGAAAATGGACCTGCCACATGATTGAATCTTTATTTCAACTTTACACCTAGGTTTACAGCTGTCTTGTCAGCTGTAAACCTAGGTGTCATACTAAAGCCCCAAGATTCGCCAAAAGAGAGGGGCCTTGATGGCACAGAGCGCGAACATGGATGCGTCGGAGCTTGCACGCGATATCGCGGCCGGCCTGGCATCGGCAACGACGGCAACGGAGCGTGCGGCACTGGTGCCCGCAGAGCTCGCCGAGGCCATTCAGCAACTAAAAACCCAACGTGACGCGGTGATCCTGGCGCACTATTACGTGGCGCCCGAGATCCAAGCCGTTGCCGATTACGTCGGCGATAGCTTCTACCTGGCAAAGCTCGCCAAAAGCCTGCCGCAGCAGACCATCGTGTTGTGCGGCGTGGAGTTTATGGGCGAGAGCGCCAAGCTGCTCAATCCCACTAAGACCGTGCTGCTGCCCGAGCCCTGCGCGGACTGTCCCATGGCGCACATGGTCAAGCGCGAGACGGTCGACGCGGCGCGCGCCGAGTACGGCGACGACCTAGCTGTCGTCTGCTACGTCAACTCCACAGTCGAGATCAAGAGCTGGAGCGACGTGTGCGTCACCAGCTCCAACGCCGTCAAGATCGTGTCCGAGCTGCCGCAGCAGCATATCCTGTTCATTCCCGACCAAAACCTGGGCCGCTTCGTAGCCGAGCAGGTGCCGCAAAAGCACGTCATCCTCAACAACGGCTACTGCCCGCGCCATCACATCATCACCGTCGAGCAGATCGTCGACGCGACGGAGGCCCACCCCGACGCGCTCGTGCTGGCGCACCCCGAGTGCAAGGCCGACGTCCTGACCGAGGCCGACTACATCGGCTCCACCGCCGGCATCATCAAGTATGCCGAGGAGTCCGGCGCGAGCGAATTCATCATCGTGACGGTCCGCGGCGTGCTCTACGAGCTCGAGCGCCGCTGCCAGGGCACCGGCAAGAAGTTCTACTTCCCCGCGGTGCAGCCCACCTGCGTCAACATGGATCTCATCACGCTCGAAAAGCTCGTGCGCTGCCTGGAGACGGGCGAGGGCGAGGTGCAGATCGGCGTCTCGGACGAGGCAGCAGACCAGGCCAAGCTCACGCTCGACCGTATGCTCGAGTACGCAGCACGCTAGAACAATGTTGCATGAGGGACGGTCCCTTATGTCACATTCAAGGGAGAGGATTCCTGTGGAAACCAAGCAATACCCCGATATGGAGTGCGACGTCGTCATTGCCGGCTGCGGCGTGGCGGGTCTGTACGCGGCCCTCAATCTGCCGACGAGCACGCGCGTGATCATGCTCTCCAAGGGCGCGGTCGATGAGTGCGATTCGATGCTCGCGCAGGGCGGCATCTGCGTGCTGCCCGAGGGCTCGGACTATGATGCCTTCTTTGAGGACACCATGCACGCCGGTCACTACGAGAACCGCCGCGAGAGCGTCGACATCATGATCCGCTCGAGCCGTTCGGTCATCAACGACCTGCTAGCGATGGGCGTGGATTTTGAGCGCAAGGCCGACGGCAGCCTCGACTTTACCCGCGAGGGCGCGCACAGCCGTCCGCGCATTGCCTTCCATGCCGACATTACGGGCAAGGAGATCACGACCAAACTGCTCCAGGCCGTTCGCAAGCTGGACAACGTGCAGATTTTGGAGCACGTGGCCATGACCGACATCCTGACGGGCGAACGTGACGGCGCCACGGTGTGTGCCGGTGCCATCGCCGTTTCCGTGGACGAGGACAACTCGGTTCGCCCCGCCGACGAGCTGGCAAATGCCGTTGAGGGCGTGCATGCCGGTAAGCCGTTTAAGATCCATGCCCGCCACACGCTGTGGGCAACGGGCGGCATCGGTGGCGTATACGACCATTCGACCAACTACCCGCAGCTCACGGGCGACGCCTGCTACATCGCTCAGGAGCATGGCATTAAGATGGAGCACTTGGACTACGTGCAGATCCACCCCACGGGGCTGTTCTCGCCGCAGCCGGGCCGCACCTTCCTGATCAGCGAGAGCTGCCGCGGCGAGGGCGCGATTTTGCTCAACGCCGCCGGCGAGCGTTTTACCGACGAGTTGCAGCCGCGCGACGTTGTCGCCGCCGCCATCCGCGAGCAGATGAAGCAGGATGACACCGAGCACGAGTGGCTGAGCTTTGCCCCCGTCGAGCGCGACGTGGTGACCGGGCACTTTGCCAATATCCGCGCGCGCTGCCTGGAGGACGGCCGCGACATC
The DNA here is from genome assembly GCA_014871655.1 of Collinsella sp. Classification (GTDB taxonomy): domain Bacteria; phylum Actinomycetota; class Coriobacteriia; order Coriobacteriales; family Coriobacteriaceae; genus Collinsella. The sequence goes on along the minus strand of WGSK01000008.1, from coordinate 35,382 downwards.
TTGGACGAGCCCATCCCCGTTACGCCCACGCAGCACTACTTTATGGGCGGCGTGTGGGTCGACAAGGACGGCCGCACCTCGATGCCCGAGCTCTACGCCGCCGGCGAGACGGCCTGCAATGGCGTTCACGGCAAGAACCGCCTGGCTTCAAACAGCCTGCTCGAGGCGCTGGTCTGGGGTCGTCGCGCCGCGTGGTATATGCGTACCGGCGAGTCACTGGCCGTGGAGCAGGCAGGCGATCCCGCGCTCGATGGCCGTCATCGCGCCCTGGGCGCCGGCACCCTGGCAATCGATGATTTGGCCCGTGCTGCCGGCACGCAGGCCGTGGAGGAGTAGACCATGAATCCCATTACCATGAAGCTCGTCGTCGATGATCTGATTCTGCAGGCTCTGCGCGAGGACATTACGTTTGAGGACGTGAGCACGGCGAGCGTGTGTCCCACGGCGCGCCCCGCCACGGTGGAGCTTATCGCCAAGGCCGACGGCATTATCGCCGGTTTGGATGTGTTTGCCCGCACCTTTGAGCTGCTGGATTCGCAGAGCTCGGTGCTGCTCGACGTTGCCGATGGCGACGAGGTGCATGCCGGCGACCATGTGGGTCAGGTGCGCGGCGATGCGCGTGTGCTGCTTTCGGGTGAGCGCGTGGCGCTCAACTACCTGCAGCGCATGAGCGGTATCGCTACCTATACGCACCAGATGGCTGCGGCGCTCGAGGGCACCAAGACCGTGCTCGTCGACACGCGCAAGACCACGCCGGGCATGCGCGTGTTTGAGAAGGCGGCGGTCGAGATCGGCGGCGGCAGCAACCACCGCTACAACCTGTCGACGGCCGTCATGCTCAAGGACAACCACATCGATGCCGCCGGTGGCGTGACGCGTGCGATCGAGATGGCGCGCGCCCATGCATCGTTTACCACGACGGTCGAGATCGAGTGCGAGAATCTGGACATGGTGCGCGAGGCCGTGGAGGCCGGTGCCGATATCATCATGTTCGACAACATGACCCACGACGATATGGCTGCCGCGATTGAGCTTATCGCCGGCCGTGCCAAGACCGAGTGCTCGGGCAACGTGGACGCCAGCAATATCCGCGCGCTCGCCGACCTGGGCGTTGACTTTATTAGCTCGGGGGCGTTAACGCACTCCGCGCCGATCCTCGACCTCTCGCTTAAGCACCTGCGTCTGCTGGACGGTAAATAATGGACGCCCGCGAGCGTCGCCGTGCCATCATGGCCGTGCTCGAGGGGGCCAAGGGGCCCGTATCGGGCAGCGCGCTTGCCCGCGAGGTGGGTGTGAGCCGCCAGATCGTGGTGCAGGACATCGCCCTGCTGCGCGCCGATGGGCACGATATCGTGGCGACCAACCGCGGCTACGTGCTGCAGGAGGCGCCCAGCAGCCCCGCCGTGCCTACGCGCTTGGTCAAGGTTCGCCACAGCGTGGAGCAGGCAGGCGATGAGCTCACGAGTATCGTCGACGCGGGTGGCGCCGTGCTCAACGTGATCGTCAACCATCGTGTGTACGGTAAGATTACGGCCGACCTGGACATCCGCAACCGCCGCGATGTCGAGCGCTATCTGCGCGATATCGAGAGCGGCAAGAGCTTTCCGCTACTAACGGTGACGAGCGGCTATCACTTCCATCGTATTGCGGCGGAGGACGAACAGACCCTCGACGAGATCGAGGCGATGCTCAAGGAGAAGGGCTACCTTGCCGATTTAATGCCCTACGAGGATGATTTGTCCTAGCCCGACACCGTCTTTATAAGTTGCGGTGAAATAGTTCCTACAATCGGCACCTAAGCAATGAGCCAGGAACTATTCCACCGCAACTGCCCACATATGCAAAAGGAGGCCTCCGCGGCGATGCGGAGGCCTCCTTTTTGTGCACGGTGTACTTGTGAGTGCGCAAGTGGGGGAGTTGTTACTCCTCGACGATCTCGGTGATCGCGCCAGCGGGGCAAGCGTCCTGGCAAGCGCCACAGGCGACGCAGGAGTCCTCGTCAGCGACGGTAGCGACGTCCTGGAGCTCCAGAACGCCAGCGGGGCAGGAGTCGACGCAAACGCCACAAGCGATGCACTCGTCGGCATCAATTACGGGATGAGCCATGGTAGTTTCCTCTCTGTTGACCGACGCTACAGACGATGCGCGCCGGTTTGATTCGGGCAAAAACATACCACGGGAGCGACCGTTTGCAATACCCTCTGACCGGCATCTTCATACCGTTCGCCGAGTATGCCAAGGTTTACTAAAAAATGCGCAGGTGGGGCCGTTGAGCTGCGCAAATGTTAGCTAAAGGTGACTTGAAATATAGGGCGATTGAGCGTGCTTGCGGAAACCGCATCCCATTATTTTGTCGAAAAACGGGTTGCAGTTTCCGGTTAGGCCCGCTAGCGGAAAATGCGAGCCGGTATCAGCTCTCAAAACGGGATACGGTTTCCGGTTGAGCCTTCAGACGGAAACTGCGACCCGGAATCCACGCTCAAACCGGGATGAGCTTTCCGCAAGACGGCCCCCAGGCACCCCCGGACGCAAACCTCAGTCATCTCTACATAGATCTCGATAGATCTGCCCAGAACTCAAACAGCGCGTCTACCTGCATATTTGCGAACCTAAACTCTCAGCAATAAGAAATCTTATATGAATTGACTTAGATTTTGTATATTCCGGCCCATAAGGGGATACACTACATCCTGAAAGACAAGCCGAAACACCGCTCGGCAGACCGCCGAGTCGGTGCAAACGCACAAGAGAGAGGGAATTTCTAATGGGCAAGATTCTTGGTATCGACCTTGGTACTACCAACTCCGCTATGGCCGTCCTCGAGGGCGGTTCTCCGACCATCATCGTGAACGCCGAGGGCGACCGCACCACCCCGTCTGTCGTGGGCTTCCGTGCCGACGGCGACCGCGTCGTGGGCAAGGCCGCTAAGAACCAGGCTGTCACCAACCCCAAGAACACCGTGTTCTCCATCAAGCGCTTCATGGGCCGCAAGTATTCCGAGTGCACCTCCGAGATCAAGACCGTGCCGTATGAGGTCAAGGAGGGCCAGGGTGGCCGTGCCGTCGTCGACATCGAGGGCAAGGATTACACCGCCGAGCAGGTGAGCGCCATGACGCTCGCCAAGATGAAGGCCGACGCCGAGAAGTATCTGGGCGAGACCGTCACCGACGCCGTCATCACCGTCCCGGCCTACTTCAACGACGCCCAGCGTCAGGCCACCAAGGACGCCGGTAAGATCGCCGGCCTCAACGTCAAGCGTATCGTCAACGAGCCGACCGCTGCTGCTCTTGCCTATGGCCTGGACAAGCAGGGCACCGACCAGCGCATCCTGGTCTTCGACCTGGGCGGCGGCACCTTCGACGTCTCCATCCTCGACCTCGCCGACGGCGTGTTTGAGGTTCTGTCCACCTCGGGCGACAACCACCTGGGCGGCGACGACTGGGATCAGCGCGTCATCGACTGGATGGCCGATAAGTTCCAGCAGGAGAACGGTGTCGACCTGCGTCAGGACCCCATGGCCCTGCAGCGTCTGAAGGAGGCCGCCGAGAACGCCAAGAAGGAGCTCTCCGCTGCCCAGCAGACCACCATCAACCTGCCGTTCATTACCATGAACCAGTCCGGCCCGCTGCACCTCAACTACACGCTGACCCGCGCCGAGTTCGAGAAGATCACCCGCGACCTGCTCGAGCGCTGCAAGCAGCCTGTCACCAACGCCCTGCGCGACGCCAAGCTTAAGCTCTCCGATCTGACCGAGGTCATCCTCGTCGGCGGCTCCACCCGTATGCCCGCCGTCCAGGAGCTCGTCAAGACCATGACCGGCAAGCAGCCCAACATGTCCGTGAACCCCGACGAGGTCGTTGCCGACGGTGCTGCCGTCCAGGGCGGCGTGCTCACCGGCGACGTCGAGGGCATCCTGCTGCTCGACGTTACCCCGCTGTCGCTGGGCGTCGAGACCATGGGCGGCATCATGACCAAGATGATCGACCGCAACACCACGATCCCGACCTCCAAGACCGAGGTCTACTCTACCGCTGCCGACAACCAGACCAGCGTCGAGATCAACGTGCTCCAGGGCGAGCGCGAGCTTGCCCGCGACAACAAGTCGCTCGGTAAGTTCCAGCTGACCGGCATCCCGGCTGCCCGCCGCGGCGTGCCGCAGATCGAGGTTACCTTCGACATCGACGCCAACGGCATCGTCAAGGTCTCCGCTAAGGACAAGGGCACCGGCAAGGAACAGCAGATCACCATTTCCGGCTCCACCGCTCTGTCCGACGACGAAGTCGATCGTATGGTCAAGGACGCCGAGGCTCATGCCGAGGAGGACAAGAAGCAGAAGGAAGAGGTCGAGGTCCGCAACCAGACCGACAGCCTGTGCTACTCCACCGAGCAGACCCTCAACGAGCTCGGTGACAAGGTTTCCGCCGATGTGAAGTCCAAGGCCGAGGCCGCTATCGCCGACGCCAAGAAGGCGCTCGAGGGCTCTGACGTCGAGGCCATCAAGGCCGCCGGCGAGTCCCTGCAGTCCGTGGCCTACGAGCTGGCCCAGGTTGTCTACGCCGACGCTCAGCAGCAGACCGACGGTGCCGCCGGTGCCCAGCCTGCCGACGATGACGTTGTCGACGCCGACTACGAGGTTGTGGACGACGAGGACAAGTAATCATGTCCGCCCGTAAAGCTCGCACGGAGGCGGCTGCCGCTGGCGCCGCCCCCGTTGACTCTGAGGAGAAGGACGTGAAGATTCCCGTAGAGGCCGTCGACGATACCGAGGCCAACGAGGCCGAGGCCGCCGAGGCTGCCGAGAACCAGGTAGAGGATTCCAACCAGGAGGCGACGATGACCGAGGACGAGATGGTGGAAGCCGCTATCCGCGCCGGTGAGGAAGCCGCCGACAACGACTTTAAGCTCAAGTTCGAGCAGGCCCAAAAGGAGCTTGCCGACGTGCGCAACGAGCTCGATGCTGCGGCAGAGGCTCAGAAGGCCGCCGAGGACAAGGCGAAGGACGCCACCGAGCGCACCGCCCGTTTGCAGGCCGACTGGGAGAACTTCCGTCGCCGCACCGCCAACGAGCGCATTGCCGAGCGCGAGCGCGCGACTGAGAAGCTTGTCACCGCGCTGTTGCCGGTGATCGACGATATCGAGCGCGCGATCGACCATGCCCGCAGCCAAGAGCTTTCCGACGACTTTAAGCAGTTCGTCGATGGCGTTGACGCGGTGCATGCCAAGCTGCTCGATGTGTTTGCGCACGAGGGCGTTGAGCCCATCGACCCCAAGGGCGAGGCGTTCGACCCGCTCGAGCACCAGGCCGTGGGGCGTGTCGAGGACGCATCGCAGTACGACGAGACCGTCAACGACGTGTACCAGAAGGGCTACCGCATGGCGGATCGCATCCTGCGTTCCGCGATGGTGACGGTGACCTACGGTGGCGAGAAGCGCCCCGCACCGGAGCCCGAAGCGGCGCCCGAGGATGCTACGGCCGATACGGCCGAGAGCACCGAGGAGTAATTGAGAAGGGCCCCGGGGCAACACCCGGGGCCCTTTCTGGCCTAGTGCCATATGAAAGCATGGGCCGCCGCCCGCATGGACGGCGGACGTAACAGGAGAGGAGCTACGATGGCTGCAGGCAAAACCTTCTATGACATCCTGGGCGTATCCAAGAGCGCCTCCGACAAAGAGATCAAGAGCGCGTTTCGCAAGCTCGCGCAAAAATATCACCCCGATGCCGGCGGCGACGAGGCCAAGTTTAAGGAGATCAGCGAGGCCTACGAGACGCTTTCGGACGAGAAGAAGCGCAAAGAGTACGACCAGATGCTCATGTTTGGCGGCATGCCGGGCGCGGGCGGCGCGTATGGCGGCGGCTACGGTGCCGGCGCGGGCGCGAGCGGCTGGGGCGACATCTTCGACAGCATCTTCAGCGGCAACGGCGCCTGGGGCAGCGACTGGGGCTCGGGCTTTGCCGGTGCCGCGGGTGCTGCCGGTGCGGGCGCGGGCCGCAACCGCGCACGCAAGGGCGGCGACCTGTCGCTGACCGTCGATGTGACGGCCGAGGACGCGTTTCGCGGCGTGACGCACAAGGTTACCTACCGCATTCCCTCGACGGGCGAGCAGCAGACCATTACGGTCTCGGTGCCTGCGGGCGCGGTCGACGGAGGCAAGCTGCGTTACAAACGTCGCGGCGAGTACGGCGTTGCCGGAGGCGAGCGCGGCGACCTGGTCGTGACCACGCATGTGGAGGAGCACCCGCTGTTTAAGCGCAAGGGTGCCGATGTGACCATGGAGGTGCCGATCTCGGTCTATGAGGCGGCGCTCGGCTGCACGGTGGATGTGCCCACGCCCGGCGGCGCGACGGTTCGTCTGAAGGTGCCCGCTGGCACCCAGACGGGCAAGAAGTTCCGCTTTAAGGAGATGGGTGCGCCCGACGTTAAGCATCGCGGCCGCACGGGTGCGCTGCTCGTCGAGATCAAGGTGCAGGTCCCCACGAACCTGTCCGACGACGAGCGCGATGCCATGACCAGGCTGCGCGAGGCCGACACGCGCGATTATCGCGAGAAGGTCAACCGTTACAAGGCGACGTTCTAGGGCGGTCGTGGCGCGCGCCCGCGCCCGCGGGCTTATGATGGACGATAACGAGACGGAAAGGGGTCAGGTAGCATGGCCGAGGACAATAGGAACAAACCGCTGTACATGATCAGCGTGGCGGCCGAGCTGACCGGCATGCATCCGCAGACTCTGCGCGTCTACGAGTCCAAGGGCCTGGTGAACCCCCAGCGCTCGGGCGGTAACACGCGCCTGTATTCGCGTGCCGATATTGAGCGTCTGGAGCTCATCAACCAACTGACCGACGAGGGCATCAACCTCGCCGGCGTGGTGCGCATCCTCGATATGAAGGAGCGTGCCGAGGAGCGCGATCGCGAGAACGAGAAGCTCCGCGCCCGCGTGCGCCAGCTCGAGGACGAGCTGCACGAGTACAAGATGCAGAAGAAGATCACCGCCCTGGCCCCGCGCGACGGCTCAGTCAACCCCGAGCAAGTCATGCGCAAGCTGCTAGGCGCGGGAACCGATCTTTAGTTACGGCGGCTCTACGACGCAAATCCTAACAATATGAGAGTGGATAATCTCCCACTTTTGGTCCGCTTGAGGGCTAGAAACGGGGGATTATCCACTCCCATTTTTGGCTGGCGCTTGGGGACGTTCCTTTTGTGCCGGCACTTGGGGACGTTCCTTTTGTGCCGGCACTTTGGGACACTCCTTGCACCAAGTCTGATGTCACTACACCGGGCTCGTTCTATGCTTTACCGAGATAAAGTGAACGTGCAGATTCGTAACCCACTCGCAACCGTTCTATGGCACGATATTGAACGAATGTATGCTATGCGCCCGAGCCTTTCGGGCAGAGTGGGAGACAGTATGGTTAAGCTGTACGAGGACGGCATCTACCTGCGCGGCGGCAGCGAGGTCGTGCCTGCGGCCGAGGCTGCCGAGCGCGGCATTACGCAGACGCCTGAGGACGCCAAGCGCGGCACCATCGCGTATTCGATCTTCCAGGCACACAATACGTCTGGAGATCCCGAGGCGCTCAAGATTCGCTTCGACGCCATGGCGAGCCATGACATCACCTTTGTCGGCATCATCCAGACGGCGCGCGCCTCGGGCATGGAGCAGTTCCCGCTGCCCTACGTGCTCACCAACTGCCACAACTCGCTGTGCGCCGTGGGCGGCACCATCAACGAGGACGACCACGTCTTTGGTCTCTCGGCTGCCAAGAAGTACGGCGGCATTTTCGTCCCGCCGCACATCGCCGTCATCCACTCCTTTATGCGTGAGAACTTCGCCGGTTGCGGCAAGATGATCTTGGGCTCCGACTCGCACACCCGCTACGGCGCCCTAGGCACCATGGCCGTGGGCGAGGGCGGCGGCGAGTTGGCCAAGCAGCTGCTGCGTGACACCTACGATGTTGCCTATCCCGGCGTTGTCGCCATCTACCTCACGGGCGCCCCGCGTCCCGGCGTCGGCCCGCACGACGTGGCGCTCGCCATCATCCGCGCCGTCTTTGCCAAGGGCTACGTCAAGAACAAGGTCATGGAGTTCGTGGGCCCCGGCATCGCGAGCATGACGACCGACTACCGCAACGGCGTCGACGTTATGACCACCGAGACCACCTGCCTGTCGAGCATCTGGGCCACCGATGAGGACACGCACGCGTTTTTGACCATGCACGGCCGCGGCGAGGACTACCGCGAGCTCAAGCCCGCCGATGTCGCCTACTACGACGGCTGCGTCGAGGTCGACCTGTCGAGCATCAAGCCCATGATCGCGCTGCCATTCCATCCCTCCAACGGCTTTGAGATCGACGAGCTCAACGAAAACCTCGAGGACATCCTTCACGAGGTGGAGCTTGAGGCCGCCAAGATCGGCGAGGGCAAGACGCACTTTAGCCTGGTCGACAAGATTGTCGACGGCAAGCTGCACGTGCAACAGGGCGTTATCGCCGGCTGCTCGGGCGGCAACTACGACTCCGTGGTCCAAGCTGCCCGCGTGCTCAAGGGCGCCAACACCGGCTGCGGCGAGTTCTCGCTGTCGGTCTACCCCACAAGTCAGCCCGTGGCGCTCGAGCTTACGCGCCGCGGCTATATCTACGATCTCATGGAGGCTGGCGCGATCGTGCGCACGGCGTTCTGCGGCCCGTGTTTCGGTGCCGGCGACACGCCTGCCAACAACGGCCTGTCCATCCGCCACACCACGCGCAACTTCCCCAACCGCGAGGGTTCCAAGCCGGGTAATGGCCAGCTGAGCGCCGTGGCCCTGATGGACGCCCGCTCCATTGCGGCGACGGCTGCCAACGGCGGCATCCTGACGCCAGCGACCGACCTGCCCGAGGAAACTTGGGACGAGGCCTGCGAGTGCACCTTTGACGATGCGCCGTACAAGAAGCGCGTGTACTGGGGCTTTGGCAAGGCGGAGCCTGCCGACGAGCTGGTCGAGGGTCCCAACATCAAGCCGTGGCCCGCGATGGAGCCCCTCGGCGACGACATCCTGCTTAAGGTGTGCTCCAAGATCATGGACCCGGTCACCACGACCGACGAGCTTATTCCTTCGGGCGAGACGAGCTCTTTCCGCTCCAACCCGCTGGGCCTGGCCGAGTTTACGCTCAGCCGCCGCGACCCTGCCTACGTGGGTCGCTCCAAGGAGGTCGACGTCGTGGAGAAGCGCCGCGTTGCCGGTGAAGCCGCGGGCGACCTGGCGGCACTCGATGCTGAGCTTGCCAGCGTGTTTGAGGCACTGGCCGGCGCGGGTGTCACGGCCGATGCCAAGGCGACCGAGTACGGCTCTATGCTCTATGCCAAGAAGCCCGGCGACGGTTCCGCCCGCGAGCAGGCCGCGAGCTGCCAGCGCGTGATTGGCGGCCTGGCCAACATCGTCCACGAGTACGCCACCAAGCGCTATCGCTCCAACGTGATGAACTGGGGCATGGTGCCCTTCCAGATGGAGGCGGAGCCCAACTTTGAGGTGGGCGACTACGTCTTTGTGCCGGGTATCCGTGCCGCGCTCGATGGCGACCTGAAGAATATCGCTGCCTACGTGGTGCGTGCCGACGGTGCGGTTGAGCAGATTGAGCTCTACATTGCCGATATGACGGCAGAGGAGCGTGCCATCGTCAAGGCCGGCTGCCTGATCAACTACAACAAGTTCAAGGCCGCTGCCGAGTAACGCACTTAATTGTCCGCCCGGGGCTTACCCTTTCCCGCCCGCTCACGCGCTTCGCGAGGGTCGCGTTCGGGAAAGGGTAAGCCCTGGGCTACATTTCTGCGTTCTCGTTGGGTCTTGAGGGACGCCAATAAATAGACTTGCTTGATGCCGCCTCTGTTAATGGGGCGGCTTCTTTTTGTCGAAAACCACCACAAAGGGAACAGGCGCCTTTGTGGTGGTGGGGAACGAGCTCGATGTTGTTGTGATTGTTGAGCGGTATGTTAATGAGCGTCTCTACAGGATTTCATCTGGGCTGGCGGGCTTGGTTGTTTTGGGGATGCCGAGTTTGGATGACGCGAAATCGTCAACATTGTCCTTAATTCCGTCTTTGGTGTAGACAGTGACCATATAGGTGCTGTGTCCGAATTCGCCCTTGTCGCGTGTTGCCCAGGCATCCCAGTAGGCGGCCCCGTTTCGCCCTTTGATTTTTCCGACACGGCGGAGTTCTGTTCGCTTTAATTTCCGGTTGCTATAGATGGTTCGACCGGCTTCCGCGGTGAGCCCGCACTGTCCAAGCAGCTTGTCGAGGACTTGGTTCATGTGGCGCTCATCGGTGTTTGGTGCGTAGTCGTAGGCGAGGGTGATGGAGTCGAGTGGCTGGTCGTCGATCAGATAGTTTAGCGCCTGAGGTTCAAGGCAGAAATAGGGGGAGCATCCGTCGACCTTGCCGAGCAACGGTAACTTGGACTGCCAACTTCCGGTGGGAATTGCATATTCGTAGAACACGCCACGGCAGACAAAGGAGAGCGAGGTGGCACGCGAGCCGGCGTCGATCATCCCGCAAAGATCGAAGGGCGAGGCGATACCAAAAGAAAAGGGCGTGATGACGATAAGGAAGAGCATCACGATGGGTATGGCGAGAATGGCGATGACGTTGCGACCGGTGGAATGAGACGGCTTCATATGCGCTCCTCGAGACAAAGATCTGTTGAGGATAGGCAGAAATGGATATGTTCAGAGAACAATTCAAGTTTAATCTCATGGCGCGAGATGGTCGACCGTTAGCGTCGAAAACCACCACAAAGGTGCCTGTCCCCCTTGTGGTGGTGAGGAGCGCGCGGCTCCTTTAGGTAATAGTGCTGGCTGGCGATATCATTAGTGCAGGTGGTGAAGGCTTGCATTGTGAGGTGCTTTGCTGTGAGAAGTCCTGCCCGTATTGGATTGATTGTCTTGGCGCTTGCGATCGCTGTGGTTGGCGCGGGCGCTGTCGGTATGGCATTTCTACCTGCTGCGGTGACGGAGCCGGTGGTCAAGCCTGTGACTCAATCTGTCGAACTTCTGACCGGCGACGACAAGCCCGAGACCATTACCGTTGATTTTGATGAGCAGCCGGCTGTGCTGGGTATTAGCAATTATCCGCGTATTCAGCTTGGGGCCATGCGCTATACCACGGATACAAGCCTGATCGATAGGGCGTCCGAGCTACTCAAGGGCAAAACATTTAAGCGTTGGTACGGATATGCGTCCTATCGGGCAAAAGCGAACGACATGGTTGGCGGATGCCACTCTTCCATCGAGCTGGACACTGCAAACGGCGCAAAGTTATGTGATGTCTCGTACGATCCGGGCTACGAGGGCAATGAGGGTCCGGGCATCTACATCATGGACGGCGATGTCGCCTATGTCATGGAGGGCGACCAGACCGAGCTCAACGATTTTATGGGTCAGTGTATCCAAGATGCCTATAAACAGACCTGCTTGCCTGACCCGCAGACTGCACGCGATAGTGGGTCTGCCCGTACATGGCTGTTCGAGGATGAGATGCCCTGGACCGTCGAATCGGGAAGTACGGGTTCGGCGAAGGAGTAGAGACCGCGACCACCACAAAGGTGCCTGTCCTCTTTGTGATGGTTTTCGGTCTGTCTCGATCTGTAACATCTTGGCCGCTAAAAGTGGGCCTGGTGTTACAGATTTAGATTTTTGATCCGGGTGTTTTCTGTTCGTCTCAATCTATAACATCTGGAGCCATAAACAGTCGCTAGATGTTACAGATTGAGACGGTAGCGCACCTGTGCGGCGGCGGGCCGACATCTTTACCCCTATCTCTCAATCACTCAGAAAATCTTATATATAGAGACTTAGATTTGTGTATAAGATCGTACAAAGCTGGCAACAATACTTCTCGAACAACGTGAAGCCGCCCCGTAGGGCGGCCACCCCAAGAGAGGTGATTCCATGAGAATCGATAAGCTAGCAATGACATCGCGCGAGGCGCTGCAGACCGCCATGAGCACGGCTGCCGATGCGCAGGCCGGCGCGGTGGAGCCGATTCACCTGCTGTCTGCCCTGCTCGGTGCCGGTGAGCGCAATATCTCCGTGATTATCGAGCGCATCGGTGCCGACCCGGCTCAGCTTGCACGCTCCACACAGGATGCCATCGACCACGCGCCCAAGGTTTCGGGCGAGGGCCAGCAGATGGGTCTTTCCAACGAGCTCGTCCGCGTCATCGAAAAGGCCGAGAAGAAGGCCACCAAGATGGGCGACAGCTTTGTGGTGACCGAGCATCTGCTCATGGCACTTGCCGAGGACAAGGGCGAGGCGGGCCGCGTGCTGCGCGACGCCGGCGTGACCAAGGAGCGCATCGAGCAGGTCTACGAGGAGCTGCGTGGCGATGACCGCGTGACATCTGCCGAGGACAAAACCCAGTTTGAGGCGCTGGAGCAGTACGGTCGCAACATCTGTGACCTCGCCCGCGCCGGCAAGCTCGACCCGGTCATCGGCCGTACCGACGAGATCCGCCGTACCATTCAGGTCCTGTCCCGCCGCACCAAGAATAACCCTGTGCTCATCGGCGAGCCGGGCGTCGGCAAGACGGCCATCGTCGAGGGCATCGCCCAGCGTATCGTGGCCGGCGACGTGCCGAGCACCCTGCGCGACCGCGACCTTATCGAGCTCGACATGAGCGCGCTGGTCGCCGGCGCCAAGTACCGCGGCGAGTTCGAGGACCGCTTAAAGGCCGTGCTCAAGGAGGTGCAGAAGTCCGAGGGCAAGGTCATCCTGTTCATCGATGAGCTCCACACTATCGTGGGCGCGGGTGCCACCGAGGGCTCCATGGACGCCGGCAACATCCTCAAGCCGGCGCTCGCCCGTGGCGACCTGCACGCGATCGGCGCGACCACGCTCGACGAATACCGCAAGTACATCGAGAAGGATGCGGCGCTCGCGCGTCGTTTCCAGACCGTGATGGTCAGCGAGCCTACCGTCGAGGACACCATCTCGATCCTGCGTGGTCTCAAGGAGAAGTACGAGATCTTCCACGGCGTGCACATCACCGATAGCGCGCTCGTGGCCGCCGCCGACCTCTCCGATCGCTACATCGCCGACCGCTTCCTGCCCGACAAGGCCATCGACCTGGTCGATGAGGCCGCAAGCCGCCTGCGCATGGAACTCGACAGCATGCCGGTCGAGATCGACGCCACCACGCGTCAGCTCACCCAGCTGCAGATCGAGGAACAGGCGCTCATGAAAGAGACCGATGACGCCTCCAAGGAGCGTCTGGAGGCCTTGCGCCAGGAGATTGCCGAGGTCCAGGAAAAGCTTAACGTGCAAAAGGCCGGCTGGCTCAACCAGAAGAACGCCATCGACCACGTGCAAGAGCTCAAGGGGCAGCTCGACGAGGCCAAGAGCGAAGAGGAGCGCGCGACGCGCAACGGCGATTTGGGTCGTGCGTCCGAGCTGCGCTACTCCGTGATTCCGGGCCTGCAGCAGCAGATTCAGGATTCCGAGGCCGCGCTCGAGGCGCAAAAGCAGCAGGACGGCGAGGGCCTCAACGAACAGGTGACCTCCGATGAGATCGCCGAGGTCGTGAGCGCCTGGACCGGCGTGCCCGTGTCCAAGATGATGCAGGGCGAACTCGACAAGCTCAAGGGCTTGGAGGGCGAGCTGCATAAGCGCGTCATCGGCCAGGACGAGGCCGTCTCCGCCGTCGCCGCAGCTGTGCGCCGCAGCCGTGCGGGCCTCTCCGATCCGGACAAGCCCATCGGAAGCTTCTTCTTCCTGGGTCCCACCGGCGTGGGCAAGACCGAGCTCGCCAAGGCGCTGGCCGAGTGCCTGTTCGATGACGAGCGCGCGCTCGTGCGTATCGACATGTCCGAATACATGGAGAAGTTCAGCGTCCAGCGTCTGATCGGTGCGCCCCCGGGATACGTGGGCTACGACGAGGGCGGCCAGCTCACCGAGGCCGTGCGCCGTCGCCCGTACTCCGTAATCTTGCTCGACGAGATGGAGAAGGCTCATCCTGATGTCTTCAACGTGCTGTTGCAGGTGCTCGACGACGGTCGTCTGACCGATGGCCAGGGTCGCCAGGTGTCCTTCAAGAACACGATCATCATCATGACGAGCAACGTGGGCTCCAAGGCTATCGCCGATCTGTCCGGTAAGGACGAGGAGGAGATGCGCCATCAGGTCGACGCCGCCATGGCTCAGACCTTCCGCCCCGAGTTCCTCAACCGTATCGACGATATCGTGGTGTTCCATCCGCTTGGCATGGCGCAGATCGAGAAGATTGTCGACATCCAGCTTGCCGACGTTCGCGCACGCCTGGCCAAGGAGCGCATGACGCTTGCCATCACCCCGGCGGCCAAGCAGATGCTCGCCGTGGGCGGCCTGGACCCCGTGTTCGGTGCCCGTCCGCTCAAGCGCCTGGTCCAGCGCGAGGTCGTGGACGCCATCGCCGCCGCCATCATCGACGGCACGGTGCGCGAGGGCGATCAGGTGACGGTCGATGCCGACAAGGACGGCGGCTTTACCGTCGTGTGCGACAACACGCCGGCGGCCACCTACGAGGTCCCCGACGCCGAGTAGATTTTGGGCCATGCCTTAAATTCTGCCTTTTGAGCCGAACGCCAAGGGCGGCGGATCCAATTGGGTCCGCCGCCCTTTTTCGTGCGACAATCGATGGTGTTGAACGTGAGTACATGGCAAGGAGCTATGCAGATGAAAGACGAGAACAAGACGAATACGCCGGCGACCGATGCCGTACCCGCCGCACCCAAGCCTGCGCCTAAACCGGCATCCAAGCCGCGCGACCCCTACATCCGTGCCGAGAACGAGGACGACGACGGCTACGATCCCTACAGCGATCGCCGCCCCGAGCGCGAGCCGCTGTTCGAAGCCGATCCGTGGCGCTGAGTGCCATCCAAAAGGCCACCAATAAGTTGCGGTGAAATAGGGACTGTTTTGTGGTTTGACCAGCAAAAACAGTCCCTATTTCACCGCAACTGCGTTAGGGATTTTTCTGCAGGGGGAGGGTAGTCAAAAAAGCCCCGTCCCAAATTGACTGCCAAATTGGCTGCTCGGGGAGTCGCATTCGAGCTCGGTTGTCCTCTTAGCCACTCGATATCCTTCGGAGCAATAACGGTGATAAAACTTGCTTAAGTGTTAATCAAGCTACACACAATCTTGCTCTCTAATTAATCAAGAATCGCTACAATTTTGATTAGCTAGAGAGCAAGATTGGAGAATCATGGCATTCAACGACTTGATCGCCCAGAAAATAAAGGACTTTGAACAGCAGGGGGTTCCGCAGGTCTTTGAGCGAGACCTTGATCTAGGAAACCCACAGGAGCCAAAGCGCGACAACATCGTAAATGTGATTGTGGGGGCCCGCCGTTGTGGAAAGACGTATCGCCTGTATCAGGAGATGCGGCGGCTTCAGAGCCGGGGCGTCGAGCTTGACCGGATGCTTTACTTCAATTTTGAGGATGAGCGCTTGCGCCCGTATGAGCCATCGCTGCTGGCGGACGTGCTCGACACGTTCTATGCGCTGTATCCTGTTGCTCGAACCGAGGGCGCTTACATTTTCTTTGACGAGATCCAGGAAATCCCCGAATGGGGTGCGTTTCTGCGGCGTGTAGTCGATACGGAGAAAGCGACCGTCTATGTGACGGGATCTTCTTCTAAGATGCTGTCCTCAGAACTTAAGAGCGAGTTCAGGGGTCGTTCCCTTGTGCGAGAGCTTTTTCCGTTGAGTTTTTCGGAATACGTTCGATATAAGACGGGGAGCGTTCCCGAGCCAGATTCGACCTTTTCTCCGAGCGATGCGGCGCTGCTTCGGCATCATCTGATCGGGTATCTTGAACGAGGGGGATTCATCGCGACACTTGAGCAGACGCCTGCAGACGCGATTCAGCTGCTACAGGAATATGCTTCGCGAACGGTCGCCATGGACGTCGTTGAACGTTACGACGTCAAGAACCCTCGCCTGGCATCGCTGTTCTTGACGCGGTGTATGGCATCTTCGGGACGAGAGCTGTCAGTGAACAAAGTGTACAACGAGTTCAAGAGCAGACAGATACCCGTCAGTCGTAATTCGCTCAGCGATTTACTTGAGTATTATGAGGACGCCTACCTGTTATTTTCTGTGCCGGAGTTCACGCGTTCACTGGCAAATAACATGCGGTCTGCGTCTAAGGTCTACGCTGTCGACCCTGCGATGTTTGGAGCATTCTCTCCGGCATCGGCATTGGACCAGGGCCAGAGGCTCGAGACCGCAGTGTTCAATGCGCTAAGAAGAAGGACTCCCGCGGTGAGGACCGGCTCGGTCTGCCGCCTGCTGATCAAAGAGAAGAGCAAAAGCCATGAGGTGGACTTTGTGGCTGGGGACGCGCTTCTCATGCGGGCTTATAGCCTGATTCAGGTAAGTGCGGATATGGCAAGTGAGAAAACGCGCGAGCGCGAAATTGCCGCGCTTGATGCCTCGATGGCCCAGTTCGATCTTGGCGAGTCGGCAATCGTTACCATGGATGAACAGACCGATATTCCATGCGAGCACGGTGTGGTCCACGTTGTGCCCGCATGGAAGTGGCTCCTTGCCTAATCATCTATGGACCTGTGGGATCAGGACCTCCTGGCTCCTTCATCACGGTTGGGGAGCACCTTGCTGCGCCAGGCTAGTCCTGGGCTTTGATACTCGGCAGGAGAATCTGGGCGAGGTAGTCGGTCTCGAGTTTGGTCGCGGCGTCGGCTTTGCCGTCTTTGCCGACCAGTACGTTCTTGATCTGGCTATAGGTGTAGCGGTTGCCGGTCGTAAGCTCGACAAGCTCAATGGCCGTGTCCATGGGGTAGGTTGACACGGGGTTCTGCGTCCGTCCGTTGATGGTCTGGGGCACCACGTACGGATAGACGGGGCCGCTGGCGTAGACGGTATAACCGTTGCCTAGATTGGCCGCGCCCAAAACCGTATCGCCCTCATCGGGCGTAAAGCTCTCGCCCTCGCGCACCGCGACGAGTGTCACGAGCGGCGTATTGGCGTCGTCGCCCAGATAGATGCATAGCGTGCTTCCGTTTTGCCAAGTTGCGACCTTGCCGTACCACTCGACGGGAATATCGAGCTGGTAGAGGTCGGTTGCCTTGTGGCGAGCGTCAGCATCACGGGACGCCTGTGCCTTTTGCGCGCTCACGGCATTGACGGCGGCGTCGCGCCGCGCGGTTGCCGCCTGCTGGAGTACCTTGGCGGTGGCGGCGGAGCTCGCACCGCCCTCCTCGGCATACTTGGCGGCGGCATCGATCTGGTCGTCGGTTACCGTGTCGGCCGAAGGCACCTTGAGCTTAAAGGTAGCCTGGGCACTTAAATCCTGTTCATCACTCTTAACGGTGACCTGCGTCTTGGTGGTCGGGACGGTATAGATGGTGCCGTCGGCCGCGATGGGGGAGGCAGCGATGGAGAGCGTGTAATCGCCAGGCAGCAGTTTGATGCCGCGGCCGTGCTCGTCAACATAGAGCGTTTCGCTCACGGAGGAGCCATCAGCGTCCTGACCACTCACCTGTACGGGAATCTTGGAGCCGGTAGAACAGTCGAGGCCCGCGGCATGCACGCCAATCTGCACTGACATCATCGTGTGGGCATTGGCGGCGGTGATGGCAGCCTGCTCTTGCCGGTATCCGTTCCAGGCCGCGTAGCCTGCGCCGCCGGCGACGAGCGCGACGGCCACAACGCCGGCAACCATCAGGTTGCGGCGCTTGGGCGACATCTTGCGATGGCGAACCTCGGCCTCGCGTGCCGAGGGAACGGATGGCAGGGGAATATCGCCCATGGCGATGGTCTCGTCCACGGCTGGTGCGGAACCCAGGCCAGGAAGCTCGCGGGTCAGCGAATCCTCGGCCGGTAAGCTGTCGAGCAAGACGGTTTCCTCGCCCGTGTCGGATTCGGGCTGGTTGCCGGCCTCGCTTTCGGTGTCTTCGTGATCTGCCTCATCCTCGGCAGGCTCAACGTCGCCTGCATCCTGATCATCGGATTGCGCCTCGGTTTCCGGCTCATCCTGCACATCAACGCCCGAATCGTCAAACGCAATCTCATCGAGTGAAATCCGGTCTAAGCTCTCCAAGGCCTCAGCGCAAGCTTCTGCATCTTGGGCCGCATCCTCTTGGCCCATCGTCTCATCTTTCATATATCCCCCAAGCTCAATATCGGGACAACACTGTACCCAAAAATGGAGCCATATAAAGCGCGTGCGAAATATAAGATCCGATTTAACTCGAGCGCATCGTTCGGCCGCATCCTCGCGGCGGCAAAAGGCCCCCGGAACGCGAACGAATCACATTCCGGGGGCTCTACAATGCGTTGAGTTGCGCGGAGCCGGCTATGCTGCTTCGTGTTCAAGCGGTGCTTGCGTCAGGCGCGTTACTCGGCGTGCGCGTAATCAACCTTGGCGCGGCGAGCAGTAGCCTTCTCCCAATCGCTGGTGCCCTCAAAGACATCCTGCTTGTAGGGATTGCGGCCGAGCTTCTTGGCGCGGTAGGCGATGTAGATGATCGCGGCGACGTTGGCGATCAGCGCAGCGATCGAGACCGCGGTAGCGGCGCCGGGGTCGAGCGTGGAGTGGGTCACAAAGATGGACTCCTCCTGGAAGTACGGGAACACCTGGGCAAACATGCACCAAATGGCCAGCGTAAAGGCGCGGTTCTGAATCCAGCCGCCCTTGTTCCAGATAAAGGCGGCGACGGTGGGCGCCAGCAGCAGCGCAAAGCCGCAGAACCAGGAGTGGGTGGGCAGGCAGTTGTAGGTGTAGCAGAAGTTCCAGATATCGTAGGCGATGATGTAGACCCAGGTCATGTCGGGCCACAGCATGTCGGTCTTGTCCTCGGAGGCGTAGACGCTCCACCAACCGGTCATGCAGAAGATGTTGATGATGCCCGCGATACCGTTGAACACGTTGTTCCAGCCGGCCAGCTGCGTGGCACCTTCGGAGGTGACCCAGGTGGACTCGCCCAGGACAAAGAAGTGATAGGCGCTCTCAAAGTCGGACACGACGGCGATCATGATGTTGATGGCGACGATCACAAACGGCCACGCGCGGAACCAGTGCGCCTTGCCGATCTTGCCCCACTGGTACTTAATGGCAATGAAGCCCCAGCAACCGGCCAGCGCCGCGTACACCTTGGCGTAGTGGAACCAGCTGTTCTGGTACACATGGGTGGGGTTGGTGAGCGCCCACTCGGCACCCTGCGAAACGCCGACGGCGATGGCGACGCAGTAGATGGTCATGGCCAGCGGAGCCACGCCAAAGATGATTGCCGCGCCCAGCTTAGTGCGGCGGCCGACCTCGTTGAGCACGATGAGGCCAATAAAGACCATGGCCCAGCCGGCCCAGTGGATAAGGGTATCGCTACCCCAAACATCGAACAGCATGCTGCTCTCCTTTCACACGCCCGCGGCCCCTCTTCTGATCGCGGGCAGTTTGGCCAAATGTCGTCAGTTCTGGGGCTTGCGCTCCGGATACTTGGCGGTATAGCCCTCGATGTGGAGTGTCGAGGCGATGATTTCCTTGACCGTTTCGTCGGGCACATCGGGGTGCGTGCGGATATACATCAAAAGACCCATGATGAGGGTGTAGAACGTCTCGTAGACATGGTCGATGCGTAGCTCATGATGGGCGACAAAATCCACTACGGTGGTGTCGCAGATATACTGCGCCACGCGCTGGACCACGTTGTGCAAAAAGCCGCCGTAGAGCGCGCCGCTGCTCGAGGTGAGCGTGCTCGGCAGCTCGTGGCCGCTGGCGACCAGGCGCTTAAAGAGCGGGGCGATGGTGTCGAGCGCGCCTTCGATATCGCCGACGGTGCGGTTGGCATTCCACTGCTCGAGCTCGGAGATAAAACCGTCGATTGCCTCGTCCATGACGGCGGTGACGGCGGCGTCCATGTCGGCGAAGTAGTGGTAGAACAATGAACGCGTGCAGCCGGCTCGCTTGGTCACGGCCGATACCGATAGGTGGGACACGCCCAGCTCGGAGCTTACGGTGCGCACGGCATCGAGGATCTCGCGACGGCGTTCGTCGCCCGTCAGGCGCTTTGCCGCGCTATCGGATGCGGGGACGGCATCGACCACAGAGGTACCTGCTGTGTTGTTGCCCATGTTTTGCCGCCTTTCATCCTCTTTTGCCTGACCGTTCGCCTAACAGTCTTGAATATTGTTGACGGTTCGTCAATACTATTTTTGACACAATGTCAACAATGGCGGGTGAACGGCATGGGGGCATGCCCGGCCTGCAAAAAAAAGAGGGGCGCCGCGGTCCCGCCGGGCTGTGGCAAGAGAAGGGACAACCATGATTCTCAACGGACCGGGGATTAGCTACACCGAGCCCGACATCGGTTCGGAGTTCGTGCCGCCGCTGCCGAAGCATCCGCGCGAGGCCATCGTCAAGCTGTGCGAGCACTGCACAAACCGTCTGCTGCATCGCGATGAGCTGCTGGGCTACGAGTACTGGTCGTTTGCCGAGGCCGCAACCGACGAGCAGGCCGAAGTGCTCTGCAAGATGAAGATGCGCCGTCCCTATACGCTTCCCGAGATGGTCAAGCTCACCGGCATGCCCGAAGCCGATATCGAGAAGATGCTCGACGACATGAGCTACACGGGTCTGCTCGAGTACAACTGGGAAAACCCTGAGCGCGCCAAGCAATGGATGCTGCCCATGCTGGTGCCGGGTTCTGCCGAGTTCCTCAACATGCGCGTGAGCCAGCTCGAGGAGCACCCGGTCTATGCCAAGTTCTTTGAGCAGGCGTCCAAGGGACCGCTGTCAAAGGCCACGCCGATGGTGCCGCCCGGTGGTGCCGGCATCGGCATGCATGTCATTCCGGTCGAGAAGGCTATCGATGCCGCGAGCACGTCGGTGCCGATCGAGCATATCGAGCATTGGCTCGACAAATACGATGGCAAATATGCCGCTAGCACCTGCAGCTGCCGCGCGAGCCGTCGCGTGATGGGTGAGGGCTGCGCCGACGACCCCGCCGACTGGTGCATTGCCGTGGGCGATATGGCCGACTATGTGGTTGAGACCGACCGCGGCCATTACGTGACGCGCGACGAGGTCTACGACATCCTGCGCCAGGCCGAGGACAACGGCTTTGTGCACCAGATCACCAATATCGACGGCGAGAACAAGATCTTCGCTATCTGCAACTGCAACGTCAACGTGTGTTATGCCCTGCGCACCTCTCAGCTGTTCAACACGCCCAACCTGTCGCGCTCGGCCTATGTCGCCAAGGTCGAGAAGGACAAGTGCGTTGCCTGCGGTCGCTGCGTTGAGGTGTGCCCGGCCGGCGCCGCCAAGCTCGGCCAGAAGCTCTGCAGCAAAAAGGCCGGCGGACAGGTGCCCGAGTATCCGCGCCAGGAGCTGCCCGACGCCACCAAATGGGATCACACCAAGTGGTCGCCCAACTACCGCAACGACAACCGTATCGAGACGCATGAGTCCGGCACCGCTCCCTGCAAGACGGCCTGCCCCGCGCACGTTGCCGTTCAGGGCTATTTGAAGCTCGCGGCTCAGGGTTGCTATGACGAGGCCCTAGCACTCATTAAGCGCGAGAACCCGCTGCCCGCTATCTGCGGCCGTGTGTGCAACCGCCGCTGTGAGGATGCCTGCACCCGCGGCCGTGTGGACGCCGCCGTGGCCATCGACGAGGTCAAGAAGTTCATCGCCCAGCGCGATCTGGATGCCGCGACCCGCTATGTCCCACCTGTGGTGACGCCGACGCGCGCTGGCGGCTTCGATCAGAAGATTGCCATTATCGGTGCCGGTCCGGCCGGCCTGTCCTGTGCCTTCTATCTGGCCGAGAAGGGCTACAAGCCCGTCGTATTCGAGAAGAACGAGCACCCGGGCGGCATGCTCACCTACGGTATTCCCAGCTTTAAGCTGCAGAAGGATGTTATCGAGGCCGAGGTCGAGGTCATTCGCCTGATGGGTGCCGAGTTCCGCTATGGCGTGGAAGTCGGTCGAGACGTGACGCTCGACGAGCTGCGCGCGCAGGGCTTTAAGGCCTTCTACGTTGCCATTGGCTGCCAGGGCGGCCGCCTCGCCGGTATTCCGGGTGAGGATGCCGAGGACGTGGCCGTGGCCGTCGACTTTTTGCGCGAGGTCAACAGTGGCAAGATCGACGCGCTGCCCGGCCGCACCATTGTGGTGGGCGGCGGCAACGTGGCCATCGACGTTGCCCGCAACGCCTGCCGTCTGGGCTCTGAGCATGTTGAGATGTTCTGCCTGGAGAGCGAGGCCCAGATGCCCGCCAGCGAGGAGGAGCGTCGCGAGGCCGTTGAGGACGGCGCTCACATCAGCTGTGGCTGGGGCCCCAAGGAGATTCACTTGGACGAGGCCGGTCGTGTGTGCGGTATCACCTTCAAGCGCTGCACGCGTGTCTTTGACGACGAAGGCCGTTTTGCGCCCGAGTACGACGAGAACGATCTGCGCCGTGTCGATGCCGACCGTGTCGTCATGTCGATTGGCCAGTCCATTGTGTGGGGCGACCTGCTGGCTGGCTCCAAGGTGGAGCTCGGCCGCGGCCAGGGTGCCCTTGCCGATCCCCAGACCTACCAGACCGCCGAGCCAGACATCTTTGTGGGCGGCGACGTCTACACCGGCCCCAGCTTTGCCATCGACGCTATCGCCGCCGGCCACGAGGCCGCGGTGTCCATCCATCGCTTTGTGCAGCCGGGCTCCACGCTCACCATCGGCCGCAACCAGCGCCGCTACACCGCGCTCGACCGCAACGACGTTGTGCTCGAGAGCTACGACAACGCGAGCCGCGAGGTTGCGCATGTGGACCGCGAACGCGAGAAGGCTGCGCCGTTTAGCGAGTATGTTGAGACCTTTACCGAGGAGCAGGTGCGCGCCGAGACCGCCCGCTGCCTGGGCTGCGGCGCCTCGATCGTCGACCCCAACAAGTGCATTGGCTGCGGCCTGTGCACCACCAAGTGCGCGTTTGACGCCATCCGTCTGGATCGCGACCGTCCCGAGTGCTCAACGATGGTCAAATACGAGCAAAAGCTCCCAAGTCTCGGCAAGTATGCTTTAAAGCGTGCAATCAAAATCAAGTTCGGTCGTAAATAGGTAACCATGGCGGGTAAGGGGACGGCGCAGACTAGATTTCGCCGTTCCCTTGCTTTGAGTTTGCATCGAATCAACCTCTGCAGAAAGGGTTTCGACTTGCATGAATTAGGGATTGTGTATCACATTATTCGCGATGTTGAGAACGTGGCGCGCGCCAATGGCGTGCGTCGCGTTTCGAGCGTCACGCTGCTGCTGGGCGAGGTCTCGGGCGTCGTTCCCGACCTGCTGCTCGACGCTTGGCGCTGGGCGGCGGATAAAAAGCCTATCACGCAGGGCGCGGAGCTTATCGTGGAGCCTGTCGAGGCCGTGACGCATTGCGAGGCGTGCGGCCGCGACTACGCGACGGTCGAGCACGGCAAGACCTGTCCCCATTGCGGTAGCGGCGAGACCTATTTGCTGCAGGGCCAAGAGGTCATGATCAAGCAGATCGAGACCCCCGACGAGGACCCGGCAGACGCTGCTCCTGACGGCCTCTCCGACGTCCCCGATGCCGTTGACGCCGCCAACCCTCTCCACATCGCCTAACATCCAATGACTGCATGGGCTAGAGTTCTAAACATATTTGCTTCGGTTAGTCAAGCCATGTCTGTTTAAACAAAATGGCGGCACGCAGACGCATTGGGATCCACCTAAAAGCGGTCTTAACGAACAGTGCACCTTTATATGTCTTTGAAAGCAATCAGCAAATCACGTTTTAGCAGGCAATAAGCTGTAAACCAGCAACGTAATCAATTTGTAACAAACTTAGACGTTTAAACAAATAATCCAACCTTTTGCGAATTTAGCTATAATTCCACAATCCAAACAGGTATACTCTTTTCATATCGTGTAGGAAATACGTAGACAAAAAGGAGGTTATGTGATGGTAAGTATTGTTCTTGCTAGCCACGGGGACTTGGCAGCTGGAATCAAGCAGACGGGCTCGATGGTCTTTGGCGATCAGCCGTCTGTTGCCGTGGTCTCGCTCGAGCCGAGCATGGGCCCCGACGATTTCCGTGCCAAGGTCGAGGAAGCAATCGCTTCCTT
The DNA here is from genome assembly GCA_014871655.1 of Collinsella sp. GTDB lineage: Bacteria > Actinomycetota > Coriobacteriia > Coriobacteriales > Coriobacteriaceae > Collinsella. Next base: position 11,290 of record WGSK01000008.1, on the reverse strand, counting down.
CGAAGACCAGGAGCAGGTGCTCTTCCTCGTTGATCTGTGGGGCGGCACGCCGTTCAACCAGATCAGCGGGCTCATCGAGGGCCACGATTCCTGGGCTATCGTCACCGGTGTCAACCTGCCTATGCTCATCGAGGCATATTCGCAGCGCTTTGACGCAAAGAACACTGCACATGCGATCGCAAAACATCTCGTGACTGAGGCTAAGGCTGGCGTGCGTGTCAAGCCCGAGTCTCTGGAGCCCGAGGAGAAGAAGCCGGCTGCGGCCGCCGCTGCTCCTGCAGGCGCCATCCCTCCGGGAACGGTCATCGGCGATGGGCACATCAAGATCGCCCACGTCCGTATCGACACCCGTCTGCTTCATGGTCAGGTGGCCACCACGTGGACCAAGCAGATCAACCCCAACCGCATCATCGTGGTTTCCGACGGCGTTGCTCACGACGAGCTCCGCAAGACCATGATCGAGCAGGCTGCCCCTCCGGGAGTCCATGCCAACGTCGTGCCCATCAAGAAGATGGCCGAGGTCGTCAAGGACACGCGCTTTGGTGACACCAAGGCCATGCTGCTCTTTGAGAACCCGCAGGATCTGCTCAAGGCCATCGAGGCCGGCGTCGACATCAAGGAAGTCAACATCGGTTCCATGGCTCACTCCAAGGGCAAGGTCGTCGTCACCAATGCCGTCGCTATGGGCGATGACGACGTTAAGACTCTCGAGGCTCTCAAGGCCAAGGGCGTCAAGTTCGAGGTCCGCAAGGTTCCTTCGGATTCCTCCGAGGATCTCGACGCCATGTTGAAGAAAGCTAAGGCCGAACTGGCCGCTCAAGCATAGTAAAGGAGGGTCCGATACATGTCTGCAATCACTATTCTGCTTGTTGCGATTGTCGCGTTGCTTGCCGGTATGGAAGGCATTCTGGATGAGTTCCAGTTCCATCAGCCGCTCGTGGCATGTACGCTTATCGGTCTCGTAACCGGTCACCTTCAGGAGGGTATCCTCCTGGGCGGTTCGCTCCAGATGATGGCCCTTGGCTGGGCTAACGTCGGCGCCGCTGTCGCGCCTGACGCCGCTCTGGCCTCGGTCGCTTCTTCGATCATCATGGTGCTCGCCCTCAACGGTGGCGCCACCGATTCGGCCAAGGCCGTTACCACCGCTATCGCCGTCGCCGTCCCGCTGTCGGTTGCTGGTCTGTTCCTGACCATGATCTGCCGTACCATTGCTACCGCTATCGCTCACGCCATGGACGGTTGCGCCGAGAAGGGCGACTTCTCCGGCATCGAGCGCTGGCAGTATGCTGCCATCCTCATGCAGGGCCTTCGTATCGCCATCCCGGCAGTGCTTCTGTGCGTCATCCCGGCCGAGGCCGTTACCAACGCGCTTAACGCTATGCCCGACTGGCTGTCCGGCGGCATGGCTGTCGGCGGCGGCATGGTCGCTTCCGTCGGTTACGCCATGGTCATCAACATGATGGCCACCAAGGAGACCTGGCCGTTCTTCGTCCTCGGCTTTGTCCTTGCTGCCATCCCTCAGCTCACGCTGATCGCCCTTGGTCTCATCGGCATCTCCCTTGCCCTCATCTACCTTGGCCTTAAGGATCTGGCCAAGCAGGGTGGCGGCATGGGCGGTGGCTCCGGCGACCCGCTCGGCGACATTCTGAACGATTACGAGTAGGAGGGGAGTGATACATATGGCAGAGAACAAGATTCAGCTCACCAAGGCTGACCGCAAGAAGGTTTGCTTCCGTCACCAGTTCCTTCAGGGCTCGTGGAACTACGAGCGTATGCAGAACGGCGGCTGGTGCTTCGCAATGATCCCTGCGATCAAGAAGCTCTACACCAGCAAGGATGACCAGATTGCCGCTCTTAAGCGCCACCTGGAGTTCTATAACACCCACCCCTATGTTTCCGCCCCCGTCATTGGCGTTACCCTCGCCCTCGAGGAGGAGCGCGCCCACGGTGCTCCGATCGATGACGTCGCCATCCAGGGCGTCAAGGTCGGTATGATGGGCCCGCTCGCCGGCGTCGGTGACCCCGTCTTCTGGTTCACCCTTCGCCCGATTCTGGGCGCTCTGGGCGCTTCCCTGGCCATGTCCGGCAGCATCGTCGGTCCGCTGCTGTTCTTCTTCGCGTGGAACATCATCCGTTACGCTTTCCTGTGGTACACGCAGGAGTTTGGCTACAAGGTCGGCTCCTCCATCGCCAAGGACCTCTCCGGTGGTCTGATGGGCAAGGTCACCGAGGGCGCTTCCATCCTGGGTATGTTCATCATCGGCGCCCTGGTCGAGCGCTGGGTGTCCATTTCCTTCACCCCGATCGTCTCCACGGTCAAGCAGTCTGCTGGCGCCTTTATCGACTGGGCTAGCCTGCCCTCCGGTTCCGAGGGTATCAAGGAAGCGCTGACGATGTACAACTCCGTCGGTGCTACCGCCCTTGATCAGATGAAGGTCACCACGCTTCAGGCCAACCTCGATCAGCTCATCCCCGGCCTTGCCGCCGTGTGCCTGACCCTGCTGGTCTGCAAGCTCCTCAAGAAGAAGGTCAGCCCGATCGTCATCATCCTGGCTCTCTTCGCCGTCGGCATCATCGGTCGCTTCTGCGGCTTCATGTAAGCACGTTTCGGCTTAAGACCGAGAATTGCTAGGCAAGGGCTTTTGAGCCATTGAAACGGACCGCACCCGGTGGGTACACTGGATGCGGTCCGATTGTTTTATTTGGAGGGCGAGGCGCGCATGGCGCAATCTCAGAACAGCACGGTCGATCTGGCAACGCCGGCAACCTGCCTGATGGGGCTTACCAGCCACGGTAACGTGATGGTGGGCAATAAGGCGTTCGAGTATTACAACGAGCGCAATCCCGAGGATTATATTCAAATCCCGTGGGACGAGGTCGACTATATTGCCGCCGAGGTTTTACGCGGCACCAAGAAGATCACGCGTTTTGCCATCTTCACCAAGGACAACGGTCACTTTACGTTTTCGACGCGCGACGACAAAGAGACGCTGCGCGCTGTGCGCAAGTACGTGGACGAGGATAGACTCGTGCGTTCGCCCGACTTTATCGACGTAACGACCAAGGGCGCCAAGAGCATCCCTGCTGCCATCAAAAGCCTCTTTCACAAAGGCGACTAGTCGTCTGCGATAGATGGCGGAAAATGCATCCCGGAATTCGTTCTCATTCCGGGATGCATTTTCCTTTTGAGCGCCAGTTGGGAAAGCTTGTCCCATTTTTTAGCCGAATACCGGGATGGAATTTCCCTTACATGTGGTTAGAGGAAACCCCATCCCATTATTTTGCGTTATTCTGGGTTATAATTTTCCGTTATTGAGAAGGCTCTACGGCGATAATTCGCTGCAGAGCCTTCTTGATGAGTGGCCATGCGCTACATGGCCAAGGGGCAAATCTGCTACACTAGTACAACATGCCTCCGTAGCTCAGGGGATAGAGCACCGCTCTCCTAAAGCGGGTGTCGACGGTTCGAATCCGCCCGGGGGCACCAGGAAAATCGCAGGTCAGGAGTTATTTTTGCTTCTGACCTGTTCTGGTTTTGGGACTAAGAACCGCTTTCGTTTGTAAATCTGGTAAGTAAATATTATGACTTCCCGAGTTTTCCACTGAAAACAGGAAATCACCATTTTGGGGATAAAAGTTTTCAACAGCTGTTGGTCGGTTCCATTTTGGTGATGTGCTTCCCTCTTTTGGGTAAATAATTTCACCATTTTGATGATTCGGTAGCTTTGAATTATTTGATAAAAAGCCTGCTCAGAAGCTTGTGTAATACCCAGTTTGGTGAAACCAATTAATAGAGAAATAGATTAAAAAGAAATAGGGACGGCGATGCCGTCCCCTTCGCTCGCGGAGCTCGCTGCGCGGCCACGTACCGTGTCCTTGCCGCCGGCTACGCCGCCGATTTATTCGCTCACTTCGTTCGCTGATTGATGGACTAATCCGATTTATCGGATACACCAGTCATAAGTGCAGCAATTGATATGTTGAATCCATTGGCAATTTTAGAGAGGTTAGAAAGACTGACATTTCTTCGCCCGACCTCTATCGAGGCGTAGTAAGACCTGTCCATGTCAATGCGGTTCGCAAATTGCTCTTGTGAGAAACCAGACTCTGATCTGAGTTCTTTGCAGCGTAGACCAAAGGATTGTTGTAGCGGCGAGATATCCATGACAAAAAGAGTCATGGATTGTTGTATTTATGCCAACGGACTATATACAATAATCCCAGTTAAGGCGCATAATCATCTCTATTGGAAAGCACTCTGATGCCCAGTCGGATAGGGCACGGAAAAGGAATGGAACAGCACAATGACTCAGGGAAAGCATTTCGCTGCCGGTGGCGATCACTTCGCCGCACTGCCAAACAAAAAGATTCACACTCCGAAGGGGATCGCGCGTCTGACTGTCACCGCGGCGACCATGGCCGCCATGACCGGATCGAGCCTCATCTCACCGTTCACGGCATTCGCCCAGACCGGTGACGGGGGCTCGCAGCACCCCGCCGTGATGTCGCCGATTGCCGCCCACGCCGGCGCGGCATCCGGTACCGGCGCGAAATCCGCCGCACAGACCATCGCGGACCTGCAGAAGGCAGTCGACGAGGCGAAGGCGAAGGAGGACGCCGCCAAGGCATCCTACGATGAGGCCGCCGGTCCCTACAACGAGGCGGCTTCCGCCCGCGACCAGGCCAAGGCATCCTACGATTCGGCAGTCAGCGCCGGCACGGCAGCCGACCGAGCGGCAATGGACGAGTACGCCCGTCAGGTCGCAGAGGGCAAGGACGCCGCCGATGCCGCCGGCAAGGACCTCGAGCAGGCGAAGGCGGGTCTCGCAGACGCCAAGGCGGATGCATCCGAGAAGGACGAAGCGTACCAGTCCGCCATCAAGGCGGCCCAGAATGCCAAGGATGCCCTCGATAAGGCCAAGGCCGATGCCGTAAGCGCCACCCCGGAGGCAATCAGTGCCGCCGAGCAGGCCGTGCGCGACGCCCAGGCTGCCGTGGACAGGGCACAGGCCGATCTCGACAACGCCAACGCGACGCTTGCCGATGCCCAGTCCAAGCTGGTTGCGGCCCAGTCTGCAAAGGATTCCGCCGATGCCGTCCTCGCCGCAGCCCAGCAGAACAAGGACGCGGCGGATGCGAAGGCCGCAGCAGCCAGCGCCGCCTATGAGCAGGCGAAAGCCGACCTCGCCGCAGCGGAGGCAGGCGCCAGCGGTCCGGAGTACGATGCGGCAAAACAGAAGGTCGCGGACGCAGAGGCAGCCCTCGCTGTCGCACGAGCGGCACAATCCCAGTGCGAGTCCGAGCTCGAGCAGGCACAGTCCGCTGCGGCAACGGCACAAGCCGACCTGAATGATGCCCAGACGGCTCTCTCCGTAAAGCAGCAGGCCGCGGCCGATGCCGAATCCGGTGTGAACGCCGCCCAGTCCGCTCTCGATGCCGCGAACGCCGACCTCGATGCGGCTAAGCAGGCGAATGCCGACGCCGTCGCCAAGCTGGACGCCGCGAAGCAGGCTGTCAAGGACGCCGAGTCCGCCAAGGCAGCCGCCGACGTAGAGCTTGCGAACGCCAAGGCCGCAAAGGATACCGCAGACGCCGCCGTGACCGCCGCGCAGCAGAAGGTCGACGAGGCACAGGCGAAACTCGACTCCGCCGACGCACAACTCAAGCAGGGAGCCATCGGCTTCTTCAAGGCCATGGGTGCCGATTCAGCCATCGAGATCATCCAGAACTGTACACACAAGGACTACACCGAGGTCGGAAACAGCCTCGATGCGACCAGTCTCGACAACATGCTCGCGGCAATCCCGTACATGAAGTCCATCAACGAGTATCGCAAGTCCGTCGGTCTCTCCGAACTCCAGGTCACCTATAAGCTCATTGCAGCGGCGATAGCCAACGCAAACTATTCCGATGTCAAGTTTGGACATTCCATGCAGTTCGATACGACCGAAAACCTCGCATGGAATTATGGAACCGATCCGAAACCGCAGTGGGTTGACCAAGAAAAGGCTTTCTTCGATCAGGCGGTTCAGGAGCTCTATGGCGTCACCGGTCTAACCGGTAAGGATGCCGTAGATTTCTACAAGACGCATAGCGGGATTGAATCCTATGTCAACCAGCACTTCAAGGTTGCCGGATATCCCGCAACCGTCGGTCACTACCTGCATGTCATCAGCCCCGAAATCGGCTATATGGGCATGGCAGTCTGCAGCAAGGGAACCTTGAACGGCTGGCAGACCGACAGCCTCGATACCGCAAACCTTGGTTGGGCAGGTTCAGGCTGGAACATGAATCCCATGTCCGTCGACGAGTACGAGCAGAAGCTGACCTCCTATATCAACGGCCTCAAGAACGCCAAGAGCGCACTCGACGTAGCCAAGGCCGATCTCGCATCCAAGAAGCAGGCAGCCGCCGGCGCCGCCGCAACCGTCCAGCAGAAGCAGGTCGCGGTGGATGCCGCACAGGCAGGTGTCGATGCCGCAAAGCAGGGTGTTGCCGATGCCCAGCGTGCCGTCGATGCCACCAAGGCTGATATCGCCGCCAAGCAGCAGGGCGTCACGGATGCCCAGACCGAGCTTGATGCGGCGAAATCGGACCTCGATGCCGCCAACGCGGCAGTCGATACGGCAAAGTCGACCGTCCAGCAGAAGCAGGTCGCCTTTGATGCTGCCAACGCAGCCGTAACGACCGCACAGTCTAAGTTGGATTCCGCCAAGGCGGACACCGCTGCTAAGCAGCAGGGCGTGGACGATGCGAACGCCGACCTCGCGAAGTTCTTCCAGGACGTCGCCGACGCCAAGAAGGCGGTCGATACAGCAAAGAGCGTCCATGACGCGGCGGTAGCCGATCAGGTCGAGAAGGCGACCGTCCTCGCCGCCGCCGAGCAAAAGGCGGACGCCACCGCACGCGCCCTCGCGGATGCCCAGCGTGCCGTCGATGCCGCAAAGGCCGACACCGGCGTTGCCGCCGACAGGCTTACCGGCTCCCAGACCGATCTCGAGGACGCACAGTCGAACCTCGACATCCTCACCGGCCTTGCCGCGAAGCTCGCAGAGGCACAGCAGCGCGAGCAGGATGCAGTAAAGGCCGTCAATGACACCAAGGCCGCGCTTGATGCCGCGAAGGCGGATACCATCGCCGCCGAGTCCCTGGTCTCCGCCGCCGAGCAGGCGAAGGCGCAGGCAGACGCCAAGCTGTCGAAGCTGAACTCCATCGATGCCGGCGCGGCGGTCGCTTCCGGCCATGATGTGAACGCGGATGACGCCCTCAACGCGCTTTTCGCCGCCGCCGGCGAGGCACGTGCCAAGGTCGCGCCCGCCAAGGCAATCCTGGACGAGAAGCAGGCCGCGGTGGACGGGCTCCAGTCCGGCTACGATGCGGCACTCGCCGCCTACAAGTTGGCGAAGTCCAACCGCATCGCAGCGGAGCAGAAGCTTTCCGATGAGATTGCACGACAGGAGGCAGAGGAGGCCGCAAAGCAACAGGCGGCATACACCCCAAAGCACCTCGCCGGCAAGGATACCGCCCAGCCCGGCAGCCTCGCCCAGACCGGTGACCGCGCGGGACTCATCGGCGAGACGTTCGCCATCGGCGGTACCGTCCTCGTGGCGGCCGGCGTCTTCCTCGATCAAAAGAAGCGCCGCGAGCAGATGTAAAAGCGAGCCGGGCGTTGGATATCGGCTGGTGTCCAACGCCCGGTTTCATGGACGGGGAGATCGGTGTGAGAACAAAGGCTATTATCGTTGCGCTTCTGGTGTGCCTTTCGGCACCTCAACTTGGATGCGCCGGCGTTGCAAAGCAAGGAAGCGGCTCTACGGAAAGGGCTGCCACAGCGGTAAAGAATAAAGACAAAAAGAAGCCAAGCGAAGAAAAGGCGGCGCAGGCCTCTGGAGCCAAGTCCGAGGAGAAGAAAGAATCCGACGACAAGGACCAGAAGTCCGATGACTCCAAGAAAGAGGATAACAAGTCTTCCGACTCGTCGAAGTCTGACAGCAAGGGAAACTCCTCCGACTCGAAGCAGAATTCCGGCAATTCACAGGGTTCCGGCAGCAATAATTCCTCTTCCAACAGCGGTAGCCAGAAGAAATGGGTTGCCGAGCAGGGCCACTGGGAAACCGGCTACAGCCAGGTCTGGGTACCGAACGTGGTATACACGCGTCATCCTCGTTTCTGGGTCAATCATGGTGGTACTATGGTAGGGCCCTTCGATTCATCCGACGCCGCCTACGCTTGGATTATTAACGATGGCGAAAACGGCGGTATCGGTGGATCCATTGTAGATGATTCGTATACCACCTCTGAGGACCAGGGACATTATGAACAGCAGGCTACGGGACAGCATTGGGTTGTCGACGTCGCCGGTCACTGGGAGTAATGTACATCGTTCCTCTCCTCTTACATTCGGTAAGTGTTTATTTATTTGTGGGCGGCCGGTTCGGCCGCCTTTTTAGACGCCCAGTCTGGGAGCAAACGATAGGAAAGCAATCAAACGAGAGGCTGTTCCAAAAGAATCCGGCGGTGCCGGATGCTTCGGGCAAAAACTTCCGCAAATCGGTAAGGTCTTCCATCAACTTGCTCCAGCCCTCGCCCGGAGTCCGCTGCGCGGTAATGCAAACACTCGGCATCCCTCGCATTCGCATTACCGCTCCGCTCTCGCTACAGCGAACTTTCAACACTCAGCATCCTTCGCGTTAAAAATTCGCTTCCGCTCACGGTCTTCACTTTCGCTTCGACAACGCGAGGCACCTCGCTTGGAATGAGGCCTCTCATTCCATGTCTACACTGCGTTCCGCCCAATCGCCGTACCGGTGATTGCAAGATGACTGTGGGTGGCATTTTTGTGGGCCCATTCGGACCCCAAAAACACCACGCCACAGACCTTGCTTATCGCCTGCTGCGGCGATAAGGTTATCGTGAAGTTGAAACTTCGCGATGAAGAATCGCGGCGACGATTCTTCATTTTTGGAACGACGCCAGCCGTTCCTCATCAAGGAAAGCGAATCGCATAGCAGGTTTTGATCGGAGGCCTCTCCGATCACTGATTCGTTTTCCGGAGGAATCATGAGCAGGCTCCGCCCACACACCATCAAGGCGTCTCTTTCCGATGAAGAGAAGAAAGTCATCACTGCAATCGCAAAGCGACATGAGATGAGTGAGGCGGAACTCATACGCTTCACTTTGTGCAATACCGACGATCTCGATATCGATTTTGGTCTTGCGGAAATCGCTGATCAAACATCCCGAACCGATGACATTCACGTCCGGGTCTCGCCGGAAGAAAAAAAGAAAATTGAAAGCAATGCTGATTCCCTCGATATGACTGTCAGTTCGTATGCTCGTCGCGTACTGCTCAAAGGGAATGTTGAGAAAATCGATCTCGATCGGGTGTCGATCGACAAGATTTATCACGAGCTTTTAAAGGAAGGAACAAACCTTAATCAGCTCATGTACTTCGTAAATGCACAAGGTCTTCCGGCGTATAACGAGAAGGCGGTTTTCCGAACACTTGAGAAGGTCTATCAAGTTGGGCGTAAGCTGGACCGTTTCATCGACGAGCTCGAGAAGCGCTATTTCGTCGGTGGTGATGTGAAATGACGGTTATCAAACAGAAAAGCGTTTCGAGCGACCGTTACGCAAAGAACGTCCGTAAATACATCAACGGAAAAGATGCGCTTGCGCGTGGCGGCTGGAACATCGAATACAGCGATCGCTGGTTTTCGAAAATGGATAGAACCAGAAAGGTTTTCCATCACGACAAACCGTCGAGAGCCGGAGCCAAAAACGTAATCCTGCTTCATCAGATCCTCGCGTTCCTTCCGGAAGAATGCTCATGCAACGGGGGCAAGATGACCCCCGATGCATGTTTGGCCTACGCGGAGCAATGGCTTGCGAAGCACTATCCGCATCAACAAGTGATTCTCGCGCTGCACGAAGAAAGCGATAAGGCGGGAAAACGCTACGCAGTGCACATGGCGATCAACCGTACCGATTTGTTAACCGGCAAGCGTTGCGAGACGGGTGGGCGGCATGGAAAGTACGAACGCGCCTCATGGGTCCGCGAACTCGATAAGGACTGGAATCTCGCCCAGCTCGAAAAGGGAAAGAAGAATTCGAAGATTCGCGATCGCCAGCCGCGCGATATTGAAAAGGAGATTGTCGATCGCGGAGAGTACAGTTATAAAAACAATCTGCGCGAGCTGATCCATATTGCAATCAACGACTACCACCCGAAGAATATGGAGCAGTTCAAAAAATTACTTGCCTCATGGGGCGTAGACATTTTCATCAAGAACAATCGTGTCTATGCGACAGATCTTGATATCAAAGAGGCCGGCAACCCGAAGTGCACTTTCAACCTGACCCGTCTTGACGGTCGGTTTGCGGTCAAGCAACTTGAGGCGGCCTTCAAAAATAACGTGCTTGAAGCCGAGCGAGCCCTTCCATACGAGAAGCGCTGTGAGATCTACATCCAACGGCTTAAAAAAGCGTATTCGGCGTGGGTCGAGCAGGCAAAGGCGAGCAAGGGCGTCGCCTACAATCTCTTCCCTAAGTTCATCGCACCGAAGTGCGATGAAGATCTGCTCGAAGATCCGGCGGTTCGCGATGAGCTTCTTGCGCGTCGCGGCTTCGCAAGGGAGATTCGCAACCGCTATTCCGGCGACGTTGTCGATGCCGGCGACGACCGTGTTCGCGCCGCCGGCCAGGCGCACAGCGGTAGCGCCGTGTCGCGACAGATGGACGATCGCGTTGTCGATCGCGGTGATTTCTCACGCGGAGACACGCCTCGCTAGTTTTGGAAAGCCTATCGTCGGTGCCCTAGCGCGCTGCCATCCAGTGCCGATTCTTTCATGCTCGCAATTCGGCGAGGGTGAGGAGTATGAATTGATCGGCGGGAGTCAGCCGCTCTGATAGAATCGTCCTTGCTGGCGGCAGCCCTCGTGCCGGGCAGAGCCCTCCATCCGATGGGAGGTGATGCCCATGACCGATTTCACCGAGCTCGTGAAGCTCCTGACCGCTATGGTCTCGCTCCTCACGGCCCTTGTCGGCCTTTCCAAGGCACTCAAGCAGGGCTCGAAGCCCAAAAAGAAAGGCCACCGTCGCTAGGACGATGACCCAACTTCATTAAGCAACGGCTCTGCCCAGCTCTCTACAACTTGGGCTGCCGTCGGCACCATTTTACCCTCCTGACGAGGAATTCGTCCATATTTCAAAAATCAAATCCTGTTCGCGCGTGGGCCCTTGATTATCGACTTTATCCGAACACCTCCCACATTCATCCGCACATGTGCGG
>WGSK01000076.1:0-2246 GCA_014871655.1 Collinsella sp. | reverse complement strand
ACGCGACACGTAGAGTTTCTCGGCGAGCTGTTCTTGGGAGAGCCCCATCGCCTCGCGCCTCGTCTTTGCTCACCGGCACGTCGAGCGTCTCACCGAGGGCGACGAGCATCTCCGCGTCGGGCACCGAGAGCCCGCGTTCCCATTTGGAAACCGTCTGCCTCACCACGTTCAGCTTGAGCGCGAGCTCCTCCTGCGATAGCCCTTTCGATTTCCTGAGGGCCTGGATGTTCTCGTTCAGCATGGCGGATCCTTTCTCTCGCCCGGTTCCTACGTTACCGCAATGCTGCCCGCAGATGGCCCGTTGCCGCAAGCAACGGGTCGTAACATCGGCGGGGACCGTTTGAGTTCACAGGTGATGCAAGCTCCTAATAATTTGACGTCCATTCAATCAACCTGCGGTTTGCAACCATAGGGTGCCTGCAGGTTGCGTAAAATGAAGCCTCAAGTTGGTGGTTTCCGCCATGTGGCTACCGTAGTGTGTAAGTCGCCGGCAGGAAAGCACCGAACGCTGGGATGCCGCGCCCGCGCCGTCGCCGTGAGCCAAGATCACGACGCCCGCGTGCCCGCTTCCAGCCAACGAGAGGACCTACTATGAGCTTCCGTACCAACCTTCAGTATCTGCGCGCCGAGCGCCATATGACCCAGGAGCAGCTCGCCATGCTGCTTGGGGTATCCCGCCAGTCCGTCACCAAGTGGGAGGCCGAGAAGTCCTACCCGGAGATGGATAAGCTCATCAAAATGTGCCAGATTTTCGAGTGCTCGCTCGATGACCTGGTGCAGGGTGACGTGTCGCGCCGCGCGGCCGTGAGCCAGAGCGCCGCGGATGGCGTGCAAAACGATGGGAACGCCGTCGTCCGCGTCGAGGCTCCGCACGGGCGGAACTCGTTGTCCGACATCGGATCCGCCTTTGTGCCCGCGATCCCCGTCGGTCCCAACACGGATGTATGCGGCTATGACGAGCACATGGTCGCATTTGCCCGCAAGGTCGCACTCGGTGTGGCGCTCATCATCCTGGGGGTCGCCGCCGCGGTATTCACCGATGAGGTCCTGCACTCAGACGGAATCGTCCTCATGGCGTTGTTCGCGCTCGTTGCCGCTGGCTTGGGATTCCTTATTCCATCCGGCGTGGAGCACGCGGCTTTTGTGGAAGCCCATCCGTATGTTGCGGACTTTTACACCGCAGAGCAAAAGGCGGCAGAGCGTCGTCGTGCTTCGATCGCGATCGTTTCGGGTATCGCGATCATCCTTCTTGGCATCGCCGTATCGGCGCTGTTTGAGGTGGAGGCGAACGTCCAGGTATATGGCGACACGCTGATGATGGTCCTGGTCGCCGTCGGTGTTGGGGTGATTGTCCACTGGGGCATGCTGTGGGGCCGCATGGATGTCGCGGAGTACAACAAGGAGTGGCTCGAGACGGTCGAATTGAGTGCGGAGGAGCTGTCGCAGCTGGATCCCCAGAGCCGCGAGGCGTATCTGCGCGCGTGCAATCCCAAGTATCGCCGTACAGCGGCGCGCAAGAAGAGGGCTTGCGTCGTGATCATGCTCGCCTCCACCATCATCGCGCTCATCTGGCTGTTCGTCGGTGCTGCCATGGATGCGTCCGAGGGGATCGGCGGCCTGTTCTGGCTCCCGTGGGTCGTCGGTAGCTTGGGCTCCGCTATCGCCCTTATCGTTATCGACGATGACGATGAGAATGATGCGGCTGCATGCGGCGATAGGGAGTAGAGGCGTTCGAAGACATCCGTCTGAATGAAGCGGGCGGCCTCGGGTGTGCCGGGGCCGCCCGCATTTTGCTGGGTGGTGCTGTATTGCCGGCGTGGAGCGGGCCTCAAGCTAGTGCTTGCCGTCAATTTGAAGTCTTCGGCTGCGGGCACCTTCGAGTCCGCATCACGAGCGCAACGCTGGCGCCCAAAGCGCTGATTCTTGACGCGCGTGATGCGGACTTCGGCAGATGCTGCCTCTAGTTCAGCAGCCCCCACACGGCAAAGCCGAGTGCTCCGCCGATGGCGGCTGCGGCGAAGAAGGTCAGCAAGTCGTACGCCAGTCGGTGCTTCGTCGGCCACGCGCGGCGGGGGAGTTCCCGCGGATCGCGCTCGATGTCCGCCTCGCCGTTCATGAAGGAGAGGATCTCGTGGTATGTCACCAGGTCGTTATCGCGCTTGATGCGCTCGAGGACGGTCGCGCCAACAAGCGCCGCTATCGCCGGCCGGAACCCCGCCGCCGCGGCGCCGCCGGCGCCCCAGGGG
>WGSK01000075.1:0-2605 GCA_014871655.1 Collinsella sp. | reverse complement strand
CGAGGCGATGGGGCTCTCCCAAGAACAGCTCGCCGAGAAACTCTACGTGTCGCGTCAGACGATCTCGAACTGGGAGCGGGACAAGACGTATCCGGACGTCCAGAGTCTGCTCATGCTGAGCATCCTATTCGACACCTCCATAGACACGCTCGTGAAGGGAGACGTGACCGTTATGGAAGAGGCAGTCGAAAGAGATCGCAAGCGCATGGGAACGCGGATGCTATGGCTGGCCGTGCTGATGCTCGCGTTGCTGGCGGTGGCGTTCGCACTGATACTGTCGCCGGCGTTTAACTGGATGGAGGGCACCTGGGGCGCCGGCGTCGCCGCGGCTGCGGCGTTCCTGCCGGCGATAGCGGCGCTTGTTGTCGCGACCGTCCTCGAGCGCATCAAGCGCGAGAACGACCTGGTGACATACCGCGAGATCCTCGCTGTCCGCAATGCAGACAGGTGCTTTACAGCCACATGCGCGATAGTTTCAACAACAAGATGCAGTGCCCCAGAGCCCCTAGCAGTCGACGATGGTCTTGCCGATCATGATGTTGAGGATCTCGACGTCGGTGTCCTTCATGCCCACGCGGCCTACGTAGCCCATACTGGCGATCGTCTGCTCAACGGTATCTTGGATCAGGCCCTCGCCGGCGCGGAAGCCGCGGCCTTGCATGGCCATATCGTGGCCCAGAATCGCCGCATCGACGGCAGCCGAGATCTTGGCGGCACAGCTCGCCTTGGCGCCGTCGCACACGATGCCGCCCACGTTACCGAGCGTGTTCGAGACGGTCGCGCCAATCTGTTCGCGCGTGCCACCGCACAGCCAGGTAATCGCAGCGCCGGCGCCGCACGCAGCGCAAATAGCACCGCAAAACGCCGAGAGCGCACCAATATAGCTCTTGATATGCACGGCGATAAGATCGGACAGCATCACGGCGCGCACCAGGCGCTCGTGGTCGCAACGCAGGTACTCGGCATACTCCATGACGGGCAATGCGCAGGTAATGCCCTGATTGCCCGAGCCGCACACAATGGCGACCGGCAGCGCGCAACCGTTCATGCGGGCGTCGGACCCGGCGGCCGCACGGGCACGGGCGCGGCAGGCGACGTCATCGGCACGAGCACCCAGCAGCGTACGGCCCACCTCGGCGCCCCAAGCGTGCGCGAGGCCCTCAGCACTGATCGCGCCATTCAGCTCAATCTGACGCTCAACGGCAGCGCGGGCGTCCTCAATGTCACCGTCCTCGATAAAGTCGATGATGGTCTCGATCGACATGGGCGTGTCGGCGTTATCTGCCGCACGCTCGGCCACCACGCGCTCGGCGCAGGCGGCGCACTCCCCCGCCGACTTACCGCATACCGGAATACCGTCGAGCGTATGACACGTAACATTGGTGTGGTGATCGGTAATCTCGACGACCGCGGTATGGCCCCCGGCCGTCGCAGTCACCTTGATGTAGAGGTTGGGCACACCCTCGACAAGCGACACATCGCAGTAGTCCGCATCGGCAAGCAGCTCGGCCACGCGGGCGCGGTCCGCGTCATCGACGCTCTCGAGCACCTCGAGCGCGCTCTTGGCGTCGCCGCCCACGGCACCCAGCACGGCCGCGGCTTCAATACCATGCATTCCGCCCGAGTTGGGCACGGTCACGCTCTTGACGTTCTTGATGATGTTGCCCGAGCAGGCAACATCCATATGATCGGGCTCGCAACCGAGCGTCTGGCTCGCCAGCGCCGCTGCATAGGCAACGGCAATGGGCTCGGTGCAGCCGAGTGCACAGACAAGTTCGCGGTTCAAAACATCGCAAAACGCGGCATCACGGATGGAATCGGTAGGCATATGTATCTCCTGCTTGCATAACGGGCGGGGCTCTCAAAAAAGTTACCTCCTTTATTTGATAACAATGCATCAAAAACCGCAACCATGGTTCCGGCAGACGGCGCTCAAGCGCAAACTGACGACATTCATTCACGAGAAGCAAGTCTCGTTGCCCGCTAAAGCGTTTGACCAAAAAACGCTCGAGCGTTTACGCAAAAGTCGCGCTATTATGCAGTCGAACGCGGTAAACACCTTTAGCATTTGCGCCGCACAGACCAGAGAGGAACCATCCATGAAGATCGGTATCGGTAACGACCACGCCGCCGTCGAGCTCAAGAACATCATTTCCGAGCACCTGAAGGAGCGCGGCTGCGAGGTCGTGAACTTTGGCACCGACACCTCCGAGAGCTTTGACTACCCTATCGCCGGCTACAAGGTGGGTAAGGCCGTTGCCAACGACGACGTCGACCTGGGCATCCTCATCTGTGGCACCGGCGTCGGGATCAGCCTGGCTGCCAACAAGGTCGAGGGCGTACGCGCCGTTGTGTGCTCCGAGCCCTTCAGCGCCAAACTCTCCCGCATGCACAACAATACCAACGTGCTCGCCTTTGGCGCCCGCGTCGTGGGCTCCGAACTCGCCAAGATGATTGTCGACGAGTGGCTCGACGCCGAGTTTGAGGGTGGTCGTCACGAGCGTCGCGTTAACCTCCTCAACGAGATCGATCACACGCGCGGCCTTAAGATCGTCGACGAAGCCTAAACTATTCAGTGCCACAAGCTAACAGCAGGGGCCCGCTA
>WGSK01000074.1:0-3570 GCA_014871655.1 Collinsella sp. | reverse complement strand
GTATAAGTGATTCAAAGCATGTTGCCGTTGGCTGATGCCACACATCAAGATGAATCTGAGGGTGCGAGCTTTCAAACGAGTCGTACCAGTTTTCGGAAAAAAGGAGCCCCCGCCCGTGAAGACAGGGGGCGTAAAGACGGAAATGGCCGTCGGGCGAAACGCCGCCGTTCCCCGATTGAGCGTACTTTTTGAGATCGTCGACTTGCGCCAGGATCACGCGTGCACGACGCGCAAATTCTCTGCCCGCCGGAGACAAAACAGCCTCCCCCGCCGATCGGTCGAGCAAAACAATCTGATACTCAGATTCCAACTTTTTTATTGCCGACGAAACGGCCTGCGGACTCACGTGAACGGCGCGAGCTGCTTTGCGCACGCCGCCATAGTTCGCTACAGCTTGAAGGTATTCGAGTTGAGAAAGCTGCATAGATTACTCCAAAGGCAGCCAAGTCGACGGCCTACGCGCCCTCAGATGAGGTTCTCGCCCAGGTTCTTGCCACCGAGAACGTGCATGTGGAAGTGCATGACGGTCTGGCCGGCGTTGACGCCCTTGTTGGAGATGACGCGGAAACCGTCCTCCAAGCCCTTGGCCTTAGCGACCTCCTGGATGGCGTGAGCCATGGCGCCCATGGTCTCGGCAGGTACGTTGTCGGCGATGTCACTGTAATGCTTCTTGGGGATCACGAGCGTATGGACCGGCGCCTGGGGATTGAGGTCGTCGAAGGCGATGACCTGGTCATCCTCATAGACAACGGTCGAGGGGATCTCGTGGTTGGCAATTTTGCAGAAGATGCAATCGCACATAGTTGGTTCCTTTCTCACAGACCAAGGTAATTATATTTGGTCGGGATGGCTAGAACGAGAGGTTGTCGTCGGTGTTGGCGGCTTCGCCGTCGGCGAGCACGTCGTTGCCGTCGACGTCCTTAAGAAGCACCGAGACCTTCTGCTCGGCATCGGACAGGCGGGTGCGCAGGCTCTTGAGGAGCTCGACGCCGCGGGTATAGCTCTCGAGCGATTCCTCGAGCTCCATATCGCCCGACTCCAAGCTGCGAATGATGAGCTCCAACTCCTGCGAGGCCTGCTTGTACGTAAGCTGCTCGACCGGGGTTTTCTCTGCCATATCTGTTTCCTTTCCTAAAGGTTTATCGCTATGAAACGCGGTCTACTCGACCGTATCGACCGTTGCCGCAACGTTACCGTCTGCCATGCGCACGCGGATGGCGTCGCCGGGCTTAAAGGTCTTGGCGCTCGTGGCCACCCCATCATCGCTGTACGCGATGGAATAGCCGCGGGCAAGCACCTTGAGCGGCGACAGGGCATCAAGCGACGCGGCAGCTCGGCCCAGGTCGGACGCGGGCTTGCTGAGCATCGAACGTCCCTGATGCTCCAGACGGGAACTCGCAAGCGTGAGCGCATGGCGCTTGCCATCGAGCCCCGAGGTGCTTGTAACCAGACGCTCGGGCAAGCGCTCAAAGTTGGAGCGGAATGTCCCGACCGAGCGTACTATGGCGCCCGACAGGCGATCAGCAGTCAGCGCAAGCTCCGATTCGCGACGCTCAACCATAAATGTGGGGTCGTTGAGGCACGGGCGGCACGCAGCCGCATCGAGTGCATCGCCCAAGCGAGCCGAATAGGTATCCCAGGCACGGCGACCACGCTGATCGAGCATCTCCAGGTCGACCTGGGCCGACCCAATCATCGATGCCATCGCGGCACCCAGGCGCTGATGGCGCGCCTCGAGTACATCGGCCAACTCCGTCATAGCCGGCGCCACCGATTCTGCCGCCGCCGTGGGCGTGGAGGCGCGGCGGTCGCTCACCATGTCGCAAATCGAGGTATCGGGCTCATGGCCAATGCCGGTCACCACGGGCACAGGACAAGCCGCCACCGCACGGGCAAGCTCCTCGTCGTTGAAGGTCATGAGGTCCTCGAAGGAGCCGCCGCCGCGCACCAGCAAGATGCAGTCGGGCGCTGGCGTGATGGCGGCGGCACGGCGCAGGCCCTCAATAAGCTCGGCCGGCGCACCCTCGCCTTGAACCTTAGCGCCCACGCAGACGAGCTCGACGAGCGGGTTGCGACGACGCAATGTGCGCTTGACGTCGTCGATTACGGCACCCGAAAGCGAGGTAACGACCGCCACGCGGGAGCAAAACACCGGGATGCGGCGCTTACGCGCTTCGTCCATCAGGCCCTCGCGGCGTAGCTTTTCGGCCAGTTGCGCCACTTGTTGACGCAGCAGACCCTCCCCCGCCAGCGAAAACGAGCGAGCGACAAAGCTCATGCGGCCCGTGGCCTTATAGAGATTGAAGCTGCCCTTAAAGCTCACCTGCATGCCGTCGCGCAGATCGAACGTGCGCTTGAGATAGGCGCCCTTCCAGATGATGCAGTCGACGGCCGCCGAGTCGTCCTTGATCTGAAAGTAGCAGTGGCCGCTTCGGGCGTTGGGACCACGAAAACCCGTGACCTCGCCCAAAACGCTCAGCTGCGGAATGGCATCGAGCGCGCCGGCGGCGATCTCCACCGCCTGGCTCACGCTGAGCTCCTTGCGCTCCTGATCGTCCGAACCGTCGAACTCGGCGGAAACGGCATTGCCGGTTAGACTCCAGCCCGCCACGCAGCCTCCTTTCGTCATCGTGCACATGGGCTCCGGCCCTGCGCAAATTCAAGTCCAACACATAGTACAGCGCCGCGGGGACACGAATCCCCGCGGCGCCTGCCTGTCCCATTTGTTATCGGTTGGAGTTTCTGTTGTAGCGAGCCATAAGATAGAGCAGCTGAATAATCGAGGTGAGCGCCGCAGCCACATAGGTAAGCGCGGCGGCCGTCAGCACCTTCTTGGCACCGTTGACCTGCTTGGAGCTCATACCCGACTGCTCAATATACGCCACGGCACGCCGGCTGGCATCAATCTCAACCGGCAGCGTAACCAGTTGGAACAGCACGCTAAACGAGAAGAAGATCAGTGCGAGGGTCGTGAGTCCCGCGATGTTCATAAACAGGCCCAAGAGCAACACGATGGTCCAGGTGTTCTGGGTAAAGTTGACGACCGGCACGAGGGCGGTGCGAACCTTCATCATGGCGTAACCGCTTTGACGCTGGGCGGCATGGCCCGCCTCGTGGCAGGCGACGGCAACGCTTGCGACCGACCCGCCCGAACGGTTGGCATCCGAGAGATACAGGTTATTGTCCTGCGGGTTGTAATGGTCGGTGAGCTCGCCGGCGACACCCTTGATACCCACGGCGTTGCAGCCGTTGGCGTCGAGCATGCGGCGAGCGACCGTGGCGCCCGTGTCGCCGTCCGAGCGAACCTTGGACCAGGTTTTGTACGTCGAGTTGATATAGTTCTGTGCGGCAAGACCAATCACCGTGCAGACAAGAACAACCAGCAGGTACAGCGGGTCGATGCCAAAGCCGTATCCATAGTAATAAGGCATGCGAATTCCTCCGAATCGAGTTACACGTTGGAGGCATTTTACCCATTCGACTGACCAGCAAATCAACATCAATGTTTTGGCAATGTCAGACACTATGACCCAATCCAGGGGCACGGAAACGACAGGAGCCCCCGCTCGT
>WGSK01000073.1:0-3703 GCA_014871655.1 Collinsella sp. | reverse complement strand
GCATGGCCACCGGACCCATCGAAACACATCTCCACCGTTCCTTCAACTGGGAAAACGGCGCCCCCGGACCCCAGGAGGGGCCGCGGGGGCGTTCGGCTAACTGCGGGAATGGCCTATTCGCTCAATGTGTTCGGCTGAGATCGGAAATCAACCGTCCGGCGCTGGGAGAACACCGAGAAAATCATGGCGCTTATCGCCGGCTGCAAGCGCACCGAGGGGCGAAACGCCCATCTGATTCGTCATCGCCTGCACCTGCGTCTTGAGGTCGATAACGTCAATCTGGTTGAGCAAGTTGAGGGGCATTTGCGCTCGGGCGAGGTGGACGAGCTTTCATTTATGGACCACACTCCCGGCCAGGGTCAATATCGCGATATCGAGATCTGGCGCAAGAGCGTTCGTGGCGATCATGAGCTGAGTGATGAAGAAGCGGCACAGATCGTTGCCGCTCAGCAGGCGGCGCCCAAGCTTTCCTTTGAGCAGCTCAAATATCTTGCCGATGTTGCCTGCGAAAACGGCATTGCGCTGGCGAGCCACGATGACGATTCGGTCGAGCATCTGGACCTTATGCGTGAGCTCGGCTGCACGATCTCTGAGTTCCCGGTGAGTTTAGAGGTGGCGCGCGCTGCTCGCGAGCGTGGCATGTCGACCGTCATGGGAACACCCAACATCTTGCTGGGAAAGAGCCATTCGGGCAATCTTTCGGCGCGCGACGCCGTGTCCAACGGAGTGGCGAGCGTGCTGTGCTCCGATTACTATCCCACGGCAATGCTGCAGAGCGCCTTTGCCCTGCACCATGATTTCAAGCTGCCGCTTGAAGAGGCGTTTGCCATGCTCACCATCAACCCGGCGCGCGCCGTGCATGCCGACGACCAGATTGGCAGTCTGGAAGAGGGCAAGAAAGCCGATATTCTGGTCATTCGTGAGGTTGAGGAAGGCCAGCGCACCTATCCCGTGATCACGGCGACGCTGGTGGATGGCCGTGTGGTTTCGCGCATGTGGTATCCGGCGCTGCCGAGCATGTCTGCCCGTTTTGCCACCGATGCCGCGACGATCGCCGAGACCGCCGACCACGTGCCGGCAGCCGTGGTGGATACGGATGGATCGGAGGACAAGTAATGGGCGATTCAATCGAATCCTTTCAGCCTGATGCATGTCCACTCCTTGCGATCGAGGATCTTTCCAAGGGCTTTACCCTGCATACCGCCGACCGTCGCGTGCGCGGCTGTGAGCATATCTCGCTGAGCGTGCTGCCGGGCGAGTTCGTGGGCGTTACCGGCCGCTCGGGCTCGGGTAAATCAACGATTCTCAAGTGCATCTATCGTACGAATCTGCCGGAAAGCGGCCACATCGTGTACGATTCCGAGGCCTTTGGCCCGGTCGACCTTGCCACGCTCGATGAGCGTCGTGTGATCTATCTGCGCAACTACGAGATTGGCTATGTCTCCCAGTTCCTCGATGCCGTGCCACGTACCACGGCCCGTGAAATCGTGCGCGCGAGTGCCGCCGAGGCGTTTGCCGATGAAGATGCGATTGAGGAGGAGACGACGCGTATGCTCGAGCATTTCGACTTCCCCAAGCCCCTGTGGGACCTGTATCCCAACACGTTCTCGGGTGGTGAGAAGCTCAGACTCAACATCGCGCGCGCTATGGTGCGTCGTCCACGTCTATTACTGTTGGACGAGCCGACTGCCAGCCTCGATAACGCGAGCAAGGTCAGAGTCCGCGATTTGATTGAGCAACTCAAGGCCGGAGGTACTACGATGCTGGGGATCTTCCATGATTTGGAGTTTATGGAAGGCGTTTGCGATCGTGAGTACAACATGCAGATTGGTGGGTTTGTCCAGGCATAGGAGGGACGGATGCAAGAACATAGATCCGTGCAGGGGTCATTTGATCTGCATATGCATTCAGTTTATTCCGATGGTTCTCAATCGGTGCAGACATTGATTACCGAGGCTCGTGAGCGGGGTCTTTCGGGTATTGCCGTTACCGATCACGACAGTTTGCGCCAGCTGTCGTCCGTACGCGCCGAAGCCCGCAAGATGGGTTTTCCCGTGATTGCGGGTGTTGAAGCTTCTTGCATTGACGCGGAAACCGGACGCAAGATCCATATTCTTTGCTACGGTCTCGCGGCTACGGCGGATGAATCTGGTCCGCTTGAGCTCTTGGTAAACGAAACGCTTGCCCGCCGTACTGCCAACACTCTGTGGCAGGCATGGACGCTCGAGCGTACAGGGATAGCCCCCTGCGGGCGAAAAGCATCGGTGGCTGACGTGGTCGAAGTCTCGCGGGCAAGCACTGGTGTCTACAAACAGCACGTCATGCAGGCGCTTACGGGGTTGGGCTATCGCGATGGCGAATATCAGCGCGTGTATCGTCGGTTATTTAAAAACGGCGGTATTGCCGAGCGTGACATTTCCTATCCCGACGCACTTGCAATTGTGCGGGCTGCTCGCGAACAGGGCGGCGTGCCCGTGCTCGCACATCCCCAGCAGATGGACTCGTGGGGGGCTATCCCCGCACTTGTTAAGGCGGGTCTGATGGGCATCGAGGCGTTTCATCCCGATAACGATGCCGTTGCGACCGAAGAGGCCTTTAGACTTGCACGACAGTACGGAATCTTGTGCACCGGCGGTAGCGATTACCATGGGCGCTATGGCGCCCCCGAGTGCGTCGGGGCTTGTTTCATCACGCCGGATGAAGCCGGCGAGTCCGTTGCGCAGCTGTTCGACCAAGAACGCCTGTTTGCTTAGGGGGTCCAAAGATGACAGTTCGAACGGCGACTGTTGCCGATTCCGACGCGGTGTACGAGCTCATGTGCCAGCTTGAGGACACTCGATTTGACCGATTGACGTTCTGTAAGCGTTTTGGCTGGCAGCTTGCCCGTCAACCATTTTTCGCTTTTGTGCTCGAGGAGGATGACGTTGTCGGGTTTGTGAACGTGCGCGTCGAGCGGCAGCTTCACCATGAACACCCCGTGGCCGAGATTTGCGAGCTCGTGGTTGACAAGGGATACCGTGGTGGTGGACGCGGGACACTGCTGCTTGAGAGAGCCATTGCGTGTGCACGAGAGCAGGGATGCGAGGTTATCGAGGTGACCTCAAATGCCGCACGGTTGGATGCTCACCGGTTTTACGAGAATCACGGCATGAAGAGGACGCATACTAAATTCATGATGGGGCTGTGAGAACCCTTAAATGTATGTGCAATAACGCTTGCCAACTTTTTCAAAAATAGTTCTTGCGTTCGCGGCGGCGCTCCGTTATTCTAATTCCTGCACGCGGGCGTGGCGGAATTGGCAGACGCGTACGGTTCAGGTCCGTATGGGGGCAACCCCATGAAGGTTCAAGTCCTTTCGCCCGCACCATTAAATGAAAGAGCTCCCAGCAATGGGGGCTTTTTTGTTATGTGCCCATCGCAGGGACTTGAACCTGCGAAGGAGCGAGCGTAAAGAAAACGCGGAGCGTTTTAGCGAGCTGGCGAGTCCACCGGCAATCCGTTTTTCGGATCCAGGACAGGATTTTCGTCTAGCAGAAACCCCGCGGGCAAAATATGGCAAATATGAGTACTGTCACAAAGGTTGTTGCATTTCTGAAAGCCATTTTTGCAATTGTTACGCAACAGATGTACGCTAACTTGACTTCACTTTGGTCGCGCGCGCAGACGTGGTGTAAGAGTGTCCTGAGGTCCGTCGCTGCAAGTC
>WGSK01000072.1:0-3833 GCA_014871655.1 Collinsella sp. | reverse complement strand
GATGGCATAGGCGCCGTCGGTGTTGGCGTTGAGGCCGGCAACATTCTCGCCGCGAGCGGCGAAGGAACGAATCATCTCAAAGGTGTTCCAGTCGGACTTGCCGGGCTGGAAGAACAGCGGCTGCATCTCGTGAACCAGGGCACCAGTCGTGGCGCGAGCGTCTTCGCGCTCGTCCTTGACGATCTCGTAGTCGGTGCCCTCAGCAAGCGGAGCCATGAAGTAATCGCGGCCCTGGATATAGCGCGACCACTGGTGCATACTGGCCTCGCCAATCTCCTCGCCGTAGGTCTTGGCGACGTCGAACTTGCCGTCGGTGTACTCGGCAAAGCCCTTCTCCTTAGGCATAGACTCGATGCCCTCGGAGTGGAGGCAGTTCTCGGTGTCGTCGAGGTCGACGTCATAGGTGAGGTTGCCGATGTTGGGGTTGAGCGAGGCGATGTCATCGGCGAGCTTCATAGCAATCCACTGATGGCCGGAAAGCGCGGCGAACAACCAGGTCTCGGTGCTGTCGGCAATGATGATCTGGTCGTTGGAGCAGACGCCCTGCTCGTCAATCAGGCTGCCGAGGAGCTCGACGCCCTCGCGGGCCGTGGCGCTCTCGCCTAGGATGACGCTGGCATAGCTGTATTCGCCAATGCCAGTCTCCTCGGTGATGGGGTCGGCCTCTTCGGCTTTCTCGTTATAGGAGGTGCTCAACGTGGCAGAGCAGGAGACGCCCTTCTCGTTGATGCCTGCCTCGGAATATGCGTCGTAGCGATCTTCCCACTGCGAGGGGTTGTCGCGAACGAAGGTGTAGCGGTAGGTTGCGCCCTTGGACTTGTACTCAAAACCGGACTCGACCGAGGTGTACTCGTTGCCGTCCTTGTGTGCGGGCTCAATGCCAAAGTGCTTGATGTAGCGCGGACCGAAGTCCTCGGAACGGCCGTAGTACGTGTTGCCGTCGGCCGTGAGCTTGCTGCCCATGTAGATCTGGGTGCAGGCGAGCGCCGAAGTCGGCATGGCCATGATGGCCGCTGCTCCAAACGCAAGGCCGCAGCCGAGCTTCTTGAGCGTGTTGACAGGATGAGTAAACCTCATAATCCCTCCCAACTGTTGAAACCCCGCGAAACCGTACGGAGTTTCAGCTAATAAATACATCTACTAGCCTAAAGGAAGTGTAAAGAGTATTCATTCGACAACAGCTTTTACTCGATGAGCGTGAAGAAATATACGATGAACGGATAATAATACTCATTTTATAGCTTTAGTTAAATAAAGGCACCCTGCATTTACTGTAGCTGAATAAAGCATTAGACGGCGCTCAAAAAGAAAACTCTCCCGCTGTTTAGGATTTGCATAAACAGCGGGAGAGTCGATAACTGGATGAATATCATACCAATGTGGATTTACTTCTTTCGGCGGTGAATCACGTTGATGGCGTAACCGACGAGCATGGCCAAGACGATGACAATAAAGCCGAGCAGGGGATTGTCGTTCATAGGGTCCTCCTATTTTCCGAGCGGGGAGAATTCGTCGACGATGAGGTCGAGGCATTGCGGAAGCGCGCGGGCTCCAAAGACGCCCGAATTGCTGGAGATAATCTCGCCATCGAACTGCATGCCCAGCGATGGGGTGCAGGTGATCTTGGCTTCCTTGGTTTGGATGATCTTGAACTGCGGGCGGCCGAGTACCTTGCCGGCGGGGTCGAGTGCGGCGGTGATCACAGTCGGTAGAAGCTGCACGGTTTTTACGGGTTCGATGACCGCAATGTCGACCATGCCATCGTTCATGCGGCAGTCGGGGAACAGGTTGATGTCGTTTTGGATGACCGAGGTGTTGCCGGCCATGCAGCAGATGCCGTCGAGCTCCTCGACAATGCCGTCATGCTCAATCGTAAAGTGCGCTACCGTAGGATTGGGCGTGGCGAGCGCAGAGAGGAAGTAGGCGATCTCGCCGATGTCGTTTTTGGTGGGAGCGGCCTTCATCATGATCTCGGCGTCGAAGCCCGAGCCGGCGATGATGATAAAACCGTGGCGCTTCTCGTTGCCGTTCTCGTCGAGCCAAAAGAGCTCGCCCATGTCCACTTTGACCGTGCGACCGGCGCGGCAAGCCTTGGCAAGCGCCGCTGCCTCGGGGGCATTACCGATGTTGTTAAAGAACAGGCAGGCTGTGCCGGAGGGGAAGACGAGCGTGGGGACACCGCACCCGCGCATCTGGTCGAGCACGTTGGAGACGGTGCCGTCGCCGCCCGAAACGACCACGCGATCAAACTCGCGCACGTCTGCCACGGCGTCCTCGGGCTCCATGCCATCGCCGATAAAGCGCATCACGACCTCGTCGCCGCCCTGCGCGAGGGCGTGCGTGAATGCGTAGATTTCATCTGAGCTGGGGCCCGATGCAGGGTTATGGATGATAAGGCAGCGCATACTTACGTTCCCGTTCTGTGACTAACCGAGTATAGTTGTAAGGCAATGCCGATATCCTACCCGTGTTTTTCGGGCCTAACCTTATTCGATGGGTTGATATGTACATTTCCACACATCAGGCTTTACTCGACTTTTGCCAGCGCGCCCGTGAGTTCGACGCGATTGCCGTCGATACCGAGTTTTTGCGCGAGCGCACGTTCCATCCGCGTCTGTGTTTGGTTCAGATTGCCACCCCTGCCGAGAGCGTCGCGGTCGACCCTCTGGTAATCGACGACCTATCGCCGCTGGCCGAGCTTATGGCAGACGAGAGCGTGACTAAGGTCTTCCACGCCTGCTCGCAGGATATGGAGGTTATGCTCCATGCCGTGGGCGTGCTGCCACGACCGATTTTCGATACGCAGGTCGCCGCTGCCTTTTTGGGCGAGCGCCAGCAGATTTCGTATGGCGCGCTTGTTCAGACGTTTTGCGGCGTCTCGCTGCCCAAGACCGAGTCGCTGACCGACTGGTCGCGTCGCCCGCTGACCGATAAGCAGATTGAGTACGCGATTGATGACGTCAAGTACCTGATCGTCGCCTATACCGAGATGATGAGTCGCCTGCGCGAGCTGGGCCGTGTGGACTGGGTGCTCGACGAGCTACGCCCGCTGGCTGACGAGTCGCACTATCGCGCCGACCGTCACGAGGCATTCCGCAAGGTCAAGCGCATCAACTCGTGCAGCCGCCACCAGCTGGGCATCGCGCGCGAGCTCGCCGCCTGGCGCGAGGACCGCGCCGAGCGCCGTAACATCCCGCGCAAGTGGGTCATGTCCGACGACACGCTGCTTGCGCTCGTCAAGCGCAATCCCGTGCGCGTTGAGGAGTTCCGTAGCATTCGCGGTACCGATCAGTTGGGGGAGCGCGACGTGGACGGTGCGCTCATGGCCATCAAGCGCGGCGCAAGCTGCCCGCACGATCGCCTGCCGCTCATGGTGCGCGGGCATCGCCAGATCTCTCCGGAGCTGGAGAGCGTGACGGATCTCATGTACGCGCTTATCCGCCTGGTTGCCGAACGCTCGGGAGTGGCGACCTCGGTCATTGCCTCGCGCGATGACCTGGCCGACTATATTGAGCATCCCGAGCAGAGCCCCTTGCGCGAAGGCTGGCGCTTTGAGCTTGTGGGCTCGCGCCTGGACGATCTGCTCTCCGGCAATATGGGGTTGACGGTCAAAGATGGCAAAATTGAATTGCTGTAGGTATATAGTTACGCGGTTTTACCAAACCGCGTAACTGCTCGACGCTGCAAACGGCCGAGAGCGGCAATCTGACGTTCAATCGTCGCTCGCGTACCAAAGTACGCGTCGCTTCTCTTTCACGTCACCTTGCTCGCTCTCGGCCGTTTTCGCTCATATGACCCAATCCGCTGTCAAGAGCCACAATGGCCCCGCCGAC
>WGSK01000071.1:0-3874 GCA_014871655.1 Collinsella sp. | reverse complement strand
GGGCGCAAACACCGATTCGGGGCCGGACACACGGATCTACCTGCGCATTTACAAATTCGTAAACTTTTTTGAAAAAAGTGCTTGCACAGTTCTCGAATCATAGGTTATTATCTTCCTCGTTGAACGCGCGGGTCCAACAAAAGGAACCGCAAATCAACAACATAGCATGTCGGAGTGGCGGAATTGGCAGACGCGCTAGCTTGAGGTGCTAGTGACCGCTTTTTGGTCATGCGGGTTCAAGTCCCGCCTCCGACACCATCGCATATGAGAAGCCTCTTCGGAGGCTTTTTTGTTACCGATAGACGGTGGGGTCCACGATGGAAACGCTTGAACGCAACGAGTGGGCAGACGTTGCCCAACTAGTCGAGATCACGAGCGATGCTGTCATCATCTGCGAGCTCGATGGAACCATTCTGCATGTGAATAATCGCTTACTTGGTTTGATGTGCGAGGAACGCGCCGATGTCATCGGTGGAGATGTTAAAGATGTCCTGTACTCGTCCGCTTTTGAACGTGCGACGGAACATCGTCTGCCATTTGAAACTGATGGGTCCGAGAGTGAACTGATGCTCAAGCTGAGTGACGGCTCCTTTATCCCCGTCTTGGTTCGTGCGGGCTCCGTAACGCCTCCACGCATCTTTGGGCGCCGCGCGCCACGTGTCCTGGTGGCGCTCCATAGCATCGAAGAACAGTATTCGCACGACCGTCAGCTCAAGCGTGCTCTTTCGGAGCTTAGAGTGGCTAACAAGCGCCTCTCTGGCACGCTCTCGGTCATTATGAGCACTGTGGGCTCCGATGAGTTACCCAGCCTGCTTGATACTGTTTTGAACCAGCTTGTAGGAACGCTCGATGCTTCGGGTGCCGCTATCTATTTTTCTGAGAGCGGCGGTTTTAAGCTACGCGGTGTTTCCAAGGAGCTGTATGACAGCTACCTGCCTGAGTTTTTGCCGTATGGCGCTGGCATTCCGACGTATGTTCTTCGCGAGTCGCGTGCCTGTCGCTTGTCGATTCAACAGGACCTTGAGGGCGATAGGGCCGCCTCCGGTATGTTCATGGACTTGGACAATCGTTCTAAGCACCTGTTGCGCGTGCAGGATATGCCTCCGTACCGCAGCGAGATTTGTCTTCCCGTTTTTTACGGTACGCAGATCCTTGGCGTGCTTGAAGTTGGTTGGAAACGCCCCCAGGCACCGCTCGCCTATGACGTTAATGTACTCGAGGTCATTTGCGATTACCTGTCTATCCAGCTGGTCGGCATGGCATCGAGCCTTCGCTCTCGTCGTACGGCCGAGCTTGGCCGCTCGCTCAATGTCTTACGTGATGAGTTATTTACCTTTCTAGACGATTCCGCCGCGGCTACTCAGGCGGTATCGTCCGAGATCTGCAATATGCTCAACTGCCATTTTTGCCCTGTTGAGTATGACGCCAGTCTGGACTCCTACGTCATAGATTTTGAAGGCGGCAGTCGCGTTGCTTTGCCGGACGATCCCGAGAAGCTTTTCTTTTCCACGACAACGCCAGCGGCACGTCTGGGGGCTGGCCCTGATGGCTTTGAGGCGTCTGTTTTGGGCGGCACGAGTGCCGAGGACCTTAAACACGTCCGTATAACTCGCGTTGACGAATCGATGCCTATGGGAGGCTGGCTTAGGGCACACGGTCTGCCTTGTCAAGGTCTCTACGTCGACTCCGGCATCGAGGCGGGGCGCCCGCGCTCTGAGGGTGATGGCAAGCACAGTAACGACGCGATTGTCCCTGCTTCTGTTGCGAAGAGACCGACAACGCGCGCGCTGCTGCTTCGTGATGGTAGCCAAGAGCCGATTGATGACCTTGAATATGACTACTTGGTGCACTTGGCGCATGACTTTGAACTGATCTACGAAGGCGAATCTCAAAAGCGCGAGGAGCGCCATATCGCTCAGACGCTCCAGATCGGCATGAGAAATTCCCTGGGGGATGTTCCGGGTATCGCAACCGATTCGGTGTACCTGTCGGCCACGAACTCGGCGTTGGTCGGCGGCGATTTCTATACGCTCATCCGTCTTCCCGACGATTGCGCCGTCATGATTCTGGGTGATGTGTCTGGCAAAGGCATTGAGGCCGCATCGATGTCCGCGCTCGTCAAGACGGCCCTGACGGCATATGCCTGGGAGGGCGCTGGACCGGCCCGCATGGCACGCTCGCTCAATAGCATGCTCATGGGCTTTTCGAGGGTCGAGACGTTCGTGACAGCCTTTATCGCCAAGATTGACCTTAAAGCCGGACGCGCAACGTATTGTTCGGCGGGCCATCCTCCGACCATGGTCATCAGGCCAGAGTCGATGCCGCTGGGTGGCGGCGAGACTCGTGGGGGAGAGGTCGAGCTGCTTGGATGCCAATCGGGCGTAATCGGTGCCTTTGAGAGCATGGTGTACGAGACAGGCGTGTTTACGTTCGCTCCTGGCGACATGCTGTTTATGTATACCGATGGAACGATTGAGGCACGCGACCGCACCGGAGCGTTCTTTGGCGAGCAGCGCTTGCGCGACCTTCTGCTTTCTGTTTCGGGGGAGGGCGTGTCGGGCATTTGCGGCAAGGTCTTGGGCGAGCTTGACCGATTTACCGAATCGGCGCTGGACGATGACATTGCATTGGTGTCCCTTGAGTTTTTACGGGGTCGTTCATAGACGACGCTGGGCGGGCTGAATCCGTACGGTTAGGGAAACGAATGCATTGAGTGGGCTTTTTTGGGGAACCATGGTCGTATGAATGAGTGGAATGACATAGCGGTTTTGACGCCACCAGGCGATATCGACATCGCCACGGTGCCTGCGCTGCGTCGGCGGTTGGATGCTTTGATTGGCCGCGGCGTGCGTCGTGTCGTCATCAACTGTCAGGCTGTTAGCTTTATCGATTCGACGGGCTTGGCATTCCTGCTTACACGCGCTCGTGAGCTCATGAGGCGAGAAGGCCTGCTTTCGCTCGTCAATGCATCGGGTGAAGTTGTTCGCTTTTTGGAGATTGCTCGTCTTGTCGATATCCTTCATGTCGCGGGGCCGGCACGGGAGTCTATTCCCGCTATTCCGGTGGGGGAGCTGCCTCGCTGGAGTAAGAGCGTCGAGGTCCGTCAGGGTATCGAGAATCTTCCATACTACCGACATCGCATCGCCGAACTCCTTGAATCGCTTCCGTTGCGCCGTGACGAGCGCTACGATGTCGCATTGGCGTCGGGGGAGGCGCTGGGTAATGCCTATGACCATGCGGGCGGTATCGGGTGCGTCCTGACGGTTCAAGCCTATGGCGATCGCGTTGTGGTTGAGGTGCTTGATCGAGGTGCCGGCTATTCTATCGATGAAACGAGCGAGCCGGTTGCATCTGAGGAACGCGGCCGCGGTATCAAGCTTATGCGTATGCTCGTCGATAACGTGGAGGTTGCTCGTCGTGCGGACGGCGCCGGCACGCGCGTGCAGATGGTGAAGCTGTTTAGCGGAGCGCTGGAATCGTGTGCCTAGCCAATCGCTTTATCGCGTTTGGCTACTAAGAACATGCGGCAGACAAGTTTTTTGAAAAAAGTACTTGCGTCTTTTGGACAACTCGCGTAAATTAATAACCCGCAAGCGGACATGGCTCAGTTGGTAGAGCACAACCTTGCCAAGGTTGGGGTCGCGGGTTCGAGCCCCGTTGTCCGCTCCATTGCATTTCCGGACCGTTTAGGCGGTCCTTTTTCGGCGAAGTGGCCAAGTGGTAAGGCAGAGGCCTGCAAAGCCTTTACCCCCGGTTCGAATCCGGGCTTCGCCTCCAGGCAACATCCGGGCGCTCCGGCGCCCGTTTTGTTTTACATATGCGGACATGGCTCAGTTGGTAGAGCACAACCTTGCCAAGGTTGGGGTCGCGGGTT
>WGSK01000070.1:0-3945 GCA_014871655.1 Collinsella sp. | reverse complement strand
CATCATGGATGCCCTTAAACGCAGCATGGCGGGCGGTGCGGGCATCATGGATGGCGTCGCGAGCCTCGGCGGTCGTCGCCTTGGCAGAGCGCAACTTGGCGGCCAGATCGGGGTTGGTTTCGGCGACCGCGGTAATCGCGGGGCCGTCGAGCTCCTCTTGCGTGGGCTCGGCCAAAAAGTCGATAGCATACTGGGCGGCCACCATGGAGCCCTTTGCCAGCACGGTCTCGTCGATCTTGTAGAAGCAGGAATGTTGGGCGTACGTGGCGCCAATCTTGGGGTTGCGCGTACCTACAAAGGCGAGCACGCCCGGTACGCGACGCAGGTACTCCGAAAAATCCTCGCCCGAAAGCGTGCCGCGATAATGGCCTTGGCCGGTGGGGCCCAGGCACTTGATTACAGCCTGACGGCAGCGCTCGCTCGAGGCGGCGTCGTTTTCGACCTTGTAGTTGGCGATGGTGTAGTCGGTGAGCTCTGCCTCGGCGCCCAAGGCGGCCGCGGTATGCTCCACGATGCGGCGCATAAGCTCCGGCATTTCCTCGTGGGTCGAATCGCCGTAGGTGCGCACCGTGCCGGCGAGGTAGGCCGTGCCGGCGATAACGTTGCGTGCGGTGCCGCCGTGCAGCTCGCCGACGGTGATGACGGCCGGCTCGTAGGGGCTGATCTCGCGCGAGACGATGGTCTGCAGGGCGTTGACGATCTCGGCGGCAACCATGACGGCGTCGTGACCTCGCTGGGGCATGGCGCCATGGCACGAGGTGCCGCGGACGTCGATGCGGAACCAGTCGGTATTGGCCATGCGCGGTCCGGGCTCGCAGCTCACGGTGCCGGCGTCGACCTCACTCCAGATGTGCGCGGCGTAGGCGCCATCGACGCCGTCGAGCACACCCGTGCCGATCATGAGCTTAGCGCCCTGGCCGTTTTCCTCGCTGGGCTGGAATACGATGCGGACTTCGCCGTGGATGTCGTCGGTCATATGGCGCAGGATTTGCAGCGTTCCGAGCATCATGGCGATATGGCAGTCGTGGCCGCAGGCGTGCATGCAGCCCTCGTTGACGCTGGCGAACTCCTCGCCGGTCTGCTCGGTGACGGGCAGGGCATCGATGTCGGCGCGCAGCAGGATGCGGCGGCGTGGCGTGCCGTCCTCGCGGTAGGCATCCGGCGCGGTGCCGCGAAGGGTCGCCACCAGGCCCGTCTTAAGGGGACGCTCGTAGGGGATATTCATGGCGTCAAGCTGGTTGGCGATGTCGGAGGTCGTGCGCTCCTCGGCGAGGCTCAGCTCCGGGTGCTTATGGAAGTGCCGGCGCTGCTTGATGATATATGGTTCAAATTCGGTAGCGATATCTTTGATGGCTGCGGTGACGTCGTCAGCCGCGCGAGCCTCGGTCGCCGCCATAATCTGCTGTGCCTTGGTCTTCGTCATGGTCGATTTGCTCCTTGCTGGGTTGATCGCAAAATCGTACAGGCTCTCTCCAGTATGCCACCTGCCGCTAGGGCTGGTAAAGTTGCCGTTTGCCGCTTGGGGTTTTGTTACAAGGGCGGGGGAGTACACTCGGGGGTGTTGAATTTCCTGCCAGAGATGGGGATGCCCATGCAACATATCGATCGGATTATCCGCTCCAAGAACGTCTTTACCGCGCAAGACGGCATCGATACCACCCGCGAGCTGGCGATTGCCATCGCAGGCGACCGTATCGTCGCAGTCGGTGCGCCCGATGATGTGATCGCCGCCGCTCCTGCCGCTACGTCGGTTATCGACTACGGCGAGCAGTTTGTCTGCCCCGGTTTCCATGACGCTCATCTGCACTTCTTCCATACCTCGGTCGGTTCCTCGCCGTACATGCTCATGGATATGGGCACGTCCGAGGCGGCGCTGGTGCAACATGCGCTCGAGTTTTCCCAGGACCTGCCCGACGACGCTTGGGTTGTGACGCAGGGCTGGCGCGACTACCGTTGGGACCCGCCCGAGCATCCTACTAAGGCGTCGCTCGATGCGGCATTCCCCGATCGTCCCTGCGTTATGTATTCGGGCGACGGGCACACGCTTTGGCTCAACAGCCGCGCACTCGAGGCGCTCGGCGTCACACGCGACAGCGAGCCGCCAGCGGGCGGCAGTTACGACAAGGATGCAAACGGCGAACTCACGGGCATTGCTCACGAGGCGGCTGCCATGCAGCTGCTACCGCGCTGCCTTGAGTGGCTGGGGGAGGATCGCATCGCAAGCGCTTACGCCGATCAAATGAGGCGTATGGCCGAGCAGGGCATCACCTCGATCTGCGATATGTCGCTCATGCCCATGCCGGGTTGTGATTTTATCCGCGACGACGTCTACGACAAACTGCAGGCAGCCGGCAAGCTGGGCATCCGAGCCCATCTGTTCCCCACGCTGCTGGATGACCAGTCGCGCTTGGAAGAACTCCAGACCCGCTACGCAAACAACGCGCTGCTCTCGGCGCCAGGCTTTAAACAGTTTTTCGACGGTGTGTCGAGCGAACACACGGCATATCTCACCGAGCCCTATACCAACCCGCGCTTCCCGGGCGATCAAGGTCGCCTGACGGTTCCTGCCGAGCGTATGCGCAAGCTGGTCCTCGCTGCCGCGAAGCGCGGCCACACTGTGCGCATCCACGTCATCGGCGACGGTGCGATTCATGCCGCGCTGGATATCTTCGAGGAGGCCGCCGACCTGTACGGCCTGCCCCAACACGGCCATAACACGCTCGAGCACCTGGAGAACCTCTTGCCCGAGGACATCGACCGCCTGCGCAAGCTCAACGTGGTTGCTTCGAGCCAGCCCTGCCACATCACGCTCGACCCGGGTGGCCCGGAGCGCGACCTGGGCCTGGAACGCAGCCGCATCATGTGGCCGTTCGCAACTTATCAGCAGCGCGGCATCCGTCAAGCTTTCGGTACCGACAGCCCCATCACGGCCGTTACCAGCATGAACGTGCTCTACACGGCCATTACGCGCCAAGACCCTCGCAGTCACTGGCCCGAGGGCGGCTGGCTGCCGAGCGAGCGCATCGATGCGGCCACAGCTCTGCGCAACTACACCCTGGGCAGCGCCTATGCAGCGGGCGACGAGCAAAACCTCGGCAGCCTAGAGCCCGGCAAATACGCCGACCTGGTAGTCCTGGACCAAAACCCGCTCACCATCGACCCCCAAGAACTCCAGGACACCAAGGTTCAGGCCACCTACCTGGCAGGTAACTTGATTTACGAGCGCTAAGTATTCATGCCGTACCGTTAAGCGCGGCTCGGGCAGCCTATTTTGGGATAGCACTCGAGCCGCGTTTGCGTTTTGGTGGGGATCCGCCATGAGCGTCCCTGCTCTGTTGGATTTGGGTGCGGGGCGGAGGTGCTGCTGCCCCGCGCTCAATTTGGACACCAGCAATGCTATCTCTTGGTGTTTTGCATACTTCCCATTACAGATCGCATAAAAAGGCTGGGATGTCCTTTCTGATCCTGATGTACCCCCGCCCGTGCCGTGCAAAAAACGGAGTATTCAGCACCGCGAGCTCTGCCGGTGCCGCTGCGGCTGAGTAACGTTGCGGAGATTGACGTCATTTTGGGCTCCGGTACGGCGCGAAGTACGCCCATTTGTCCCAACGGGATCTGATCACCGACCAAAACCGCCCGCTGAAGGCGTTCTTGGGACCAATAAGGTATGTCCGGCGCGTATGCAGCCGTCCTAGCTTGCTGAATACTCCCAAAAATGCACGGTGCTCCCCAGGGGACCCGTGTGCGCAGCGAAAACCATACCCACGTTCCTATCCGCATCGCCATTTTGCTGCACTGACTTTTCTGAATGCCGGGACCGAATTAGTTAACCTGCCTCCCGTGTGGCTCCGGAGGGGCGGGGCATAAGGTTTATCGCGAGTTCCGCACGAGCCGAAGGCCACTTAATGTGGCCTTCGTGCGAGCAGGACTGCCCGAGCAGGAAAC
>WGSK01000007.1:0-59380 GCA_014871655.1 Collinsella sp. | reverse complement strand
AAAGAGAAGAGGCGGGGCATGCCCCGCCTCTTACACCACATCTCTGCGCGCTACCAGGTGCCCCTAGTGGATGGGCTGGTAGCGGGGGCAGTAGCTGATGGCGATGGCGTCGACGCCTACGTGGGTGGCGATGGTGCAGCCGATGGGGCCGGTGCCGGCGTCTACGTAATCCTGACCCGCGAGTGCCTCGTTGACAAGCTCCTGCTCCTCGGCGGCGCCGGTC
Organism: Collinsella sp.; assembly: GCA_014871655.1. Taxonomy (GTDB): domain Bacteria; phylum Actinomycetota; class Coriobacteriia; order Coriobacteriales; family Coriobacteriaceae; genus Collinsella. Next base: position 59,157 of record WGSK01000007.1, on the reverse strand, counting down.
GTGAGCACGCGCACGCTGGAGCCCGGATACTCGGCCAAAAATGCGAGGCAATCGGCCATGGTGTTGGTAACGATGCGTTTGGCACCGCGGCCCTTTTTTATGGCCTTGATCTCGCCCGATTTCCACTCCGGCGAAACGGCCAGGCGAATGTTGAGCATTTGCGTGAGCTGGCCGGCGAGCTTGGGCGCGCGGCCGTTCTTAACGAGATTCTCGAGCGTGCGGGGAATCAGCAGCAGGTGGGCGTCGGGCAGCGTCGCGCGGATCTGCGCCTCGGTCTCGTCCAGGCTGCGGCCGTCCTCGCGCATGGCCAGCGCGTACTCCACCAGCAGGCCCTCGGCGCCCGAGCCGGTGCGCGAGTCGATGCAGCGCACGTCGAGCTCGTGCGTCTCGGCCGTCAGGCTGGCGTTGGCGTAGCAGGCGGACCACTCGCTGCACAGCGAGATAAAGATGGCGCTATCGTGGCCGTCGGCGCGCACGCGGTCAAAGAGTTCCTTGAACTCGCCGGCACTCGGCTGCGAGGTGTGCGGCAGCTGCTCGGAGCCGGCCATGCGGGCGACGTACTCTTGGGCGGTAATCTGCACCTGGTCGAGCAGGTCCTCGCCCTCGATAATCACATGCAGCGGAATCACGTAAATGCCGAGCTCTTGGGCGCGGGCGGGGGAGATGTCCGACGTGGAGTCGGTTATGATGGCAAAAGACATAATTGCACCTTTCGTTGGGGCGCGACGGCGCCGCCTTCTGAGAGCAAAGTGCGACAAGTATAGTGGAGTCGTTCCACATTTCTAGGTTCAATTGTTGAATAGTCAACAGTTTGAAGTGTCGGTGTGGAAATCATCAACTGGGGAAGAGGAATGCCGATGGAGGCGTTGGAGATATACAGGCGGCCGGTTGTGCTGTTCGATTTTGACGGCACGGTGGCCGATACGGGCCGGGCGGTGATGAGCTCGACGCGCAAGACGTTGGCCGCGCGCGGGTTTTCGGAGGCGCAGATGGGTGACCTGCGCCGCATGATCGGGCCGCCCCTGTGGAAGAGCTTTCACGACTTTTATGGCTTCTCCCGCGAGGAGTCGCTTGTGGTGGCTGACGAGTACCGTGCCTTTTTTGATGAGCTGGGACCGGAAGAGTATCCCGTGTTCGATGGAATCCCCGAGCTGCTCGATGGCCTTGTCGCGCAGGGGCATCGCTTGGTCGTGGCGACGTCACGCATGGAGGCAAAGTGCATTGACATGGTGGGCGAGCTGGGGCTTTCGCAGTTTGAGGCGGTGGTTGGCATGAATCCGCCGCAGGGACGCGAGACCAAGGCCGATTCGGTTCGCGATGCCCTGGCGGCGCTCGGCGCGACGGCCGACGATGCCGTGATGATCGGCGATCGCTTTAACGATGTGGAGGGCGCACACGCGATGGGCGTGCCGTGCATCGGCATCTATTCGGGCGCGGCAGCGCCGGGGGAGCACGAGGCCGCGGGCGCCGATGCGGTGGTGCACTCGGTGGCCGAGCTTGCTAAACTTTTCGCTATCTAATAGACATAATGTGAGGGGCGGGCGTACCCGTCGCTCATTGGTAAGGAGGTCGTCCATGAATCAGGTGGAGCAGAGCGTCGCTGAGTATGTCGACGAGGTCTGGGAGGATGTCGTCGCTGATATCGAGCAGCTGGTGAGTTATCCTTCCGTGGCAGTTTCTGCCGATGCGGAGCCCGGCGCGCCGTTTGGCCGCCCGGTCCGTGACGCGCTCGATTGCGCGCTCGGCATCGCGCAGAAGCTCGGCTATCAGACGAGCGACGACGAGGGCTATGTGGGAATCGCCGATATCCCGGGCCGCGGCGACAAGCAGCTCGCGACTATCTGCCACGTGGACGTGGTTCCCGCCGGCCCTGGCTGGAACACCGATCCGTTCGCGATGGAGCGTCGCGAGGGCTGGTTGCTCGGTCGCGGCGTGATCGACGACAAGGGCCCGGCAGTGCTGTCGCTTTATGCCGGCGCGTACCTGCTCAAGCACGGCATTGTTCCGCGCTACACCTTCCGCGCGCTGCTGGGCTGCGATGAGGAAGTGGGCATGTCCGACGTTCACCATTATCTGGAGAACCACGCAGACCCCGACTTTTTGTTTACGCCCGATGCCGAGTTCCCGGTCTGCAATGCCGAGAAGGGCCAGTTTGGGGCGACGTTCGTGAGTCCCAAGATCGACGGCGGGCGCATCGTGTCGTGGAGCGGCGCCGAGGCGAGCAATGCCATTCCGTCGCAGTCCATCTGCGAGCTCGCGATTGCCGCCGATGAGCTGCCGGCGCCGGTCGAGAATGCTGACCGCCTGGAGATCACGGCTCTCGACAATGGTCATGTGCAGATTTTCGCCCACGGTATTGGCGGTCACGCCTCGATGCCCGAGGGGACGATCAATGCCGTCGGCCTGATCGTGTCGTATCTGCGCGAGGCCGAGGACGCGTTTGGTGCCCGCGGCGAGCGCCTGCTGACGCCTGCCGAGCACGAGTTTGTCAAGTTTTTGGCCTTTGTGCATGCGGACGCCTATGGTCGCGGCCTGGGTATCGACGCGACGAGCCCGGCGTTTGGCCCGCTCACCTGCAACCCCGGCGTCATCCGCGTGGTGGATGGCCATATCGAGCAGGTCATCGACGTGCGTTTCCCTGATAGCACGAGCGCCGATACCATCCGCGAGCAGCTCGAGCCGCTCGTGGGGCGCTTTGACGTGACGTGTCGCCTGGGTCATGCAAAGGTGCCGTTCTCGGTGTCTGCCGACGATCCGGCCGTGAAGGCGCTTATCGATACCTATAACGAGTTTACGGGCAAGCACGCCGAGCCTTTTGCCATGGGCGGCGGCACGTACGCGCGCAACTTTGCCCGCGCCGTGTCGTTTGGCCCCGAGGAGACCGGTCTGGAGCTGCCCGCATGGGACGGCCAGATGCACGGCCCCAACGAGTGCGCCAACGAGGAACAGCTCAAACAAGCGCTCAAGATCTATATTGTTGCGATCCTCCGTTTGAATGAATTGGAGCTTTAAGGTCTCGCGGTTTCCCAATCTAAGTTGCGGTGGAATAGTTCCTAGAATGGGCCATTTGATGGCCAAGCAGGAACTATTTCACCGCAACTTTGTTTTTATTGGTGTAAAAGGCGGGTCATGCTTGGTGGCGGGTTTGTTATCCGTTTGTAAAGGCTGGGCCGGGCTTGCGGTAAGGGTCTATCAAATGCCCGTAAAAAACCGCAGTTGGCGCTGGTGCTGCCCGGTCGGGGCCGTATCTTTCCAAACAGCAAAGCGGACAGGGTGCCCGCGATTCGCATGTATGAAAGGAAGATCATGCTCGATCAGGCTTATTCTCGTCGTCAGTTCCTCGGCCTCGCTGGTGGCCTCGCCAGCATCGTGGGCCTCGGTCTCGTTGGTTGTGGCGGCTCCGGCGCATCCGACGCCGCCGACAAGGGCAGCGCCGCCGCTGCCGAGTCCGTCTCCGGCGAGGTGACCTACGACGGTGCCTCCTCGTTCCAGGCTCTCGTCGAGGCTGCTGCCGAGAAGTTCATGGATGCCAACCCCGACGTCTCCATCTCCGGCTCGGGCAACGGTTCGGGCAAGGGTCTGACCGCTGTCGCCGCTGGCACCGTCACCATCGGTAACTCCGACGTCTTCGCCGAGACCAAGCTCGAGGCCGACCAGGTCAAGAATCTCGTCGACCACGAGGTCGCCGTCGTTGGCATGGGTCCCGTCGTCTCCAAGAACGTGACGGTCGACGACCTGTCCCTCGAGCAGCTCAAGGGTATCTTCTCCGGCCAGATCACCAACTGGAAGGAGGTCGGCGGCGACGACGTCAAGATCGTCGTTCTCAACCGCAAGGCTGGCTCCGGCACCCGTGCCACCTTCGAGGCCGCCGTTTTTGGCGACGAGGCCGTCGACTTTAAGGGCGACGCCGAGCTCGACAAGTCCGGCGATGTCCAGACTCAGATGGGCAGTACCGACAACGCCATCTCCTACCTCGACTTCTCGCACTTCGATGACTCCAAGTTCAACGCCATCAAGGTCGAGGGCGTCGAGCCCAAGAGCAAGAATGTCACTGATGACTCCTTCAAGATCTGGGCTACCGAGCACATGTACTGCTCCAAGGACGCCGACGAGGCCACCAAGGCCTTCCTGGAGTTCATGCTTTCCGACGACGTCCAGGTCAAGCTCGTCGAGGAGCAGGGCTTCATCCCCGTCTCTGCCATGAAGGTCGTCAAGGACGCCAGCGGCAAGGTCTCTGCTAAATAAGTAATCGCCCCGGAAAGGTTTGCAATGGCAAAACAGCTGCCAAAGCGCGACCTTGAGAACGTGGGCCTGGGCGTCACGGGCGCGTGCGTAGCGCTCGTGACGCTTGTCGTTGCCGCGCTCATCTTTATGGTCGCCCAAAAGGGCCTCTCGGCTTTTGTCAAGGACGGCGTCTCGGTCGTCGAGTTTTTCACCGGCACCAAGTGGGACCTGGCCAACACAGCCGAAAACGGCCTGCCCTATACCGGCGCCCTGCCCCTGATCGTCACCTCGTTTGCGGTCATGGTGCTCTCCACGCTTATCGCGCTGCCCATCGCCATCGGCTCTGCCATCTTTGCGGTCGAGATTAGCCCTAAGTTTGGCTCTAAGATCTTTCAGCCGCTCATTGAGCTTTTGACCGGCATCCCCTCGGTCGTCTTTGGCCTGATCGGTTTTCACGTGGTCGTCGGTCTTATGAAGAGCGTTTTCCACGTGAGCACGGGCCTGGGCATCTTGCCCGGCGCCATCGTGCTGGCCGTCATGATCCTGCCGACCATGACCACGCTTTCGGTCGATGGCCTGCGCGCCGTGCCCGACGGCTACCGCCAGGGCTCGCTCGCGCTGGGCTACACCCGCTGGCAGACCATCTGGCACGTGGTGCTCAAGTCCGCCATGCCGTCGCTCATGACCGCGGTTATCTTGGGCATGACCCGCGCCTTTGGCGAGACGCTCGCCGTGCGCATGGTCATCGGCGGCATCGAGGCCATGCCGACGTCGCTGCTGTCGCCGGCTTCGACCATCACCACCACGCTCACCACGTCCATGGCAGTCTATGCCGAGGGCTCGGCCCAAGACGATGTTCTGTGGGCGCTCGGCCTGCTGCTGATGGGCATGAGTCTCATCTTCATCCTGATCATCCACCTTATCGGCCGCAAGGGGGCGAAGGCTCGTGGCTAGCACGCGTATCCACATCGACGAGGCGAGGCTCGGGCGTGTCCAAAAGCAGGACCGCTTCGCCACGGGCGTGTTGACGGCGATCGTCGCCATCGTCATGCTCATCGTCGTCTCCATGGTGGCCTATATCCTGTTCGAGGGCATCTCGACGCTGTTCCAGCCGGGCTTTCTCACGGAGCCGTCGCGCGCCAACGGAACGCAGGGCGGCGTGCTCTACCAGCTGTTCGACTCGTTCTACCTGCTGCTGATCACCCTGATCATCTCGGTGCCCATCAGCCTGGGCGGAGCGGTCTTCCTGGTTGAGTACGCGCCGAACGGCCCTATCCGCGACATCGCCTCCACCGCCATCGAGACGCTGTCCTCGCTGCCTTCCATCGTCGTCGGCATGTTCGGCTTTCTGGTGTTCTCGGTGCAGCTGGGCTGGAAGTACTCCATCATCTCCGGCGCCGTCGCGCTCACCATGTTCAATATCCCCATTCTGGTGCGCGTGATCCAGCAGGCGCTCGAGGACGTGCCGCAGGCCCAGCGCGATGCGTGCCTGGCCATGGGCCTCACCCGCTGGGAGGCCACGCTGCACATCCTGATTCCCGAGGCCATGCCCGCTATCGTGACCGGCATCGTGCTTTCGGCCGGCCGCGTCTTTGGCGAGGCCGCGGCGCTGCTCTTTACCTCGGGCATGAGCTCGCCGGTTCGCCTCAACTTCTTGAGCCTTAACCTGTCGAGCCCTACTTGCGCCTGGAACGTGTTCCGCCCCGGTGAGTCGCTCGCCGTGCATATCTACAAGATCTATGGCGAAGGCAGCCCCGAGGCCCAGCAGATCGTTTGGGGTACCGCGGCACTGCTGATGATTTGCGTGCTGCTGTTTAACGTAATCGCCCGCATTGTGGGCAAGCAACTGGCAAGGAAGATGACGGCCGAATGAGCGAGATGAATGTAACGCCCGCAACCGAAGCGGCATCGTCCGACACCCGGGACTTCCTGTCGAGCGTGGGGGAGAGCGAGAAGCGCGTGCGCGTGAGCGGCAAGGCCGTGAGCGACGAGGTCGTGCTCTCCACCAAGGACGTCAACGTGTACTATGGCGACCACCATGCACTGCACAATACGTCGCTCGACTTCCACAAGGGCGAGATCACGGCGCTCATTGGGCCTTCGGGCTGCGGTAAGTCGACCTTCTTGCGTAGCCTCAACCTCATGAATCGCGAGATTCGCGGCTGCCGCGTGGAGGGCGAGATCAACTATCGCGGGCGCAACGTGAACACCAAGACCGAAAACACCTACGAGCTGCGCCGTTCCATTGGCATGGTGTTCCAGCAGCCCAACCCGTTCCGCAAGTCCATTCGCGACAACATCACGTTTGCGCCCAAGCGCCACGGCATCACCGACCGTGACGAGCTCGACCGCATGGTCGAGGAAAGCTTACGCGGCGCGGCGCTGTGGGACGAGGTCAAAGACAAGCTCGATAAGAGCGCCTATGCGCTTTCGGGCGGTCAGCAGCAGCGTCTGTGCATCGCGCGCACGCTGGCGCTCAACCCCGACGTGATCTTGTTCGACGAGCCCTGCTCGGCGCTCGACCCCATCTCGACGCTGGCGATCGAGGACCTGATGTCATCGATCGTTGCCGACCGCGCCATCGTCATCGTGACGCACAACATGGAGCAGGCGTCGCGTGTGTCCAACCGCACGGCGTTCTTCTACATGGGCGATATGGTCGAGTACGACGAGACTGACGAGATTTTCCAACGGCCCAAGGATAAGCGGCTGAATGATTACCTCACCGGCATGTTCTCCTAGTCCGGGACATGCTTGAGGCCCGCGGCGGCCACGGTTGCCACGGGACTGATTGGAGAGGCGGGTCATCTCTTTTGGGAGATGGCCCGCCTTTTTGTGTCGTGTGCGGCCCGCCTTTTCGCTGCTATTATGGACAACGTTGAATTTCTACGAAGGAGCAGGGCATATGGCGATTCTTTTGGGATGCGATTCCGTCAGCCTAGAGTTTCCCACCAAGCATATTTTCGATAGCGTGACGCTCGGCGTGGGCGAGGGCGACCGTATTGGTATTGTCGGTAAAAACGGCGACGGCAAGTCGACGCTGCTGAGCGTGCTCGCCGGCACGCTGGAGCCCGACGACGGCCGCGTGACGCATCGTCGCGGCACCACGATCGGCCTGCTCGGCCAAAAGGACCAGCTTGTCGACACCGACACCGTGCACCATGCCGTCGTGGGCGACACGCCCGAGTATGAGTGGGCGTCGAGCACCCGCACGCGCCAGATCCTCGCCGGTCTCATTAGCGATGTGCCCTGGGAGGGCACGGTGGGCGAGCTTTCGGGTGGCCAGCGCCGCCGCGTGGACCTCGCACGCCTGTTGATCGGCGACTACGACGTGCTCATGCTCGACGAGCCCACTAACCATCTGGACATGCGCACCATCAACTGGCTTGCACGCCATCTTAAGGCTCGCTGGCAGCGCGGTCAGGGCGCCATGCTCGTGGTCACGCACGATCGCTGGTTCTTGGACGAGGTCTGCACCAGCATGTGGGAGGTCCACGACGGCCAGGTCGATCCCTTCGAGGGCGGCTACTCCGCATATATCCTGCAGCGCGTGGAGCGCGACCGCATGGCCGCGGTTACCGAGGAACGCCGTCGCAACATGGCGCGCAAGGAGCTCGCGTGGCTGAGCCGCGGCGCCCAGGCGCGTTCCACCAAGCCCAAGTTTCGCGTTGATGCCGCTCGCGAGCTGATCGCCGACGTGCCGCCCGTGCGTGACGAGCTGGAGCTCAAGCGCCTCGCCGTGAGCCGCCTGGGCAAGCAGGTTATCGATGTGGTCGACGTGGACGCCGGCTATGCGGATACCGATGGCGCGCCCAAGCAGGTGCTCTCTGACGTGACCTGGCTCATTGGTGCGGGCGACCGCTATGGCCTGCTGGGCGAGAACGGTGCCGGCAAGTCGACGCTGCTCGACGTGATCCAGGGCAAGATTGAACCCACGCGCGGCCGCGTGAAGATTGGCCAGACAGTGCGCTTTGGCGTGCTGTCGCAGCAGCTCGAGGAGCTCGAACCCTACATGGGCGACACGATCCGCGAGGTGCTCGGCAACTATAAGAAGTACTACGTCATCGACGGCAAGGAGACTTCGCCCGAGAAGCTCTGCGAGCGTCTGGGCTTTACGACGCAGCAGCTCTGGAGCCGCATCGGCGATCTTTCGGGCGGCCAGCGCCGTCGCCTGTCGCTGTTGCTGACGATTCTGGACGAGCCCAACGTGCTCATCCTGGACGAGCCGGGCAACGACCTGGATACCGACATGCTCGCGATTGTCGAGGACCTGCTGGACGGCTGGCCCGGCACGCTGATCCTGGTGACACACGATCGCTTTTTGATGGAGCGCGTGACCGACCAACAGTGGGCACTGCTCGATGGCCATCTGACGCATATGCCCGGCGGCGTGGACCAGTACCTGCGCCTGTGCAACGCTACCGCCGAGGGCGAGCCCGTGGGCGCGCCGAGCGCTAAGACCGGCACGTTCGACACCGGTGCGGCGGCTGCTGCCGACAAGCCCAAGTCGAGCGGTCAGCCCAACGGCCTTTCCAACGCCGAGCGTCAGAAGCTCCGCCGCGAGGTGAGCTCGCTCGAGCGCAAGATGGAGACGCAGCGCGCCCGCGTGGAGGAGGCCGAGGCCGCCATGGCCCAGGTCGATCCCACCAACTACACGGCGCTCGGCGAGCAGCAGGCAAAGATCGACGAGGCTCACGCCGCCATGGACGAGCTGGAGATGGCGTGGCTCGAGGCGAGCGAAAAGCTCGAGGGCGAGGAGTAGGCGAGAATGATCAAAGCCGCGTTTTTCGATATCGACGGTACGCTGCTGAGCTTTAAGACCCACCGGATTCCGGCGTCGGCGCAGCAGGTGCTCGACAGCTTTCGCGAGCAGGGGATTGCGTGCGTGATCGCCACGGGCCGTCCGACCTACCAGATGCCGGACTGGCTGTTCGACCTGGGCTGGGATGCGTACATTACGCTTTCGGGCCAGCACTGTTTTGATGCCAAGGGCGTCTACCGCAGCTGCCCGATCGATCCGGACGACGTTGCGGTGATTGTGGACCAGGTGGCGCAGGGGCGCTACGACTCACTGTGCATGCAGGGCGAGAACTCGTTTGTGAACCGCCTGTCCGAGCGCGTGGTGACGGCTGGCAGCAACGCGGGAATCGTCTACCACGAGGAGCCGTTTGAGCATGCCTTTGACGCGCCGGTCTATCAGTTCTGTGCCTTTGTTGACCCAGTTGACGAGCATATCGTGACCGATGCCGTGTCGCATTCGCTCACCACGCGCTGGTGCGACCTGTTCTGCGACATTATTCCGGCCAACGGCGGCAAGGACCTGGGTGTGGCGGCGACGCTGGAGCGCCTGGGCATCGACGCGAGTGAAGCGATTGCCTTTGGCGACGGCGAGAACGACCTGTCGATGTTCTCGGCCGTGGGCACAAGTGTGGCCATGGGCAACGCGCAGGACACGGTGAAAGCTGCGGCGACCTACGTGACGACCGCCGTGGACGACGATGGGATCTACAACGCCGCAAAGCACTTTGGGCTGATGTAACTGCGGGCCGCCACCCGGCACCTGGGGATACTCCTTGAGAAGCGTCCCCATTTTGTTTTCGTCCCGCACGTTTTGTGAAACACGGCTAACTTTTAGGCAAAGTAGTAAGACATGGGCAACTTTTGCGGTAAAGTAAGCCAAGGAAAGTATCCAAAGGCTAACTAACAATCATCGCGAAAGGCGGCCCATGGCCCTACGTGAATCTGGAGAAGACTATCTCGAATCTATTTATGTGCTCTCGAAGCACCAAGGCATCGTTCGATCGATTGACGTTGCCGAATACCTGGGCGTAACCAAGGCAAGTGTCTCCAAGGCCATGGCGACCTTGGAGAGCAACGGCTACGTGGAGATGGGCAAACGCGATGTGCATCTGACGGAACGCGGTCTTGAGGTTGCCCGTCAAATGTGGGAGCGCCATTGCTTTTTTGTGGGGCTGCTAGAGGACGCCGGCGTAGCACCCGAGGTTGCCTCGCAAGAGGGCTGCCACATGGAGCATTGCCTGAGCGAGGAAAGCTTCGAGAGGCTAAGGGCGATGCTGGGACGGGAAGATGTAGCGGGTCCAACAACAGAAGCCTAACTGACCCACAGTAGCGCGGAGTTCACGCAAAGCGCGAACCAGCGACCGGGACCAGCGGCCCTTTCGGCAATGTCCAATTCAGACAAGGAACCCCGTCAGCAAGCGATGCCCAAGAACCGCCAGCAACGTTACTGCAGGCCGGGACCGGGCTTGGTTTTGAAAACACTCCGCAGCGCGAGGCCCGCCTTTCCGTTGCTCCGCAGGAGCAGGAAAGACGGGCCTCATGCGCGAGGACGTTTTCAAAACCAAGCCCGGTCCCGGCCGGACAGCCCACGAACGCTACAGGTTCTTGACACCCATCGCGCGCATGGCGTTCAGGATGGCGATGATCGCCACGCCTACGTCGCCGAACACGGCAAGCCACATGTTGGCGATGCCCAGTGCCGCAAGCACCAGAATCAACAGCTTAATCCCCAGCGCGAAGATGATATTCTGCCAGACAATCGTCATGGTCTTGCGCGCCACGCGGATCGCGCGGGAAATGTTGGACGGCTTGTCATCCATGAGCACCACGTCGGCGGCCTCAATCGCGGCGTCGGAACCCATAGCGCCCATGGCAATGCCCACATCGGCGCGCGTAAGCACAGGTGCGTCGTTGATACCGTCGCCGACAAAGGCGAGCTTGCCCTTGCCGCTTTCGGCCGCGAGCAACGCCTCAACACGCTCGACCTTATCGCCCGGCAGCAGCTGCGCGTGGAACTCGTCGAGACTGAGTTGCTTGGCCACAGACGCCGCAACCTCCTCGCGGTCGCCCGTGAGCATGACGGTGCGCTTGACGCCGGCGGCGTGCAGGTCGCTGATCGTCTGCTCGGCATCGGCCTTGACGGTGTCGGCAATTACAATGTGGCCGGCATAGATGTCATCGACCAGCACGTGAAGGATCGTACCGACGACCTCGCAATCGGGCGCTTCGACTCCGGTCGCGGCGAGCATTTTTGCGTTGCCAACGACGACGTGCTTGCCGTCGATGGTTGCCGTCACGCCGTGGCCCGCGTCGTTGGCGGAGTTGCTAACGCGCTTGGGGTCGACCTCGCCCTGGTAGGCGACACGCACGGACTGCGCGATGGGGTGATCGGAGAACGACTCCGCAAGAGCTGCGACTTCAAGCAGCGACTGCTCCGTGTAGCCAGCCTCGGGGTGTACCGCCACGACCGAAAACGTGCCGTTGGTGAGCGTGCCGGTCTTGTCAAAGACGACGGTGTCCACATCGGCGAGCGTCTCGAGGTAGTTGGAGCCCTTGATGAGGACGCCCAGCTTGGATGCGCCGCCAATGCCGCCAAAGAAGCTGAGCGGGACGCTAATCACGAGCGCGCACGGGCAGCTGACGACCAGGAAGGTCAGGCCGCGCAGGATCCAGTCGGACCAGGCGCCGGTGACCAAGCCGCCGCCGAGCGCGAGTACCGCGGCAGCGCCGGTGACGGCGGGCGTGTAGACGCGGGCGAAGCGCGTGATAAAGTTCTCAGTGCGCGCCTTCTTTTCGCTGGCATTTTCCACGAGCTCCAGGACGCGTGCGACGGTGGACTCGCCAAAGGGCTTGGTGGTGCGCACGTGGATGAGCCCCGTCATGTTGATGCAGCCGCTGATGATATCGTCTCCGGTTTTGGCCGGGCGGGGGACCGACTCACCGGTAAGGGCGGCGGTGTCGAGCTGGGTTTCGCCCTCGACGATGACGCCGTCGATAGGCACGCGCTCGCCGGGCTTGACCACGATCACGGTGCCGACCGCGATGTCATCGGGGAAGACCTGCTCGAGTGTGCCGTCGGGCTGCTCGACGTTAGCGTAGTCGGGCGCGATGTCCATCATGGCACTGATCGACTTGCGGCTCTTGCCCACGGCGTACGCCTGAAACAGCTCGCCGACCTGGTAGAACAGCATGACGGCGGCGCCTTCGGCCATGTGCGGGTCGGTATCGGGGAAGAGCGCCATGGCAAACGCGCCGATGGTCGCGACGGCCATGAGGAAGCTCTCGTCGAAGGCCTTGCCGCGGCGGATGTTGTTGAACGCCTTCTGGAGCACGTCGTAGCCGGCAATTAGGAACGGCACCAGGAACAGCACGAAGCTGGCGTAGATGTCACCCGGGGTACCGAATGCGGCGGTAAGGGCACCGAGTTCGTCGAGGGCATACACCACCGCAAAAATGCCCAGTGCTACCAGGATGCGGTTGCGCTTATGCTCGAGTGATTCTTTTTTCTTGCGCTTCTTCTTTTTCTTTTTGGGGTCGGCGGTGGCCATGACTCGTATCCTCCCATTTGAATGTATGAACACCCGCTCATATAATTTCGCGAGCAAAGGCCGCGGCAAGCGCGGCCTTGCGGGTTGGCGTAAACTTGGGCTAGAGAATGATCTCGCAGTCCGGCTCGGCGTCGGCGGTGAACTCCACAACGCGGTCGAGGACCTCGTCGAACTCGGCTTCATCGGCCTCGAGCGTCAGCTTCTGGGTCATAAAGTTGACCGAAACGGACTTGACGCCATCGAGCTTGGCCAGCTCGTCCTGAAGCTCGCGCGCACAGTTGGCGCAGTCGATCTCATCGAGCTTAAACTGCTTTTTCATGGTGGGTTCCTTTCCCTGTATTTGCGGCTTGGGTGCAGGCCGCGCTGGTACCGTGGTTGGCTGCTATTCGCAGATGTGGCTCATGCCCTGGTTGAGCATGGTGTAGACGTGGTCGTCGGCGAGCGAGTAGAGGATATTGCGCCCGTCGCGCCGGAATTTAACCAGGTGCGACTGCTTGAGTGTGCGCAGCTGGTGCGATACTGCCGACTGCGAGGTTTCGGTCGCTTCGGCGATGTCTGCCACGCAGAGCTCGCGGCCCATGAGGGCGTAAAGGATCTTGATACGCGTGGTGTCGCTGAAGACCTTGAACAGGTCGGCGAGGTCGTAGAGAAGTTCCTCGTCGGGAAGGTCCTCGGGCGAGCAGGTGGTGGGGATCGCGGGTTCGGTGGCCTCGATGTCGGGTTTCGTTTCATCAACGCGAATGCTCATTGCAATATCCTTTCATATGAACATGCGCTCATATAACTTGCTTCCGATTATATGAGTGTATGTTCATATGTCAATGACGTTCAGGTAATTCGTTGCACAAAATGATGGGGAATAGTGGACGAGATCCCGGACTGAGCGGTTTTGATAGCCGATGCCGGGGTGGGTGCCCTTGAGCCGTGCAAAAATTGGAGTATTCTGCAACGATAGGGGGTCCGTTAATTTATCGCAGGCCAAATAATGCAGCTAAAGAGTTATCTTAGGGTGTTAATCCGATGAGTTCTTCCTCAAATGTTGCCTAACGCTCTCACGCAAGAGTGATTTCGCTTCACATTTGGATCCACTCGAGGGTGATAGACACCCGGCTCTGCTGAATACTCGCAATTTTGCACGTCGCTAAGGTGCCCACCTTGTTAGCCGGTCTAGCTCCCGGCCCCGAAGATCCTGCCCTCGGGCGCGAGGCTGCTTGTTTGGGCAAATGATGGGCTGTCGGATTCGACTGTCTGCATGTCATCGATTGCCGGAACTTCATTAATTGTCGGGTCATCCAGCGTGATGCCTTCGAGCGTTGCTTTTTCGAGGTCGATTCGTTGACGCTCTTCGGAATCCTGGCGAAGCTCCTCCTGGATTCGTTTCTTCTCCTCAATAAACCTTCTGAGTACAAACTGTCTCAGGTCTTCTTGCATGATTTGAAAGTCTTTTGGCAGACGCGAGGGGCGTATGCCCTCTTTTCGTTGGATCGCCTCCATGACCCTAACGAAAGCGCTGGCATGCATAAAGGAATAACGACTGACGGTGATGATTCCGTATCCCATGGACGCAAGCGCATTCTTGCGTTCCTCATCGATGGCGCGGTCTTCTTCCGCGTCATGATAAAAACTGTTGTATTCAATGTCTGTGCGAGATTTCTTTAGATACGCATCCATAAAGAACTTTTTGCGTCTCGTGAGATTCTTCGCTGCAGCGGTGACCTGCACCTCGTAATCGGTCTCAACTCCCTTAATACCAAGCCCTCCTTCGCTTTTGGGCAGCGTTAGCATCATGACAAAGGCCGTTTCCATAGGAGACCGGCATCCGTCGCGCACACATTGGATCGCCTTTCGGGCAAGAGCCAGACCGTCGCATCTGGTAATGGAATTAAAGAACTGTTTTAATCTCTCGGTCGAGGTGAGCGCGAAACGCTCGGTATAGGAGGTGGAAGAGTCGGTTCCAAGGGAGTAAGCGCTGCACAGTTCAAAGTAGTACTCCACTAGTTCGCGAAAAGAAAGATAGGTGGCGGCCTGAAGTGCGCAAAGCTCAACGCCAACAACGAAGATGCCATCTTTAAGCTCTACAAAGCGTGAGTTCGAGAATCGTTTTGAAGAAACGTGGCATTGACAGTCCATCGCGTAGCGCGCGTTCCTGCGATCAAACACCATTACCTCGAGGGAATCATTTGCGTCGAGGGAAACATCATGTTTGGTGAGCCATTCTGCGGCTGCGTCAAGGAGCGTTCCGGTGGGACATGATCCGTAAATCGCGGCAGGGTTACAGGACTCGATGCCTTTCGCAGACACCGAATGCGCGGCCTGGTAGACCGCTTTTGCAGTGGTATGTGACAATACGATACTCATGCTATATATCGTGTCAGCTAATGCCGTGTTGATGGCGCTGAGTGGAAAAGTCGTTTTAGAGGTCTAGCCAAATGCTGTCCAAAAGCTTGACGCAATTATGGGTTGGTATGCCCTAAATAAAAGTTTTCGCAGCTTAGCTATAGCATATAAATACTCAATTGCTGCACATTTGATATCGATGCATCACCATCCGACAACGAATTACGTGTCGGGAATTGGTCGAAATCGTTCAAAATGAGGGTTCAGAATTTGTGATGGCAGATCTATCTGTGGAACGTAGGGCGGCCCCGCTGCGGGGTTTCTCGCTGCGAGACCGCTCGTGATCTACGCCGGAGTTTGGCGTAGACGTTTCTACTTGGCAAACAGGTTCTTGAGGTTGAACTCGGCTTGGACGGTGCGAAGCATGAGGTCGGTGTCGTCCAGGCCCAGATGCTGCTCGCTGGCGTCGGCGGCGAGGGTGCCACGGCGGCGCGCCCATTTCTCGAGCGCGGCGGGCGCGGACTCGCGGGGGAGCGAGCGCACGTCGGCGTCCAGGCTGCGGCAGATCTGGCGTGAATCGATGACGATGATCTTACCGGCGCGGCGTGCCTCGGCGTAGCCGTCCAGGTGGATCTTGAACCAGCTGTCCTCAAACGCGGCGTTGTGTGCCATGTACGGGTACTTCTTCATGAGCTTGAGCAGCTGCTTCTGCAGTTCCTTGTTCTCGCGGAAGGGCGTTTTGCCGTCGATGTCGTCCCAGGTGATGTGGTGGATATTCGACAACGGCACATCCTCGCCGCGGTAGATGTCGGGCAGACCGCAGTAGTGTGCCTCGGCGTCGTGCGGGACGGCGTCGCTGGTGAGCTCCATGATCTCCCAGCCCACGTTGATGATGTAGCCGCGCTCGGGTGCACGGCCGGTGGTCTCGATGTCGATACCGAGCACGGTGCCCTGGATGGGCTTGCGGGCGTAGGCCACGCCGAGCGCGTCGTGGTCGCCGCGGATTTCGCGCATAACGGACGCGGCGGTGCGCTTTTGCATCTTGCCGATGGCGGCGCAGGTGTCGGCATCGGACAGACCGCGCGAAAGCGTCGCGGGCGTCACGTTGCGCAGGCGCGCCTCGCCAATCTGGTCGCACAGGTCGCGGTTGCGGTCGGCCAGGTCGCGCACGGTGGCAAAGTCGAAGCCGGGGTCGCCCTCGGCAGTAAAATACTCGGTCTCGAGCACCTTGAGGGCCTCCTCGCCCTTCTGGCGCTCGGACTCCATGGCGCCGTGATCGCCATAGATAAACATGGGAATAAACGGCTGGCGCTCGTATTCGAGTGCTTGTGAAACGTTCATATAACTGCTCCTTGGATGGGCCGCGTCGTGCGGCTCAGGGTCATTAAGATGTGGCGAGATGATAGTTTACCATGGGCAACTATTGGCATCGCGCCTAGGACAACTACAATACCCTAGTTGACCGCTAGGACTTTTACAATGCTGCCGAAAGACACGAAAGGTTCCATCCGTCATGGATTTACTGATTGATATTCTGCTCGACGCCGGCAAGGACACGCTGTCGCTGGTGCCGTTTTTGTTGGTGACGTATCTTGCTCTCGAGACACTTGAGCACGTTGCGGGCGACCGCGTCAACGGCGCTATCAAGCGCGCCGGCGCTGCGGGTCCCGTGGTTGGCTCGCTGCTGGGCATTGTGCCGCAGTGCGGATTTTCGGCCATGGCAGCAACGCTGTACGCCGGCCGTGTCGTGACCTTGGGCACGTTGGTGGCGGTGTTCCTTTCGACCTCCGACGAGATGCTGCCGCTGCTACTTGCCGAGCAGGTTCCCGTGCAGACTATGGCGATGCTTTTGGCTTCGAAAGCGCTGATCGCACTGGTCACGGGTTTTATCGTGGACGCTGCCATTCGCGGCCTGCGCCGTAACGCCCGCGCGCACGCGGCGATTCGCCGTACCGTGCTGGGGACCACTGTCAATCCGGCGCACGTTAACTGCGCGCATGACGACCACAGCGGCGGTGACATCATCGACGAGGTGGCCGAGGCGGGCGTGAGCGCCGATCACATCCATGAGCTGTGCGAGCGCGACCATTGCGGTTGCGATGAAGACGAGGACGAGCACGACCACGGACACGGACATGGCCACGATCACGGTCATGAGGGCGATCATGAACACCATCATGACCACGGTCACTCCCACTCCCATGAGGACGCGCCCGTTCTGTCGATTATCCGCAGCGCGATCTCGCACACTGTGCAGGTTTCGGTTTTTATTTTCCTGGTGACGCTGGTCCTGGTCGCCGTGCTCGAGACCTTCGGCGAGTCCGCGATCGAGCAGTTCCTGTGTGGCAACGAGACGCTCGCCGTCTTGGGTTCGGCGCTTGTCGGGCTGATTCCCAATTGCTCGGCGAGCGTGGTCATTACGCAACTATATCTGGAAGGCGCGCTGCAACTGGCGCCGATGCTCGCCGGCACGCTCATTTCCGCCGGCGTGGGTTATCTGGTGCTGTTCCGCACCAACCGCAGCGCCCGCGAAAATGCCGTGTTCCTGATGATGATGTACGTCATCGGCGCTGGCTGGGGCCTCATCCTCTCCGCCGTTGGCCTTTAAGTAGATTATTGGGACACGTCTTACGATCTACCCCTGTGACCAGGGCATTTCCCGCTGCCAAAACAAAAAGGTAGATTTTTAGGCATGTCCTAAAAATCTACCTTGGTTAGTGCAGCAACTCGGTGAGGTTGCGTTTAAAGCGAGCGCGGTCTTCGCTGGTAAATGCTGCCGGACCGCGAGTGCGTCCGCCGGCACGGCGTACCTTCTTTTCCTCGTGGCGAATAAACAGCTGCATGTCGATAGTCGCCTTGTCGTACACGCGCCCGCGCACACCGATGGCGGCGGCATCGCGCCCGAGCACCATGCTCGCCAAGCCAATGTCCTGCGTCACGACTACGTCGCCCGCCTGCAGGCGTTCGACAATGGCAAAGTCGGCGCTGTCGGCGCCCACGCTCACATCGAGCGTCGTGACCCAAAATCCGCGTCGCGCATGCTCGACGTCGCGCGGATCGTCGCGGCGAATGTGGCGTTCCAGGTTCTGTGTGCTGTTGCCGGCGATAACGACGGCGACGCCCGCCCGCCGCGCGCAGTCAATCGACTCGCGCGTGACCGGGCAGGCGTCTGCATCAATAAAGAGCGTTCGCGGCATCTAGTGCACCAGTTTGCCAAATTGAATAGCGCGAACAATCAGCGTTACGCCAAACACCAGCAGTGCGGCGCCGCTAAAGATGACGAGCATCTTGGCCGACCACAGCGGATAGATAAACACGAACATGCCGGCGATGATGGAGAGCGCGCCGCTCAGGATGGCGAGGGCACGGTTGGACGAAAGCTCGGACTCCAGAATGGACATGACACCTTCGACGATCCAGCCAAAGCCGGCCACGATAACCACCATCGTGGTGAGCGTCGCGGTCGAGAAGGCCTGGTTGCGCAGGATTATGACGCCGCCCAAGATAATGAGTAGGTTGGAGATGATGCTCGTCACGCGCCAGCCGGTGGGCAGCAGCGGCTCGAAAACAGCGGTAAACAGCCTGATCGCGGCCGTGATCACAAAGTAGAAGCCCAAGACGGTCGTTAGGAAGACGAGGGACTTGGCGGGCGCAAACAGCAGTGCGATGCCGGCGACGAGCGCCAAGACGCCCGTGATGGCGTAAATCCAGCGCACGGCCTTGACGGCCTTGCCTGCCATGCTTTTCTCGTCAAATCCAAACTGGCTCGATTTTTGGTCATCGTTCTTAAAGATGCCCATAATGTCTCCTTTCCGTGCGGCGTAAGCCTTGATCGTTACAACCAGTATCGCCTAAAGGCGCTGGCGTATGGGTCGGGGAGGGCGAAACGTAACCCAAAGGTCCCGAATTGTTTCCGTTGTTCCCCACGTCGCGATTTTCTATTCAACAGGTGTAGAACATTGCAGCCCTGTTCGTATTTGCCTACGTTTTAGGTTAGATTTTCCTAAGGACAATTGGCTTGTATTGGGGGTCCCTATGAACGAAGCAGTTCCTGAGGCACCGTCGAGTGTCGAATCGATGGCAAAGCAAGGTTGCGAAAAGCTCGGTCTGGAAGCGTTTGACGCGCTGGTCCGTCGTGCCCGTACGTGCCGCCGCTTTGACGAGTCCATGCGCGTGCCGCGCGAGTTTTTGCTCGAGCTGGCGGAACTGGCGCACCTGGCTCCCTGCGGCGCCAATGCTCAGCGTCTGCGTTTTCACGTGGTGAGCGGTGCCGAGGATTGCGCGCGTGTATTTGACGAGCTCGCATGGGCCGGCGCGCTTAAGGACTGGCCGGGTCCTGCCGAGGGTGAGCGCCCGACCGGCTACATCGCGATTCTTGCCGAGCGCGCCGTTCCGGGCAAGCCCGCCGCTCCCATTACTGAGGTCGACACGGGCATTGCCGCGCAGACGATGATGCTCGCCGCCCGCAGCGCCACGCCCGAGGTGGCGGCCTGCATGTTCAAGGCCTTTACGCCCCGCGCGATCGACGCCATGGGGCTCGATAACGACAAATACGAGCTCAAGCTGATCATGGCTTTTGGCGTGCCAGCCGAGACACAGGCGATCGACGCAATTGATTCCAACCCCGACGGCTCCATCAATTATTGGCGCGATGAGGCGCAGGTACACCACGTACCCAAGCGCTCGCTTGTCGACGTACTGGTGTAGTTGAGCGTCACCGCGGTGTGATTCGGCGGTAAACCACCACAAAGGCACCTGTCCCCTTTGCGGTGGTGCGAGGGGAGGGCGTGTGGCAGATTTGTATTTGGTGCGGCATGGGCAGACTGAGCTCAATGTGCAGAACATTTTGCAGGGTGGGCACGATTCGCCGCTTACGGCGCGCGGGCGCGAGCAGGCGCTGGCGACGCGCGCGGCGTTTGAGGCACGTGGCGTGACCTTTGACCGTGTGTATTCCTCCCCGTTGGGCCGGGCGCGGCGTACGGCTGAGCTAATTGCTGGTGAGGGCCGCTCGATAGAGCTGGTCGATGACCTACGCGAGTGGCATTTGGGCTCGCTGGAGGGCACATCAAATCGCGATATGCCGCCGCAGCCCTGGGGCGATTATCCGGTCGCGTTTGGCGGCGAGTCGGAAGTGCAGCTCCAGTCGCGTATGGTCGCGGTGCTGTCGCGCATTATGGCCCGCCCCCAGCATAACTGCGTGCTGGCAGTCTCCCACGGCTCAGCCTGCCAGGAGTTTCTTGAGTATGTGACTGGCAGGGGAGAGCTACCCGACAACGGCGCCGTGCTTCATTTTGGCTATTGCGACGGGGCGTTTTCACTCCTTGATTGGTAACGAACGAAAGGACCCCTATGAACAAAGACCTGTATCTGGTTCGTCATGGGCAGACAATATTCAACCTTAAGCGCATTATTCAGGGCTGGAGTGACTCGCCGCTTACGCAGTTGGGTTGCGACCAGGCGGCGCGCGCCGGCATGTTTTTACGTGCGCGCGGCATTGAGCCCGATCATGCCTACACCTCCACGCTTCATCGTACCGAGCAGACTATCGCCAACTTGTGGCCGGGCTTGGCGTACGAGCGCCTGGACGGCCTGCGTGAGTGGTTCTTTGGCGACTTTGAGGCCGAGCGCGTGATGCTCATGCCCAGGCGCCCGTGGCGCGACTTCTATCGCCAGTTTGGCGGCGAGGGCCAGATGCAGGTGCGCGAGCGCATGGTGGCGACGTTGACCGATCTTATGCGACGTCCGGACCACGAGTGCGTGCTCGCGGTGAGCCATGGCTCGGCTATCAAGGAGTTTTTGGACCACGTGCGGGGCGCGGCGGCAGACGAGCGCGAACGCGTGCCGGGCAACTGCTCAGTGCTGCATTTTGCGTTTGACGATATGGCCGATACGTTTGAACTTGTCGAAGTCTTTACGCAGGAGGACTACGCGCGCGAGCTGGGGCTTGAACCGCTCGTGGCTACTGCGGGTCCGCAGCGCGGATAACGCGAGCGTGGCGGCACGGGTCGCCGGCATAACTTCTCGACGCAAAAGGGGCGGAGATGCATGTACCTGCTGCATCTCCGCCCCCTGTTTGTTGGGCTGCCGATTTTTGTGCCGGGCGGTCTGGTCTCGCTAGAACCGCGCGATCTGGTGGGTGAGCAGGCCCATCGGGACCTGCGGCGCGCCGCCGCTGACCTGCGCGGCGGGGAAGAGCACAGCTACGGTAAAGTTGAACGGCTCTTTGCCCGTGTAGGTGCCGGCGGCACGGGCATCGTCGGCCAGGAGCTGTGATGCCCCGACCAGCGCGGCAGCGTAGGCGGGGTCGTCGGCCAGTGCCGGCTCCGGCGCCTGGTCGAGCATGGCACGGATGGCGCCGACGGCGTCCTCGCGCTTGACCTCCCACACGCGGTGCGTAATGCCGGCGGGGTCGGTGACGGCATAGAGTGAAGCGCCCTCTTTTGCGGCGCCGAGGATGATATTCATGACGGGCGAGGCTTCGTAGGCAAGTGTTACGGGACGGGGCTGCACCTTGAGCTCGGTGATCGCGCGCGCGGCGGCGAGTGCGTCGACGCTCTCGGCGGCAGCCTCGTCGCTACCCGTCAGCACGTTAACCGGGCAGATCGCCACGACACCCGTCACACGTCCCGGCTCGCCCGAGCATTCGTACACGTAATACGCCGCACCCGGGTCCTTGAGCATCAGACCATCGGCAATGGCTCCGCGCAGAGCATCGTTGCCGCTCAGGATGCTGCCCATTGCAGGCAGCGCCTCGAGCACGCGGTCCTGAGTCGGGCGGATGCAGGGAAACGGAAGTGCTTTCATGGGCGGTCCTAACGCACGAATCGGTTTGTTCGCGGCTTATTATGCCCCAACTTGGTAGCTCTCGTCCCGGAGCACGTTATCGGCGAGCGCGATTAGCACCTGCTGACAACGAACGATATCGGCGTGGGGCACATATTCGTTGGGCTTGTGCGCGAGCGCGAGCGACCCGGGACCGTAGCTCATGCAATTGCGGTTGTCTGTCTTGCCGGCAATGACGGCGGTGTCGGTGTAGCCGGTAAAGAAGCCGACGGTCGTGTCCGCGTCCGTCACGTCATCGGCGGCACGCTTGAGCGCTGCTAGAAGGGGAGAGTTCGGGTCGCGCTCGATGGCGGGGCGGTCGCCCGTCACGGTGTAGCTGCCATGGCAACCGGGAACGGCGGCTTCGGCGACGGCGATGGCCTGCCCTACCATGCGCGTCGCGGCGGCCGTATCGGTCGGCGGGGTCAGGCGCATGTCGACCCAGACTTTGGCGCGGTCGGGTACGACGTAGGGGCGATATCCGCCCTCGATTTGGCCAAACGTGATGGTCGAAGGCCCCAGCTCATCGTGCGCGGGCAGCGCCACAAACGCGCGACGGAGCGAACACACGACCTCGGCCATGGCGGCGACGGCATCCGCGCCCTTCCAAGGCTGGCTCGCATGCGCCGTGACGCCGGTCATCTCGATCTCGAACCACGTGCGACCCTTGTGCGCCACCTGGATCTGTCCGTCGGTGGGCTCGGTGTCCAGCACCCATTCACGCGAGCCGACCCAGCCAGCATCGATGGCTGCCTCTGAGCCGCGCATAAAATCTTCCTCGTCGACCGAGCAGATGAGCGAAAAGCCGCGGCGGGGCAACGCGCCATCCGCCGCCACGCGCTCGAGCGTATGGACCAGTGCGGCAATGGCGCAGGCCAGGCCACCCTTCATATCGCAGGCGCCACGGCCATAGAGTTTGTCGTTACGCACAACCGTCCCGAGCGGCGGCGTGTCCGCGTCCCAGCCATCGCCCAGCGTAACGGTATCCATATGGCAGATATAGACGAGTCGTGGCTCGTCGCTCAGTCCCGGCACGGTGACCATAAGGTTGCGGCGCCCGGGCAGCACCTCGAGTTCCTCAACCTGCACGGCATGGAGTACCGGATGGCTCAGCTGCGCCAACCGTTCCTCAACCAACGCTTTGATATAGCGCTCAATCTCGTCCTCATACGCACCCGGGTCTGAGCTGTCGATCCGCACGAGTCCTTGCGTAAGCCGCCAAGCAAAATCTGTATCAACCATAGGCACCTCACAGATAGTTAGGTCAACATACAGATTGTATGCCAAGAAGCGGCTCGGTGCATTTAATGGAGCGCTCACAAAAACGGGGCGCCTCTCGTGCGAAAGGCGCCCCGCGGGCATTCAATGTCAGTGACGGGCAGGCCACATGGGGAACTGCCCGTCAGATCAGCCGGCGCTATTTGATTACGCGCACGCGATACATCGACGGAATCTGCTTAAGCGCCTCGATCGTGCTGCTGTTCAGGTGCTCATCGGTGTCGAACATGGTGTAGGCGTTCTCGCCGGCGGACTCGTTGGTCATGCGCTGCACGTTGGCGTTGTCCTTGGCCAGGATGGCCGTGATCTGGCCGATCATGTTGGGCACGTTGGCATGCAGGCAGGCAATGCGGCTCGCGGCGCGCGCCTTGCCCATGCTGCAGGCGGGGTAGTTGACGCTGTGCGCGATGTTACCGTTCTCCAGGTAATCCTTGAGCTCGCTGATGGCCATGTCGGCGCAGTTGGCCTCGGCTTCGCCGGTGCCGGCGCCCGAGTGCGTGGTGATAAACGTATTGGGCATCTTGACGGTCTTGGGCGTGGCAAAGTCGCAGCTAAACCAGCTGAGCTTACCCTCGCGCAGGGCGGCGTCGACGGCGTCTTCGTCGATGATGGTCTCGCGCGCGTAGTTGATGAGCACGGCGTTGGGTGCCAGCAGGTTAATCTGCTCGGTGCTGATCATGCCGATGGTGTCGGCCTTGCTGGGCACGTGTACGGTGAGGTAGTCGCAGCCGCGGCAGAGATCCTCGAGCGTGCCCACACGCTGCACCTCGCGGCTCAGCACCCACGCGTGCTCGACGGAAATGAACGGGTCGTAGCCGTAAACGTCCATGCCCAGGTCGACGCAGGCGTTGGCGACCTTGGAGCCCACGTTGCCCAGGCCGATGACGCCGATGCGCTTGCCCTTGAGCTCGCGGCCCACAAAGGCCTTCTTGGCCTTCTCGGCATCGACCTGAATCTCGGGGTCGTCGGCGTTGTCGCGCACCCAGTTCATCGATTGCACCACGCCGCGGCTCGAGAGCACCAGCATGCCTAGGACGAGTTCCTTAACGGCGTTGCTGTTGGCGCCGGGGGAGTTAAAGACGACGACGCCCTTCTTGGCGTACTCCTCGACGGGGATGTTGTTGACGCCGGCGCCGCAGCGGGCGATGGCGCGGATGCCCTCGGGCAGCTCGTAGCCGTGCAGGTCGGTCGAGCGCATCAGGATGGCGTCGGCCTCCTCGGCGGTGCTCACAAATTCGTAGCCTTCGCCAAACTCGACTTTGCCGTCTTTAGTGATGTCATCGATGGTCTTAATCTTACGCATGGAAAAACTCCTTAGCAGGTTTTGATCCAAACAGGGTGGTCTGAGGTGGCTGGTCGGCCCGCGGGTTGCGGGCTAGTTAGATCGCGGACTCAAACTATGCTGCGCTTCGAAGTCCTTCATGTACGAGGCTAGTGCCTGCACGTCCTCCATGGTGACGGCGTTGTATACGCTGGCGCGCATGCCGCCGACGAGGCGATGGCCCTTGACATTTTGAATCTGGTGCTCGGCCGCGCCTGCGACAAAGGCCGCGTCGAGCTCGGCGTCGCCGGTGCGGAAGGTGACGTTGGCGATGGAGCGGCTGTCGGCCTGCGTGGTGCCATGGAACAGCACACTGTGCTCGAGCAGGTCATAGAGCAGATTGGCCTTGGCCCAGTTGCGCTCGGCCATGGCGGCAAGTCCACCGGTCTCCTCGACCCAGCGGAATACCTTGCTGCACACGTAGATGCCAAAGGTGTTGGGCGTGTTGAGCATGGAGCCCTTGGCGGCCTGGGTCTTAAGGTCCAGGTACTGCGGCGTCTGCGCAAAAGCGGGGCCATCTGCGATGAGGTCGTCGCGCACGATGACCACGGTCACGCCCGCGGCGCCGGCGTTTTTCTGCGCGCCGGCGTAAATGAGCCCGTAGCGCTCAACGTCGAGCGGCTGCGACAGAAAGCAGCTCGAGACATCGGCGACCAGCGGTACATCGCCGTAATCGGGCAGCTCGTGGTACATGGTGCCAAAGATGGTATTGTTCTGGCAGATGTAGACGTAGTCGAGCCCATCGCCCGCGGCCTCGGCGGCAATGCGCGCGTTTATGTCGGCCATGTCGGGGATGCGGTCGAAATTGGTGTCCTCGGAGCTCGCGAGCAGCACAGCCTCACCGTACTTGGCGGCTTCTTTGTATGCCTTGTTGGCAAAGTTGCCGGTCACGATGTAGCCGGCGCGGCCGCGGCGCATGAGGTTCATGGGGATGCCCGCAAACTGCAGCGTGGCGCCGCCCTGCAAAAACAGGACGCGGTAGTTGTCGGGGATGCTCAGCAGGCGGCGCAGAGTTGCCTCGGCGTCGTCGATGATCTGCTGGTACATGCTAGATCGATGGCTCATCTCGAGCACGGACATGCCGCAACCGCGGTAGTCCATCATCTCGTCGGCGATCTCGGTGAGCACGCTTGTAGGCAGCGCGGCCGGGCCAGCTGAGAAGTTGTGCACACGTGCCATCTTCTTGTTCCCCTCGTAGTCGTTTGGACGTTCGGGATACTTTAGCACAGTGGAGCGCCGGGCGCGACCGCATCACGGCAAAGCTCGACTGCGCCGCTATGATTTACAGGATGGTTACATGGGGGAGGGGTGCTTTATTCCTCAGGCAAATCCAAAACTGCAAGCGAAGGCATGAGGTTCTCTAGGCGCTTGATCTCTTCGTCGCAAATTGACTACCTCCTGGTCACTACGACGCCAGTGTGGCAATGACGGCTTCGTCGCCGGCGTATATTAGGGTGTTGCCGTCGGGGATGATCGTTTGGCCTTCGCGCTTGAGCATCACCACAATAAACGGATGCTTGCCTTGCGACACATCGCACAGGCGCTGGCCGGCCCAGCGACCGTGGGGTGTCACGGTGACCTCGCGCAGTGTAACCTCGGCACGCTCTTCGAACGTTGGGGCGGCCATCACCAGCAGATCGCCTTCCTGGATCACGGTGTCGCCATTGGGCAGTACCGGGTGCGCACCGTCGCGCAGCACCAGGACCACGAGCATATCTGTGGCGCTGCCAATGTCCGCGAGCGAGCGTCCGGCAAACGGATGTCCAGCGCCCACCTTGAGCTTTACAAACGACATGCCGTCCTCGTCGCGGTAGTCGTTAAAGGTGCGGCGCACGTCGCCGGTCGCATCGATCATATCGAGCTTCTTCGCCACCGCCGGCAGAAGCGAGCCCTGCACCACAATGCTCGACACGGCAATCACAAACACCAGGTCAAATAGGTCGTGTCCGCCGGGAACGCCGGCCACCACGGCAAAGAGACTAAAGACGACCGAAGCTGCTCCGCGCAGACCCGCCCAGCTTACGAGCGCAACCTGGCGAGGGTTCGTCCTAAACGGTGCCAGCAGCATGCCTACGGCGATGGGGCGGCTCGCAAAGAGCATAAACGCCATGAGTGCCAGGCCCGGTAGCAGCATTTGCGGCAGGCGTGCGGGTGTAACGAGCAGGCCCAGCAAAAAGAAGATGGTCATCTCTGCCATCTCGGTGAGGGTGTCAAAGAAGTGCGCCATCTCGACTTTGCCGGTGATGTCGCTGGCACCCAGCACAACGCCGGCTAGGTATACAGCCAAAAAGCCGTTGCCGCCCAGGTAGCTCGGCAGCGCGTAGGCGACGATGGCCACGGCGAACAAAAAGATGGTCTGCGCGTCCTTGGCCGTTGCGTGCGCGCGTTCAATCAGGCGGCCCGCCGCCCAGCCGATGGCAAGGCCCAGGCCCACGCCCAGGATAATCTGCTTGGCCAGCAGTGCGGGAATGTTGATGTCGCCGCCGGCCGCGAGTGTAGCGAGCACAGCGGTGAGCATGTAGGCGACGGGGTCGTTGGAGCCCGATTCGACCTCGAGCAGCGAGTCGGTGCCGCCCCTCAGCGAAAGGCTGTGCTCGCGCAGAACGCTAAAGACGCTGGCCGCGTCGGTGGACGCCACGACCGATCCCAGCAGCAGGCCGCCGATCCAGTCGAAACCCAGCACAAAGTGGGCGAATACGCCGGTGATGCCGGCAGTGATGACGACGCCGAGCGTGCTCAGCAGCACCGCCGGCGCAGCGACGGGCTTGGCGCGGTCGATATTGGTGTTAAAGCCGCCGTAGAACATGATGAACAGCAGCGCCGTGCTGCAGACGGTTTCGGTGAGTGCGTAGTCGCTAAAGTCGATGTGCGCCGGACCGTTGACGCCCAGCAGCATGCCCAGCGCGATAAAGATGAGCAGGGTGGGGAAGGGGAGCTTTTTTCCGACAGGTTTGATGGTCAGGCACAGAATAATGACGAGGCCGATAAAGAGAAGTATCTGGTTCATGAATAGTGTCCGCTTCTGGGTGGTTGGCGTGGCACGGCTAGTTGTCTACAGTTATTTGTACCCAAAAATGGTGGGTTATGGAGGTGGATTGCGGGCGTGCGCATTTTCGACACGAGGCGGAGGCACGGGTGGTGCTGGTTGGGGCGCTGGGCATGGCGGCGTGGCGCGAGCGGTGCGGGTTGGCAGGCGTGCGCTGGCGACCGTTGACGGTATGCAACCCTTTCCAGCTTTATTGCAACGGAGTACAATGGGTAACGTTTAAGTTCAACTTGAAGTTTTAGTTGCGACTCGGGGCTTCAGCCGAAATGCAGAGAGAGGCGTTCCATGGCGATCTATGTGACATCCGATGCTCACGGGCACGTGCGTGCGCTTGACGAGGCCCTGTCCAAGATTTCGCTGGCGTCCGACGATACGCTGTACGTGCTGGGCGACATGATTGATCGCGGACCCGATCCGGTCGGCGTTATTAAGCTCGTGCGCTCGCTACCCAACGCTCGCGTGCTCAAGGGCAATCACGAGCAGATCATGCTCGATGCCATCATTGGTCAAGATCCGCTCGATGCCGAGACCTGGGATATCAACGGCGGTTGGACTACTCGTCAGCAGCTCAACGATATGGAATTTGAGGCGTACGAGGAGCTCGTGCGTTGGATGGCGACGCTGCCGCTCTATGCGGTGGCCGAGACTGATGAGCGTCCGTACCTGCTGGTGCATGCCGGTATCCAGACCGAGGCGGCGCGGGCGTTTTTGCTTGAACATGGGGTTGATTGTGCCGATGGTGCGGGAGCGGTGGATGCCGATCGCGAGCTACTGCAGCAGATGCTTGCGGTGCAGTCGTCCGATGACTTGCTGTGGATTCGCCATGGCTATTGGGATGCGTCGACGGGGCTGCTTTCTGCCGAGGGCAAGGGCCCGGTCGTGGTGAGCGGCCACACGCCCACGGTGTCGCTTGGACGTTATTGCGAGGTCGGCGGCCTGGCGGGACTCGATGAGGAGTCGGGCCGCGGGCAGATCGTGCGCCTGGGCGGCGAGGATACCGCCGGCGTGCCCGATCGCATCGACATCGATTGCGCCGCCGCCACCGGCTCCGAGTTCGGCCGCGTGGGTATCCTGCGTCTGGACGATGGTGCGGAATTCTACGCGAACATTCTTCCTGGCGAATGATTGCACAAGGGGTAGCTAATTTGGGACGGGGCTTTTTTGACTACTTTTGCCCTTCTGCCCACCAAATGATTTTTCTAGGACGGGGATTTAATAATCATTTGGCTGCCCGCTGGCTAAGTGAGTAGACTTTTTTGGAAATGCTGAGCACCCAACATGTTTGCTTCAACAAAACCGCAGGTCACTGACTTATGCTTTGTTGGCGTGGTCGGGGATTCGGTAAAAGTCTACTCACTTAGTTTTGCGTGATGCTTATTGTCCGCAACGAGACCCCAGCCGGGGCGATTCCATCGTAAATTCCGGCGACCGGGGGCAGCTAATTAGGCGCCGTATGGGTTGCGGTCGCGTTCGATGCGTTGGCGGATGTGGGCGTACTCGATAATCAGTAGCACCAGGAGCAGGGCCATGATGGCTAGGTAGCTCACCACGGCGCCCATCAGACCCAGCAGCTTAATCAAGATCACCGGGAGCACCACGCTCACGGCAAAGCAGATCAGGTAGATCTTGGTGACGTCGCCGGCATGGCGCAGCACCGTGATGATGGCGTAGATAAAGTCGATGGCCGCGGTGACGCCGCCGGCGACGACCATCAGCAGCGCCAATGTGCAGTAGCGCTCAAAGTTGAGGCCGTACATATAGCTCATGAGGGGAATACCGGGACCTGCCATAAATGCGGCGCACACGCCGGTGATGACCACGATCAGCGCCATAACGGCAACAATAATCAGGTCAAAGCGACGACGCTTGCGAGGATTAGCCCAAATGCTCGACAAGCGCAGGAGCTGCGGTTTATAGACAAATCCAATGCTCAACAGAATAGCCTGAGCTGGAAAAAACAGGGCATTAAAGTACAGCTGGTATTTGTAGGCCAGTGTTCCTTCCATCACAAACTTGGGCATGCTCTCGATAAGGTTGAACAGGAATAGCGCGCCAAAGAGTGGGGCGCAATGGACAAACAGGTGGCCGACCTCGCGCAGGCTCACGCGGCGGGATTTTTCGGTCTCGAGCAGGGCGAGCGGCGCGGTGACCAGCACGAGCGAGGCGATCGCGGCAATGCCCATGGCCATGGCCGCGATGGACATGCTGCGCGTGAGGAACAGTGCCACGCTAAAGACCGCGATGACGCCGATGGAGCGTAGCGTTTGGCTCATGCCAGCCAGGTAGAGCTTGTCGGCCTGCTGCAGGCGGCCTTCGTACACGTCGGCGACGCCGTCGATGACCTTATACAGGTAGACGCCCAGGCCGATCGTCGCCATCTGCGTGTCATAGCCGCGGGCGCTGCTGTACATGAGGCCGCAGCCTAGGGCGAGCGCTCCGCAAAGCCAGCGGTTGAGCTGGTAGGAGGCAAAGGACGTCTTCTCGTCGATATCCGAGACCTGGAAATTGCGCACGCCGTAGTTGCACGCGATCATGATGAGCGTGCCGGTGACAAAGGCGATGGAGAATTTGCCTGCTTCTTCTGCGCCCACGAGCTGCGTAGACACGATGGTGAGCAGCGGAAACGCCAAGCCCCACACGGCGGTGCCGAGGGTGTTCCAAAGATAGTCGCGACTGGTGGCGTGCTCCTCGTATTCCGCTTCCTGCATGGAGAAGCCGCCGCCGTAGACGGCGCCGAGCAGACGGTTCCACCAAGCGTTGACCATGCGGCGAACGGGGCCGGGCTCCCGATCGCGTTCGCGCCGGCGACGTGTGGCTTGGCTGCTATCGGGCCCGCCGGCGTTGCGCTGGCTCAGCTCCTGGATGCGAGCGAGCTCCTCGGCCGTGTGGGAGGCCGGGAACAGGCCGTTCTCGATGCGACCGCCTTGGCTGGGTGCCCCGCCCGATACGGTGGGGTCGGCGACGCCGTTGTGACGGGCGATGGCGCGGCGGATGCTATCGAGGGGCGTGATGCTCAAGGCGGAGTCCTTTCTATTGCTGCGCTCTAGTATAGACGCGACGGTGTTCGCTCGTGTTTTTGAACGGATTGTTCAATATTTTCGGCAGGCGGCTGTAATTTGTCGGTAAGTGTGCGGTATCCTGTTGAAGTTTTGTGACACCCCCCGATGCCGCCCACGCGGCACCAAGGAGCTTCTACCTATGGACGTCGCCGCATTCTTACTGGCTCTTGTGCCGATTATTTGGCTGGTCGTGATGCTGCTGTGCTTTAAATGGCCAGCTTGGAAGGCCGCTATCGGATCGTTTGTCCTTTCGTGCTTGCTTGCCTTCGCATGGTGGCACCTGCCGGCAGCGCAGATCGCGACCGCCTCGCTCGAAGGCTTTTTGATGGCCCTGTGGCCCATCGTTCTGGTGATCATCGCCGCGGTGTTCACGTATAACCTGTGCGTTCGCACGGGCGCCATGGATGTGATCGGCAGCATGATTACCTCCATCAGCAGCGATCGCCGTCTGCTGGCGCTGCTCGTGGCCTGGTGCTTCGGTGGTTTTATGGAGGGCATGGCCGGTTTTGGCACTGCCGTCGCCATTCCTGCCGGCATGCTCGCGGGCCTGGGTTTTGAGGCCGTGCCTGCCGTGCTCATCTGCCTGCTGGCCAACGGCGTGCCCACGCCCTACGGCTCTATCGGCATTCCCACGGTGTCCGTTGCCGACCTGGTGGGCCTGGATTCCCTGCATTTGGCTACCATTCAGCTGGTGCAGCTCGCGCCCTTCTTTGTGGCGATGCCGCTGCTTATCGTGCTGGTTGCGGGTCGTGTTGCCGATGATCAGGGCAATGTTGCAAGCGTTGCAGAGCGCCTGAACGGCGTTGCCGGCGTGGCACTGCTTTCTGGTGTGTCCTTTGTTGGTGCGGCCCTGGTCGTCGCCATGTTTGTGGGTCCCGAGCTGGCCGTGGTCGTAGGCTCCATCGTGTCGCTTGCGCTGACCGCCGCGCTTGCCATGCGCGCCGAGAAGTCCGGCCACCTGGATGCGCGCTTCCACATGAATATCGAGGCGGGGGAGAAGCTCACCGTTAAGTCGGCGCTTTCGGCCTGGTCGTGCTTCATCCTGATCTTTGTGTTGCTGCTGGGCACGTCTAACCTGGTGCCCGCTGTACATGCCGCGCTCGCGCCGTTTGCGAGCCACGTGCAGGTGTATTGCGGTGAGAATCCCGGTACGCTTACGTTTTCGTGGATCAACACGCCGGGCGTCTGGATTTTCCTGGCGGCGTTTGTCGGCGGTGCCATTCAGGGTGCTTCGCCGCGAATGATGGGCGAGGTGCTGGCCGCGACTGTGAAGCAGATGATGCCGACGGTTATCACCATGCTTTCGGTGCTGGGCTGCGCCAAGGTGATGGGCTATGCCGGCATGATTTCGTCGATCAGCGCGTTTTGCATTGCGGTCGCCGGAGGCCTGTACCCGATTCAGGCTCCGTGGATCGGTGCGGTCGGTGCGTTCGTGACCGGTTCGGGCACATCTTCGGGCATGCTGTTTGGCCCCATTCAGAGCCAGGCTGCCACTGCGCTGGGTGTGAGCGACTACTGGATGGTCGCGTTGAACGCCCTGGGCGTCGCCGCCGGTAAGATGATCTCGCCGCAGACACTCGCCATTGGTCTTGCCGCCGTGCACGTGCGCGGTAAGGATGCCGAGCTCCTAGGCGCGGTGCTGCCCTACGCTGCCGGCATGCTGGTCCTGATGAGCGCCATAGCCATGCTCGGCCAAGGCCTGCCGCTGTAGTCGGCACTTAGGGACGTTCCTTATGTGCCGGTACTTTGGGAACGTCCCTAAGTGCCGGCATCCGGGGGCACTCCATGGCTGTTGCCTGTTCAAGAGTGTCCCCAATGACTAGTCGTTTAAAAACGTCCCCAATGACTAGGCCGCTTGCCTGCGATTTTTGACCGTTGGGCGGGCTTGCCGCCCTTGCCGCAAAAACGTTTTTGCATATCGGGTACAACGGGCTTTACGTGAGTAAAGTGCGCGCCGCGTCCACGTGTCGCGTTTTTAAAGGAGGCCCCATGCCTGGTGTTACCCCTGCAGAAGTTTTGTCCAACTTTGGTATTACGCTCGTTGAAGATCCCGCCGAGAATCAGCCCCGTCTGCTGGTCGATCTACCCGCCGCGGAGCTCGTCGAGCACGCCATCCGCCGCGAAGAAGGCCGCATGGCATCCAACGGCGCGCTGGTGAGCGAAACGGGGGAGCGTACCGGCCGCTCCCCCAATGACCGCTTTATCGTCGACACCCCCGATGTCCACGACAAGATTGCCTGGGGCGCCGTCAACCGCCCGCTGTCCGTCGAGAGCTATGAGGCCATCAAGGCCGGCATCGTCGACTATCTCAACGAGCGCGACGTGTTCGTCACCCGTGGCATGGCGGGCGCCGACCGCAACCACACGCGTCGACTGCTCGTTGCCTGCGAGCGTGCCAGCCAGGCACTCTTTATTAAGCAGATGCTCGCCCGCCCGCTTGCCCGCGAAATCGCGCGCACCGGCGAGCCGGACTTTTGCGTGCTCGCCGCACCTGGCTACCAGTGCGACCCCGCCATCAAGGGCCTCAACTCCAGCGCTGCCGTGGTCATCAACTTCCAGGAACGCGTGATTCTGGTCGCCGGCACCGGCTACTCCGGCGAGATTAAAAAGTCGATCTTTAGCGTCATGAACTATCTGCTGCCCGTCGAGGACGACGTGCTGCCCATGCACTGCTCGGCCAGCATGGATCCCGTCACGCACGAGACCGCCGTGTTCTTTGGCCTGTCCGGCACCGGCAAGACCACGCTTTCTGCCAACCCCACGCGCCTGCTGATCGGCGACGACGAGCACGGTTGGTCCGACATGGGCATCTTCAACATTGAGGGTGGCTGCTACGCAAAATGCGAGGGCCTGGACGCCTTCCACGAGCCCGAGATCTTCAACGCTGTCCGCTTTGGCGCGATCTGCGAAAACGTGGTGCTCGACGAGAACCGCAACCCCAACTACGATGACATCTCGATCACGCACAACACGCGCGTGGCCTATCCCGTGGAGCACATTCCTAACGCGTGGACTAAGGGCATGGGCACCACTCCGAGTGTCGTACTGTTCCTGACTTGCGACGCTTTTGGCGTGCTGCCGCCCATCTCGCGTCTGACGGCCGACGCCGCCATGTACCACTTTGTGACGGGCTTTACGGCTAAGATTCCCGGCACCGAGGTCGGCGTCACCGAGCCCACGCCCACGTTCTCTTCGCTGTTCGGCGAGCCGTTTATGCCACTCGACCCCATGGTTTACGCCAAGATGCTCGGCGAGCGCATTGCCGACGGCCGCACGCGTGTGTACCTGGTCAACACCGGCTGGATCGGCGGCGGCTACGGCGTAGGCCATCGCATCGAGCTGGCCTACACGCGCTCGCTGGTCGCGCGCGCCCTCAACGGCACCATCGAGGACAGCGAGTTCGTGCACGACGACATCTTTAACGTCGACATTCCCACGACGTGCCACGGCGTGCCCGATGGCATCCTGGTGCCGCGCCAATACTGGCAGAGCACCGCGCGCTACGACGAGGCCGCGCACAACCTGGCCGTGATGTTCGAGGAGAACTTCGAGAAGAAGTACTCGCACCTGCCCGAGTCCGTCAAAGCCGCCGGCCCGCACGCCCAGGTGTCCGCCGAGGCCCGTCATCGCGGCCGCGGCCTGCTGGGGCTCCGCCACTAGCGTCGCCTCGAGTCCATATCCACCACAAAGGGGACAGGCACCTTTGTGGTGGTTTTGCTCGTGTGGATGACTCAGGTTACAATACGCCTGACATATCGTCCCCTTCTCCGGATGGGGACAGCGTAAGCGTTCTTGTGGCGGCACCGTAGGACTTTGAAGGTGGCCGTCGTGAGGGCGCTTTTTGTTTAGGCGCCCTCACTCGGGCGCGCACAATGAAGGGAGCACGTATGAGGGGCTTTGTTGCCGAGAATTCGTTTTGGGAGCTGTTTCCGCAGGCAGCGGTCGGCGTGGTAGTCGTGGAGGGCATGAAGCCCACGGCTCAGATTCCTCAAGAGGACGTGGATGCGATTGCGGCGTTGCTCGACCGCGCCAATATCGATGCGGAGCGTCATCTGACCAGCGACACTATCAGCGAGAACGCACCGGTCAAGGCATGGCGCGAGGCCTATCGTCTGTTCAAGACCAAGAAAGGCGCGCGCTGCTCGATCGAGAACTTGCTCAAACGCGTGCTCAAAGGTAAGCCGGTGGGCCACATTACGCCTGCGGTGGACATCTATAACACGGTGTCGCTGACCTACGCGCTGCCCGTTGGCGGCGAGGACCTGCGCGCTATCGAGGGCGATCTGCGCCTGGCGGTCACTGGTGGCGGGGATGCGCTCCTGCCGCTTGGCGAGGATGTGGATGACCCGACGCTGCCCGGCGAGCTTGCCTACATCGACGATGCGGGCGCCGTGTGCCGCTGCTGGAACTGGCGCGACGGCGCCCGAACAGCTCTGTCCGATGATTCGGCCGATGCGTTCCTGGCGATTGAGTGCGTGGAGCCCGAGCGGATGGGGGAATGCCAGGCTGCGATCGATCGCTTGGCCGAGCTGCTCGAGCGCTATCTGGGAGCGACGGTTGTCGTTAAGACGCTTGTGACCCGCGATAACCCGCGCGTGGAACTGTAGCTCGGCCCAAACCACCGCAAAGGTGCCTGTCCTCTTTGTGGTGGTTTTTATGTTGATGGGTTAACAAATAGGGCGTGCAGGGCTGCCGGCCGTTAAGTACGGCTAAGATGTTTACCCGTTAGCATTATGCAAGCGAAAGGCGGTCGTCTCCCATGCAGCAGAGCGACGAGACACGTTTCGAGGACTTTGTCGGACTGATCAGCGGACTCTACAAGGAGATCCAGCGCATTAAGACGTCTGAGGGCGCAAGGCTGGGTCTCAAGGGCTCCGACGTTATGTGCCTGTACTATCTTGAGCGCAGCAAGGACGGCCTGACTGGCGCCGACCTGGCTCGCATGGCAGGCGTGACCCGCGCCGCCGTCTCGCGTACGCTCGCGCATCTGGAGGAGGGCGGCTACGTCGAAGTCGATGATTCGGGCGATGCCGCCGTTAAGTATCGTGCTCCGGTGCGCCTGACCGCTCTGGGCGGCGAGAGCATGAGCGAGGCGGACCGCATCATTCGCGAGGTGCTCGATACCACCGGTAAGGCTATGGGTGTGGAGCAGCGCGAGCAGATGTATGTGTCGCTGCGCACGATTCTCAACACCCTGCGCGAGATCTAAGGCCGTCAAGGCATTTGCTTCCAATTAACAACTGCATAGTCCCGTTTGAGCGCGTATGCCGTGCCGGGGCATTGCTGTCTAATTTCCCTGCGCGAGGTCCCCGCGCAAGAAAGGATTCGTTATGTCCGTCCGCATTATTACCGATTCCGCAAGCGATATGTCGCCGGCGGAGCACCCGGCACTGGCCGTTTTGCCGCTGTCCGTTACCTTTGGCACCGATGTGTACATGGATGGCATCGACATCGATCACCAGCGCTTTTACGAGATGCTCGTGGAGCGCGATGAGCTGCCCAAGACCGGCCAGGTCAACCCGTACGCGTTTTCGCAGGCGATTGCCGAGGCGCGTGAAGCCGGCGATGAGGCCGTGATTATTACCGTGGGCGCTAAGCTTTCGGGCACCAATCAGAGTGCCCGTACCGCACTTGCCGAGACGCCGGGCGGCGACGTGTTCGTGGTAGACAGCAACAACGTCACCCTGGGCGAACGTGTTCTGGTCGAGTATGCGCTGCGCTTGGTGGACGAGGGCCGTAGTGCGGCCCAGATCGCGGCGGCGGTCGAGGCCGTGCGCGACCGCGTGGTCGTCATCGGCCTGCTCGAGACGCTGGAGTACCTGGTTCGCGGCGGTCGTCTATCTGCTGCGGCCGGCGCCGTGGGCACGCTGCTCAACGTGAAGCCCGTGGTGGCTGTCGAGGACGGCCTTATCGTGCAGTTGGGCAAGGCGCGCGGTTCCAAGAACGGCCGCAACCTGCTGAACCAAAAGGTCGAAAAGTCAGGCGGCATCGACTTTTCCATGCCGCTGGCGCTGGGCTATACGGGCCTTTCGGATGCGGTGCTCAAGAAGTATGTCGAGGACAGCGCGGCACTGTGGGCTGGCCACACCGAGGGCGAGTTGCCCGTTCACACCATCGGCGCCACCATCGGCACCCACGTAGGCCCCGGCGCCGTCGCCGTAGCCTTCTTCCAGCCCGCCAACTAACCGACCTGCCATAAACCACCACAAAGGGGACAGGCACCTTTGTGGTGGTTTATGCTTTTCCGGGTGGAAGGGAGCGAGCAATGGCGTCTGAGGGCTTTTTTGAACGGGTGTACGAGGTGGTCGAGCAGATCCCCGAGGGGATGGTCGCCACGTATGGCCAGGTGGCGCTGCTTGCCGGTCGTCCACGAAGTGCGCGGTACGTGGGGTATGCCCTGCATAGTAATCCGCGCCCCGGCGAGATTCCCTGTCACCGCGTGGTGTTTGCCGACGGGCACATATGCGAGGGCTTCGCTTTTGGCGGTCCCGATGCTCAACGTGAGCTTTTGCTAGGGGAAGGTGTGGCGTTTAAGGACGACATGCACGTCGACTTGGCCGCCTGTCGCTGGCCTGCCGGGCTCTAGCGGTTCTGCCGTGGCGAAAACCACCACAAAGGCGCCTGTCCCCTTTGTGGTGGTTTTACGCTGTAGGTTTACCAGAGCTAACTTATGGAGAAGGTGTGGTGGCGTACTTTGCCGTCAGAAAGTAAACCACGGTGAACTATATTGGTTTCAGCAACGGAGCAGGCAATAGGCGATGAAAAAGCCTGCCCTGTTGAGTTTGATTCGCATTCCTCCCCTCTGTGCGATTCAACGGTGTACTTCGGGAACGGGCCCGCTGGCAACTGACTGCCGGGGGGCCCGTTCCTGTTTATCGGGGGAGTGTGATGGGCAGAGCCAAACCGGTCAGGCAACAAAAAAGGCGGACGCCGTAGCGCCCGCCCTAAAGCGATCAAAAGCTCAAGCCAGCAGATCGGTCTAGTACACCATGCCCATGGCGTCCCGAACCTCGGCCAGAGTCTGCTCGGCGATCTCGTTGGCGCGACGGTTGCCCTCGTGCAGCACGTCTTTCACATAGTCCAGATCGTTCTCGTAGCGCTGGCGACGCTCGCGGATCGGGGCGAAGTACTCGTTGACGGCCTCGGTCACGTACTTCTTGAGCTGGCCGGAGCCGCCCATACCGATCTCCTCGGCAATCTCGACCTCGGAACGGCCGGTGCAGATGGCGGCCGTCGAAAGCAGGCCGGACACGCCGGGGCGGTTCTCGGGATCAAACGTGATCATGCGCTCGGAGTCGGTCTGGCTCTTCTTGATGCGCTTGGCCGTCTCCTCGGCGGTCATCGAGATGTTGATGGCGTTGCCGTAGCTCTTGCTCATCTTGCGACCATCCAGGCCGGGCAGCAGCGGGGTCTCGGACAGCAGCGCGTCGACCTCGGGGAACACCTTGCCGTAGCGGTTGTTAAAGCGGCGGGCGATGGTGCGGGTGAGCTCGATGTGTGGCAGCTGGTCGCGACCGACGGGCACCACATTACCCTTGCAGAACAGGATGTCACAGGCCTGGTGCACCGGGTAGGTGAGCAAAAGACCGGTGAGCTCGTGGCCCGAGGCCTCCATCTCGGCCTTGACGGTGGGGTTGCGCGCCAGCTCGGCCTCGGAGACCAGCGACAGGAACGGCAGCATGAGCTGGTTGGCGGCGGGCACGGCGGAGTGCGCGTAGATCATGGTCTTGTCGGGGTCGATGCCGCAGGCAAGGTAGTCCATGACCATGTTGTACACGTTGTCCTGGATGTGCTCGGTCGTGTCGCGGTCAGTGATGACCTGGTAGTCGGCGATGAGCACGTTGGTCTTGGCGCCCATGTTCTGCAGCTCAACACGGCCCTTGAGGGTACCGAAGTAGTGGCCTAGGTGCAGACGGCCGGTGGGGCGGTCGCCGGTGAGCATGGTGAACTTCTCGGGCGTTTTGGCCAGGCCCTCGCGAATGGCGTTGCTCTTTTGCAGCGCGACTTCGTAGCTGTTCTCGTTTGGCATGATTGCTCCTAACGTATGTTCATGGGTCAAGATGATAACGCGTTTATTGGAGGGGCGGTGCGTAAGTAGGCGAGGGGCGGGAGAGGGACGCGCGTGGTGCGGCATGTGCGATGGGTGCGGCGCGGCCGCGCTTGGCTAACGGTGCCTTGGCACATCCTCGGCAGCTTGCCCTAGAGCTTGTGGTGGCGCTCTTCTTTGCGCTCCTCGGCCGCCTGCTCCTCCTGCTTAAAGGCGGGATCGTCGGGGGTGACGAGCTCGTCCTCGTGCGTGCGCTTGTTGTAATGGTGG
The DNA here is from genome assembly GCA_014871655.1 of Collinsella sp. Lineage (GTDB taxonomy): Bacteria > Actinomycetota > Coriobacteriia > Coriobacteriales > Coriobacteriaceae > Collinsella. Next base: position 20,405 of record WGSK01000007.1, on the reverse strand, counting down.
CGCAGCACGGGCTCAAACAGGTGCAGGTGCTTGGCAAAGGCCGCCGAGCCAATGGCGAGTACGGTAAAGATGAGCACGCGCATGGGCACCTCGACCTGGTTAATCGCGGCGGCGCCGGCCGAAAGCATGATGCACCAGGCGTAGATGAGGAGCACTGCCTGCTTTTGGTTGTAGCCCTCTTGGATCAGGCGGTGGTGGATGTGGCCCTTGTCGGCCTGCCCGATGCTAATGTGGGCGCGCTTGCGGCGCACGATGGCGCTAAACGTGTCGATGATGGGCACGCCGGCAACGATGAGCGGGATGATAAGCGAGGTGAGCGCGGCGGTGCGGCTCACGTTGAGCAGCGAGATGGAGCCCAGTGCAAAGCCCAGAAGCAACGACCCCGAGTCGCCCAAGAAGATGCTTGCGGGGTTGAAGTTGTAGCGCAAAAAGGCCAGACAAGCGCCAAAGAGCGCAATGGAGAGCGCGGCGGCGTCGATGCGGCCCGAGAGAACGGCCATCGAAAACATGGTGAACGACGCGATGCCGCAGATGCCCGTGGCCAAGCCGTCGAGGCCGTCGATGAGGTTAATGATGTTAGTGAATGCCACCAGATAGATCACGGTAATGGGGTAGGCGAGCCATCCGAGCATGATCTCGCCGGGAGCAAACGGGTTGACGATGACGCCGATTTTTAGGCCGCCCATGCAGGCGATAAGCGCGGCGAGGACCTGTCCGGCCAGCTTTTGCTTGGGCGTGAGCTGGAAGACGTCGTCGATAGCGCCGGTCGCAAAGATGACGGTAAAGGAGAGCGCCAGCATGGGATAGCTAATGTGAAGGCGCGGGTGCGGTACCAGGACGGGTGGCCAGCCTAGGTACCAGGTGCCTAGGATTTGCACAATGCAGGCAACGACCAGGCCCAAAAACACCGCCGTTCCGCCCAAACGCGGGATGGGCTTGGTGTTGATGCGGCGCTTAGAAGGATAGTCGACGGCATCGAGCTTAATTGCCAAGCGCTTGACCAGGGGCACCGCGAGGAAGGTCGTGATAAAAGCCGCCGCTGCCACGCATAGGTACGGTATGTAGCTCGGGGATGAAGCCATGAATCTAAAAACCGCCAAGCGTCGAAGGAAAAGGTCAGAAGAACGCCATGCGCAAAGGGCATAGCCGAACCATAATACTCGACCAAGGGGGGTGCATGTAATTGCACGCAGCGATAATCACGCGCTTACCAGATATTGGGATGTTGTCGATGGCTTGTCGGGATGCCGGCGGGGATCCATATGGACTGTATGGTGATTTTCGGCAAAAGAAAACCACCCCCCACGTTACGAAAATGAACCCACCTAAAACAGGTGGGTGCCCTCATCGACTGTTCCAGCGTCCTTAACAACGAAGGATACCTGTACTAGGTACGACTGTGTGGGCTCCCTAAATAAACGCGACGGTTCACCCAGTTGCTCCGCGGGGGGCGGAATACCTACATCATAAAGCGGCACTTTATCGATTCCAGTCTTGACATTACAAAAATCGTGTCGGACGATTACGGCGCCTTAGGGACGGAGCCGTCTACGCGGGCTGGCCCTTTACGTTTGAGCTGCTGAATCGTTGTTTTGGAGCATGTTTTTATGCCGACGTCGTTGACCGAACTTTTTTCGCCCGCCTGCCATTTGTGTCCGCGCCGTTGCGGTGCGGCGCGCGATGAGGGCGCGCGCGGCGTATGCGGTGCTAACGACACGCTCAGGGTGGCCCGCGCGGCGCTTCATATGTGGGAGGAGCCGCCTATCTCGGGCGAGGCCGGTTCGGGCACGATCTTCTTTAGCGGTTGCTCGCTTAAATGTATCTACTGCCAGAACCACGAGATCTCGACCGGCAATTTTGGCCTTGAGATTTCGCCTGAGCGCCTGGTCGAGATTATGCTGGAACTGCAGGACCAGGGTGCCAACAACATCAATTTGGTGACGGCGACGCACTATGCGCACCTGTTGCCTGCCGCGATTGCCGCGGCACGGATGCGCGGGCTGGTCATCCCGATCGTCTACAACACGAGTGGTTACGAGCGTGCGAGTGCCGTGGCGGCGCTGGGCGACCTGGTCGATGTGTGGCTCACCGACTTTAAATATGCCGATGCCGGGCTTGCGCAGTCGCTTTCTCATATTAAGGACTACCCGCGCGTGGCCGTGTCGGGTCTGGCCCAGATGGCGCGCGAGATCGAGCGCCGCGGGGGAGAGTTGGTGGATGAGGGCGGGCTCATGAAGCGCGGCATCATCGTGCGCCACCTGGTGCTTCCGGGGCATGCGGACGATTCGTGTCGCGTACTGGACCTAGTGTGGCAGACGGTGGGCGACGTGCCGATCTCGGTCATGAACCAATACACGCCCAATGTGCTCATGCGAGAGCAGGGCGGCGATCTGGCGCGCGCCGTGACGCGCGAGGAGTACGAGCGGGTGCTCGACCATGCCGACGACCTGGGCTTTACGACGATGTTCTGGCAAGAGGGCGGCGCGGTAGACGAGAGCTTCACCCCGGTCTTCGACACCACCGGCGTCCTCACCAGCGCAAAGTAGGGCGTTCGTCGATGATTTTTCTGGGACGGGGATTAAAAAATCATCGAGAGGATCGCCTGTCCGAAAAGTTGTCAAAATACCCGCGCCCCAAAAAGACTGGTTATTGGGCGTTGACAGTTGGCGAGCCGTAGGTAAAATATCAACTTGTCCTGGGGACGTAGCTCAGTTGGGAGAGCGCTGCCGTCGCATGGCAGAGGCCGAGGGTTCGACTCCCTTCGTCTCCACCCTTGGATTTGATAAGCCGCTGACATTGTGTCGGCGGCTTTTTTTAAAAGAAAGGGCTGTACCATGGCCGAGCTTGAGTCCCAACCATTGTCCGACGAGGAGCGCGCTGAGTTGGAAGAGCTCCGCGCCGAGAAGGCCCGCCGCGAGGCTCGTGAAGAGGCCCGTCGCGAGCGTGAGGAGCTGGCTGTCCTGCGTGCCGAGCGTGCGAAGGCCGAGGAGATCGCCGCGAACGCCGCATCCGCATCGGCGCCCGCGCCCGCACCCAAGCCCGCTGCTGCGAAGCCTGCACCTGCCGCGCCCAAACCTCAGCCTAAAAAGGCCGCCCGTCCCAAGTCCGTCGAGCCCAAGCCGAGCCGTGACGAGATGACCTTTGCCCAGCGCATGGTTACCTCCAAGGAGCCTATGGGCGAGAACGAGATCCCTGGCATGGCGCCGGCTCAAAAAATCATCATTGTCCTTGCCCTCATCGCGTTTGTCATCTTTATGGGCTACACGATCCTGACCAGCATGGGCCTGCTCTAACCGACTCGCATCGGGCGTCATGTCCGCATGCTCTGCTCTCGTCCAACCCTCAAATTCTGCACCACACATCCGAAAGGTCGCCCCATGGCTTTGACCGACATCTCGCATCCCACCGACATTGCAATGCTCACCGATCTGTACGAGCTCACTATGGCCCAGGGCCTGTGGGAGAGCGGCAAGGCCAATGAGCAGGGTTGTTTTACCGCGTTTTACCGCGACCATCCCTTTGGCAGCGCCTATGCCGTCATGTGTGGCACCGCCGAGCTGCCCGAGCTCGTCGAGAACCTGCGCTTTACGCCCGAGGATATCGACTACCTCGCCTCGCTTGAGGCCCCTGCCGGCGGCGCGATGTTCAAGTCCGCATTCCTCGACTACCTGCGCGATTTTCGTGCGCATGTAAATATCGACGCCGTCCCCGAGGGCGAGCTCGTCTTTCCGCGCGAGCCCATGGTGCGCGTCACCGGTCCTGCGCTCGAGTGCCAGCTGCTTGAGACGGCGCTGCTCAACATCGTCGGCTTCCAGGCGCTTGTCGCCACCAAGACGGCGCGCGTGGTGCTTGCCGCCGATGGCCGTCCCGTGGCGGAGTTTGGCCTGCGCCGTGCCCAGGGCCCCGATGGCGGCCTGGCCGTTGCGCGCGCGAGCTACGTTGCCGGCTGCTCCTCTACGTCCAATGTGCTCGCCGGCCGCCGCTACGGTATTCCCGTCTTTGGCACGCATGCGCACAGCTGGGTGATGAGCTTCGATTCCGAGCTCGAGGCCTTCCGCGCCTTTGCCAAGTCGAGCCCCAAGAACTGTACGCTGCTCATCGACACCTATGACGTGCGCGAGGGCTGCGAGCATGCCATTACGGTTGCCAAGGAGATGGAGGCGGTGGGCGAGCGCCTGTCGGCTATTCGCATCGACTCCGGCGACCTTGCCAAGCTCTCCAAGTATGTTCGCGGCCGTTTTGATGCCGAGGGCCTGCCCTATGTGGGGATCTCGGTTTCCAACGATCTTGACGAGTACACGATTCAGTCGCTGCTCGACCAGGGTGCGCCCATCGACAGCTTTGGTGTGGGTACCAAGCTTGCGACCTGCTATGACCAGCCGGCGCTGGGTGGCGTGTACAAGCTTTCCGCCCGCCGTGCGAGCGAGGCAGATCCATGGACGCCGGTGGTCAAGCTCTCCGAGCAGCCCTACAAGCGCACGATCCCGGGTGTGCAACGCGTGCGCCGTTATTACGACGGCTTTGGCGGCCCGGTCTGCGACATGATCTACGACGAGGACCATCTGGCGGGGGAGGGCGCCGCGCGCGGCAATACCCTCGTGGCCGTGAATGATGCCGCCCTGGTGACCGACGTGTCCGAACTTGAGTATCGCGAGCTGCTGGTGCCGATCGTGCGCGACGGCAGCGCGGTGGCTCCGCGTGAGAGCATCCAGGACGCGCGCGAGCGCTGTGTTTGGGCGCTCGATCATCTGGACGCAGCTTTCAAGCGCTTCCTGTACCCGCAGACCTATGTGGTGGGCATGGAGCAGGGCCTGGCTCAGGTGCGCGACGAGCTCGTGCGCAAGAATATGGCCGCGGCTTCTGCTTTTCCCTGGGCTCACTAATTCTTTGGGCGGTAGGGGCGAGTCACGCTCCCTTGGCCGCCGCTCGGCCGTTCGCTGAACAGTTGATTGGTTTGACGTATGACGACTTCTTATAAAACGATGGTGGTAAAGATCGGTTCGTCCACGGTGGTGGGCGCCGATGGCAAGGTCAACCGCGCCTTTATCGGTGGACTTGCCGATCAAGCCGCAGCGCTGCGCAAGCTCGGCTGGCGTCTGGTCGTGGTGAGCTCGGGCGCTATTGCCTGTGGCTATCCCGTGCTGGGCTTCGACCGCAAGCCGGTCGGTGACCTGCCGAGCTTACAGGCTTGCGCCTCGGCCGGTCAGTGCATCATCTCGTCGGCCTACGACGAGGAGTTCCATGCGCGCGACCTGCTCACCTCGCTCGTGCTGCTCACGCGCCACGACACGGCCCGTCGCACGTCCTACCTGCATGCGCGCGACGCCCTGCTGCGCCTCGTGGAGCTTGGCGTGGTGCCGATCGTCAACGAGAACGATACCGTTACCGTCGATGAGATCAAGTTTGGTGACAACGACACACTGGCGGCGCTTGTGAGCTGCCTGGTTTCTGCCGATCTGTGCGTGACGCTCTCGGACATCGATGGTCTCTATACTGCCAATCCGCACGAGGACCCGACGGCCGAGTTTGTTCCTGTCGTGCATAAGATCGATGCCAAGATTATTGCCTCGGCGGGCGATTCTTCCACATCGGTGGGCACGGGCGGCATGATTACCAAGATTCGCGCGAGCCGTATCCTGATGACGGCGGGCATTCAGAGCGTGATTTGCTCGGGCGAGGAACCCGATGCGCTCGTGCGCCTCGCCCGCGGCGAGAGCGTGGGCACGCTGTTCGATCCGCCGGCGGAGCGTCTGGACATCGCACCCCGCAAGCTGTGGATCGCACTGGGCGACAAGGCGCACGGCTCGGTGACGGTCGATGATGGTGCCGCGAAGGCGCTGGTCAGCCGTGGCTCTTCCTTGCTTGCGGTGGGTATTCGCGAGGTCGATGGCCAGTTTGCCGAGGGCGATGTGCTCGATGTGTGCGATCCGAGCGGTATGGTCGTCGCCCGCGGTATCGCTGAGGCCGATTCGGACGTGCTGGAGCTTGCTGCCGGTCGCCGCCAGGACCAGATCGCCAGCAACCGCCTGCTGGCAGACCTGGCCGAGAAGCCGGCGATACACAGGGATAACCTAATCGTATTTGCATAAAGAAAGACAGCGCTGCGGATCGTTTCCCGCAGCGCTGTCTTTTTCGTGCCGGCACTTGGGGACGTTCTTTTTGTGCCGGCAGGTGGGGACACTCCTTTGCTAGAAGATCTGGCGCAGGTCTCCTCGGTTGAGGGCTTCGTTGAAGAGGTGCTTGAATACCACGCTGCCGTGCAGGCCGTCGTGCTCGAACTCGTTGGTCACCCAGGCATGCGAGTTGCCCACGCGGCTGAGCGTATCAAGCTGCAGGCCCGAATCCACGTACATGTCGTCGAAATACACCGCGGCCTGCAGGGGCACCTCGTTGCACGCCAGTCGCTGCGGGTCGTAGATCTTGTCCCAGCTGGTGTCTTCCATCAGCAGGTCCATGGCGGGCTTGAAGGGCTTGAGCTCGGGCATCTGCTCGAACATCCACGGGAACATGGCCTCGCCGGTAAACATGAGCGGGCGCGCGAGTGTGTCGAACTCGGCACGATGGGCCTTCTCCTCTGCTGCGGCCCAGCGAATGGGCATGGTGTCGCCGTCGGCGTAGATAAACTCCTGCAGTGTCCAGTACAGCGGGTTTGTACGCGTGTTGGTGCGCTCGAAGGCGCGCATCAAAAAGCTGTCGGATACCGAGGAGCCGCAGCTCAGCGTACCGTCGCCAGTAACAAAAGCGTGATCGATAGTCCAATGCATGCGCTCAAAGCTCGGCTTCATGCCAAAGTCGCTGCCCATGAGCTGTAGGCGCTCGACCGTCATCGGCGAGCCGTCGGGCAGCACGGGCTTCTGTGCCTCGAGCGCATCGGCCAGGGCTGCCACGCGCTCGACGTCGGCGGGGTAGCGGTCGTAATACTGCTGCGTCTTGGCGGCCATGCGCGGGAAGGTGTGCGCGTAGACCTCGCTGGCGCTCGCCGGCACGTGGGGGATGCCGCCGCAGGTAAAGCTCGCCGCCACGCCCTCGGGGAAGAGCGACAGATAACTCAACGTCAAAAAGCCGCCGTAGCTCTGGCCGAGCGTGACCCAGGGCTTGCCGCCAAAGCCCACCAGACGCAGGTACTCAAAATCGCGCACGATGGAGCTGGCGAGGTGGCGCTTGAGGAAGTCGGCCTGCGAGCGTGCTGTATCGGCGCCGGCGGCCGTTGCGCGATCGCCCAGTGCCTTGATCGTGCGTCCGTCCACGCAGCTACTGCGTCCGGTGCCGCGCTGGTCGGGAAGGACCACGCGGAAGTGCTTGACGGCCTCCTCGATCCAGCCGTCGCTTGTAGGCGACAGCGGACGCGGGCTCTCGCCGCCGGGGCCGCCCTGCAAAAACAGGAGCAGCGGCAGATCGTCGTTGATGCGGTCAGGCGCGCAAACCACGCGGTAGAAGAGCTTGATGCTCTCGGGCGCGCCGGCGATTGGTGCCGGCATAGCGCCGCGGCGCATGGTGCTGCCGACGGCCAGGAGCATCGGCTCCAGGCCGCGCCAGTCAAGGGGGACGTCGATGCTGTGGTCCTCGACATAAAGGCCGGGGACGTGGTACGAAGTGATGAGGGCCATGTGAGTCTTCCGTTCGTTGCGGTGTTTCGGGTTGACCAATTCTACCGCCGCGGGCGAGGCCATGCGCAAATCGGCTACCATGGTTGCAAACTTCTAGGAGAAAGGGCCGCCCATGTCGGTCGATATAGCCACGTATGTCCACGATCTTGCCGTTGCCGCCAAGGCAGCGTCGGCCTCGCTTGCCACGGCGAGCGATGAGCAGCGTCAGGAGGCCGTGCGCGCCATGGCCGCAGCACTGCGCAACGGTGTCGACTCCATCGTCGCCGCTAACGAGCTCGATATGTCCGCCGCACGCGATGCGGGCACTTCGGCCGGTCTGCTCGACCGTCTGCTGCTGACGCCCGAGCGCGTCGAGGGCATGGCCGCCGGCCTGGAAAAGCTCGCCGAGCTGCCCGATCCCGTCGGCCGCGTGCTCGACCACCGCGTGCTTGCGAGCGGTGTGGACCTGACCCGCGTGAGCGTGCCGTTGGGTCTGGTTGCCATGGTCTACGAGGCGCGCCCCAATGTGACGGCCGACGCCGCGGGCATCTGCATCCGCACCGGCAACGCCTGCATTCTGCGCGGCGGCTCGCTGGCCTATCACTCGTGTGCCATGATCGCCGAGCTGCTGGCCGATGCGCTCGAGGCCAAGGGCTTCCCGCGCGAGGCCGTGTCGATGATCGAGTCCACCGACCGCGAGGCCACCGGCGAGCTCATGAAGCTCCGCGGTATCGTCGACGTACTCATTCCGCGCGGCGGTGCAGGCTTGATCCAGCGCTGCGTGCGCGAGTCGCTTGTGCCGGTGATCGAGACGGGCACGGGCAACTGCCACATCTACGTGCATGAATCCGCCGACTTTGATAAGGCGCTCAACATTATCGTCAATGCCAAGACCCAGCGCGTAGGCGTGTGCAATGCCGCCGAGTCGCTGCTGGTCGACCGTGCTGTGGCAGATTCGTTTTTGCCGGCGGTCGTTGCCGTGCTGCACGACCACGGCGTACTGATTCACGGCGACGAGGCCACGTGCGCCGCATGCGCCGACGCTGGGCTTGCCGAGGGCGACAACTACGTCGCCGCGACTGAGGAGGACTGGGGTCGCGAGTACCTGGCTCTCGAGATGAGCGTGAAGGTCGTGGCGAGCGAGGACGAGGCCATCGCACACATCAACCGCTACGGCACGATGCACTCCGAGGCCATCGTTGCCGAGGACACGGATGCTTGCGAGCGCTTCCTGGATGCGGTCGATGCCTCGGCCGTGTACGCCAACGCCAGCACGCGCTTCACTGACGGCGGCGAGTTTGGCCTGGGCGCCGAGATTGGCATCTCGACCCAAAAGCTCCACGCCCGTGGCCCCTTTGCCGCCGAGGCCCTCGCTACCTACAAATACAAGCTCCGAGGCACCGGCCAGGTCCGCCCCTAGCGTCCGCGCAAACAAAAACCACCACAAAGGTGCTTTCCCCTTTGTGGTGGTTTTGAGTGGCGCGGGCGGTTAGGCCTGGAAGGTATCGTGGTCGGGGGCGAAGGACTGCATGGCTGCGATGGTGCGGTCAAAGAGCTCAGGAAGCTCCCAGCCCAGCATCTCGGCGCCCTGCGAAATCACGTCGCGCGAGCAGCCGGCGGCAAAGCGCTTGTCCTTGAACTTCTTCTTGAGCGACTTGGTCGTAAAGTCCATAACGCTCTTGCTCGGGCGCATGATGACTGCAGCGCCGATCAGGCCGGTGAGCTCATCGCAGGCAAACAGGATCTTTTCCATCTGCAGCTCGGGCTTGGGCAGCGAGGTGTTGAAGTCGGACGTGTGCGTCTGGATGGCGCGAATGAGCTCGGGAGACGCACCTTCATCCTTAAGAATCTTGGCAGCATAGATGGTGTGGTTCATGGGGTCGTCCTCATGCTCCTCCCAATCTAGGTCGTGCAGCAGACCGACGATGCCCCAAAACTCCTCGTTCTCGGGGTCGAACTCGCGCGCAAAGTAGCGCATAGTGCCCTCGACCGTCTCGCCATGGGTGATATGGAACGGGTCCTTGTTGTGCTCATTGAGCAGTTCGAACGCGCGGTCGCGGGTGATTCCGGCGGTAAGCGGCTCTGCCATAAGAGACTCCTTGTGCTCGTGGGTATCGATAAGAATGAATACTACTAGAACAAGAAAACCACCACAAAGGTGCCTGTTCCCTTTGTGGTGGTTTTTGGCGCGGATGGGTTAGTTGAGGGCGGCTTGGGCTAGGCGGGCTTCGGCGGCCTCCTCGGTAACGCCCAAGGCCACGGCGAACTCCTCGATGGAGCGGCGCTTGGCCTCCTTGAGCACTCGCATGTAGTAAGAGCTGGGCTTTTTATCGGCTTCCTCGGCCTGGCGAATGCGGTGCATCATGGTCTTTGCCACGCGGACCGTCTCGGGCGCGCCGAGCTTGAGCTGCTGCTTAAAGTGCGTCTCCTCAAGCGAGCTGTTACGCTCGGTAAAGGTGTCGCACTCCAGCTCGTCATAGTGGCTGAGCAGGTGCTCGGCATCTTGCTGGGAGATGGCGGCATGCAAACGATCGGCCTGCGCCACGGGGTACATGAGGATCGTCTGCGCATGTCCCTGCTTGGTCTCGAGCAACAGCATGGGCTGCGGCGTGTCGTCCCTAAAACCGACGACGGTGCAGACTCCCTGACCCGGATGAATGACGTGTTGACCGATTGAGAACATGCTACCTCCAACTTATACGAATTTGCGTATGTCTAGAATACCACGCTGACGTGCGGAAACCCTTACTTTATGCAGGAAAAGCACACAACTCCGATAGGTAAGAGTATTCGATAACAGGCGCAGCTCATTCACACCTTTATGCATTTTCAACGCGTGCATAATTTGCAGGCAGACTGGCATCTTTGAGTGACTCCATACAAGCTGTAGTCAATTTTGTGCATATGCAATATCTATTAGCTTTACCCTGCGACAGTAGCTACTGCTTGTGATAGAGTGCTACAAACTCTGGCTTTTGCCCTACGAGTGACCAAGAGCTCGGGGGCTTTAACACAAGGAGGACCTATGCCCGAGAAGATTGAAGAGCTGGTACGCGCTGCGCTTGCTGCGGCCCAGGAGGCCGGCGACCTTTCCGCATTTGAACTTGACGATTGCGCCATCGAGCGACCGGCTGACACTTCTCATGGCGAGTGGACCTCTACCATGGCCCTGAAGTCCGCCAAGCTGGCTCACTGTGCCCCGCGCAAGATCGCCGAGGCTGTCGTTGCCCATATGCCCGAGGACCCCGCGATCGAGAAGGTCGAGATCGCCGGCCCCGGCTTCATCAACTTCTACCTCTCCGTTGCCGTCAAGAATGCCATCTTTGGCGAGGCTCGCGAGAAGGGCATGGACTTCGCTAAGTCCAACGTCGGTGGTGGCCTGAAGACCCAGGTCGAGTTCGTTTCCGCCAACCCCGTCGGCCCCATGCACATCGGCCACGGCCGCTGGGCCGCGCTGGGCGATTCGCTCTGCCGCGTCATGGACCACGCCGGTTACGACATCCAGCGTGAGTTCTACATCAACGACCACGGCTCTCAGATGAACACCTTCGGCAACTCCATCAGCACGCGCTATATGCAGCTTGCCGACATCATCTCCAAGCAGGGCGTTGATATCGACGAGGCTCACAAGCTGCTGATTGCCGACCGCGACGCCTTTGTTGTCGACGAGAACGACGAGCACCCCGAGACCCATCCGTATCAGGACAACTTTGCCGAGACTCTGGGCAAGGACTCCTACGGCGGCGACTACATCATCGACGAGGCTGCCGAGTTCTGGCGCACCGACGGCGACAAGTGGGTTGAGGCCGATCCGCAGGAGCGCATGGAGAGCTTCCGCGAGCGCGGCTACGTGAAGATGGTCGACAACATGCGCGACCTTTGCCATGCCGTCAATTGCGACTTCGATCGTTGGTACTCCGAGCGTTCGCTGTACGTGAAGGACACCGAGGGCGAGACCGCCGGCACCTCTGCCGTCGACCGCGCTTTTGAGAAGCTCGACAAGATGGGCTACCTCTACACCAAGGACGGCGCCCTGTGGTTCCGCTCCACCGACCTGGGTGATGACAAGGACCGTGTCCTGATCAAGTCCGACGGCGAGTACACCTACTTCGCCTCCGACGTTGCCTATCACTGGGATAAGTTCCAGCGCGTCGACCACGTCATCGACATCTGGGGCGCCGACCACCACGGCTACATCGAGCGCGTCCGCTGCGTCTGCGACGCTCTGGGTTACCCCGGCAAGTTTGAGGTTCTGCTGGGCCAGCTCGTCAACCTGCTGCGCAACGGCAAGCCCGTCCGTATGTCCAAGCGCAAGGGCACTATGGTGACCCTGCAGGAGCTCGTCGACGAGGTCGGCTCCGACGCTGCCCGTTACACGCTCATCTCCAAGAGCTCCAACCAGATGGTCGACTTCGATATCGAGGCCGTTAAGAAGCGCGACAACTCCAACCCGGTGTACTACGTGCAGTACGCTCACGCCCGTGTGTGCTCCATCCTGCGCCGTGCCGCTGACGTTACGCCCGAGCAGGCTGACGAGATGGGCATGAAGGCCGTCGCCGCCAAGGCCATCGGTGAGAACGTCGATTACTCGCTGCTGACCGACCCGACCGAGCTCGCCCTTTCGCGCAAGCTCAACGAGCTTACCGACCTCATCGCCAGCTGCGCTCGCGACCGCGCCCCGTTCCGTCTGACGCACTTTGCTGAGGAACTCGCCGGCGACTTCCACAGCTTCTACGCTGCCTGCCAGGGTCTGCCGAGCGAGGGCCGTCCCGTCGACCCCGAGCTTTCGCGTGCCCGTCTGGCCGCTTGCGACGCCGTCCGCGTGACGCTCGCCCTGGTGCTCACCCTCGTTGGCGTTTCCGCGCCCGAGCAGATGTAATCTGCGAGTCATTTGACCGTGTAGGTTCGGCTTTGCTGAGCCCTATAAGCCCGATCTCCATGCGGAGGTCGGGCTTTTTGCATAAACGCCGGCGTATTGACGAATTTGGGGCTGCTGGAAATACGAAACTATGCCGGTTTACTACGATGAATTGAGAAATGCCAACCACGCCGGCTTTTCGCTAAAAAGTGCAAGGCATCTACCTGCGGTTTTAGTTCAACAAGTTTCGGAGTGGTCGCGGTTGAGCGATTCATCGTAGTAAACCGCCATAGTTTTGGCGGAGGCAGTCAGATTTGTGGGCGGTAAACCAAAGAGTGTCCCTTTTGAATAGTCGTTTAAGAACGTCCCCAATGACTAAGTTGCAGGTGACGGCGGTTGTGTTACACTAACGCTGCGTATATGACGCAAATATCTCGATACAGATCAATGATGTCCGTCGGTATTTGACGGAGCTAGACTGTTTAGCCGCCCTGAAGGTTTATGCAGGGAGCATGTGATCACAGGGCTTGAAAAGAAAGTTGAGCAAACACTGTGTCTGATCAACAGCAAGAAAACGAAATAACGACGACGCAGGCCGCTCCCGCTGCACCGGTTGCGTCGGACCAGGTCGCGGCGCCCGCGCAAGCCTCGGCTCCTGAGACGCCTACGCCTGCAACGGCTGAGAAGGCCGTTCCTGCAACTGGTGAGGAGGCTGTTCCGGCAAAGCCCAAGCGCACGCGCCGCGCGGCCAAGCCTGCCGCTGACGGCGAGGAGGTCACCAAGCCCAAGCGCCGTACTACGCGCACGACACGCGCCAAGCGCACCGTTGCAGCTGACTCCTCGGCGCCGATTTCCGATGAGGTCGCGCAGGCACGTGCGTTGGCGCAGATTAGCGAGGCTCAGGTGGTGCGCGCCCGCCGTCGTGCTGCCGAGCGCGAGGCCGCGGCTCTGACCGAGCTTGCAGCTCCGTCTGTGCCCGAGACGCCTGCCGCCGACCAGCCGACCGAGAAGCCGGTACCGCGCACACGCCGTCGCACGGCTGCTAAGGCCGAGCAGGTTGCCGATCAGGTAACCCCCGAGCTCACTGAGGCTTCGGTCCGTTCCGTGGCAGGGGAGGGCACATCGCCTGTTGAGCCCGCTGCGTCTGTCGAGGCCAGCGAAGTTCCCGTTGTCGATCCGGCTTTGCGCCCGCACCGTCGCGGTCGCAAGCCCAAGGCCTTCGTCGAGGCAGAGAAGGCCGCAGCCGCAGCTGCAGCCGCTCGGGATGCTGCGGCGACCGCCGAGTCTGCAACCGCTGCCGATGCACCCGTCCAGGATGCTACGACTTCCGAGGCCGCTCCCGCCGATGTCGAGCTCGCCGATGTCCGTCCCGGTCGCAGCCATCGTACTGCTGCTAAGCGCACGTCCAAGGCCAAGGCTGCCAAGGAGGGTGCGTCCGAGAATTCCGCCGAGACGACCGCCGATGCATCGACTGATGCCGCCGAGCCCCAGGACGTCGAACAGACTGCGTCCGAAAAGCCCAAGCGCGGTCGTAAGAAGTCCGCTAAGGCCAAGGCGCCCGAGCAGCAGGCTGATGCCGAAGCGCAGGTCGATTCCGGCGCCGAGGCCAATGGCGCTGCTGCGGCCAATGGCGACGCCGCTGCAACTGATGGTGCCGCCCCCGCCGAGGTCGAAGACGGCACTCGTCCCAACCGTCGCCAGCACAAGCGCAACGACGAGCGCAACGAGCGCAAGGACGACCGCAACAACGACCGTCGCAACCGTCAGCGCGATCGCAAGCAGCGCAACAAGGAACGTAATGCCGCCCCCACCGAGCCCACGCTTTCGCGCGAGGAACTCGCAGCCATGAAGGTCGCCGAACTGCGCGAGAAGGCCAAGGAGTTCGAGATCGAGACGACCGGCAAGAAGAAGGCCGAGCTCGTCGAGGAAATCTACACCACTGCCGCGAAGGCCGAGGGCTTCCGCGACATCAAGGGCATTCTGCAGATTCGCCCGGACAGCTCCGGCATCATCCGCGCCCATGGCTACATGAAGTCCAACGACGACGCCTTCGTGCCCGCCTACCTCATCCGCTCCGCGCGTCTGCGCACGGGCGACGTCATCGAGGGCTCGCTGCGTCCTTCGCGCGGCGGCGACAAGCGCGCCGGCCTCGCCAAAATCACGACCGTCAACGGTCTGGACCCCGAGCAGATTCGCAACCGTCCTAAGTTCGGCGACCTCACCCCGGTCTATCCCAACGAGCCGCTGCGCATGGAGCACGGCAAGGACTCCATTACCGGTCGCGCCATCGACATCGTGTCGCCGATCGGCAAGGGTCAGCGTGGCCTGATCGTGTCCCCGCCCAAGGCCGGCAAGACCACGATCCTCAAGAAGATCTGCCAGTCTATCTCGATTAACAACCCCGAGGTGCACCTCATCTGCCTGCTCGTCGACGAGCGCCCCGAAGAGGTCACCGATATGCAGCGTTCCATCAAGGGCGAGGTTGTGGCGTCGACCTTCGATATGCCCGCCGACAACCACACTCGCGTGGCAGAGCTCGTCATCGAGCGCGCCAAGCGCATCGTGGAGCTGGGCGGCGATGTTGTGGTGGTGCTCGACTCCATCACGCGTCTTGCCCGCGCCTACAACTTGGCGGCGCCCGCCTCAGGCCGCATCCTTTCGGGCGGCGTCGATTCGGCGGCACTGTATCCGCCCAAGCGCTTCCTGGGCGCAGCCCGCAATATCGAGAACGGTGGCTCGCTCACCATCCTGGCCTCTGCCCTCATCGACACCGGTTCCAAGATGGACGAGGTCATCTTTGAGGAGTTCAAGGGCACCGGCAACATGGAGCTCAAGCTCGACCGCGACCTGGCCGACCGCCGCATCTTCCCGGCTATCGACCCCGTTGCCTCCGGTACGCGTAACGAGGACCTGTTGGTCGACGAGCAGATGCGTCCGTTTGTCTTTGGCCTGCGTCGCATTCTTGCCGGCATGAACAACACCGAGCGCGCGGCCGCATCGTTTATCAAGGGTCTTAAGGGCACCAACACCAACCAGGAGTTCCTGGTGCGTTCGGCCAAAAAGCACAGCGACTACGAGCAGACGTTCTAGGTTGTCATCCACGCACAGCGATAGTCATCAATGCAATAAAGGGTCGGGGCTTTGAGCCTCGGCCCTTTTCTATATTGCCGCTCCGCACTTTTTTGACCATAAGACTGGCAAGCAGCAGGTTTCCCGTTTCAATCCGACATCGTCGCTTGCAATCGACAGGGCGGTTTCGCATAATAGCTTTTAAGCTTCGCGACGGAAAACGCAGATGAAACGAACCATATACCGTTGCTTTGGGGCATAGCCCCGCTTCATCTTCTCTCGCGCAGCCAACTGAATGATGCGATTTGGGTGCTGGAAGATGGGGAGAGCTCATGGCTTCTTCTGATGCAACACAACGAGCAGTCCTTGCCGGACTTTCGTGCGGGATCGGCCTTGCCGCTCCCGTGGTTATGTATGCCGCGACGCTGCCGTTTTCGTCTGTGAACGAGACGGTCGTGGCGGGTGCGGTTCCCTTCGCCGTGGGCGCGGTGGCGGGCGTGGGTATCTATGCTGCCTCGCTGGGTATCTCCGAGTATCGTGCGCAGCGTGAAGAGCGTCTGTTCCAGCCTGATGCCATGGGCGGTGCCGCCAATCTCAATCAGCATCAAAGTGAGTTCAAGACCGCCTCGATTACAGCTCAGCAGCAGGATGCGACTCCTTACGCTGTGACTTCCGCTTCTCAGGCTCAGGCGGAGCAGTCTACCTCGGCATTCCTTTCCGGCCTGACTGGTGCGTTCCAGCGCCGTCATGCCGATGATGGTGTTCCTACCATCGCTCGAGCCGCAGATGCTATGGACGAGGCCGAGGCTTGGTCCATGATCGACGGTATGCTCGACGACGATTCGCCGGTGAGCTGCGACCCTGCACACTCGCGCGACGTCTATCAAGTCGCCATCGACGAGCTCACCAACGGCGGGCAGACCGGCTCCTTCAATCGCGACGACATCGCCGCCGCGGCACGCGCCGTGTCTGGTTCCCAGGCCGCCCCTGCGGGCAGCACGGCGGCTTTCGTGGCACTCGTTGCCAACGCGGCAGCCAATAACGCCTACAACGCTACCTCGGCGGACGCGAACGCTTCTGCCGACAATTCGTACGTTGATGAAGCCATGACTGCGGACGAGGAGGCCGTTGCCGCCCGCCGTGCCGCCGAAAGCTCGCTGTGGGGCGCTCCTGCCCAGCAGCAGGCGGCTGAGGCTGCGCCGTACAATGCAAACCTCGCCAGCATGCCTATCATCTCCGGTGCCGCGGACATCGATCTCGATGACCTCGATGAGCCTGCAGCCATCACCGCATCGATTGATGCCCAAGATCGCATCGACACCGGCGACCTTCCGAATGCCTCGCTCGAGGTTGATGTCCCCATGGCTGATTACTCGGGCCACGAGGGCATGTGGGCCGCCGCCACCGCGATTCTGGATGAGATTGACGAGCCCGCTCCTGTTGCAGCCCCCGCTCCCGTCGCTGCCCCTCAGCCTGCTGCCCCCGCCTATGTCGGCCGTCACAGCGCTGTGTTCCCCGAGGATACTGCACGTATCTCGCGCGAGAGCATCGAGCGGGCCGAGGCTATTGCCGCCGGCATTATGGAAAACCGTCGTCACGAGCGCGTCAATCAGATCCTCGAGGAGGAGATCGAGCGCCTGCAGTCCTCTACCGCCAAGCGTACGGGCCGTGCCTACCTGAGCGTTATCGAGGGCGGTACCGCCAGCTTCGCGCCGCTCCGCGCGGAGGCATAACTTCTGCATGGTTAAGATCAATCGAAAATGGGCGGTCGTGACCTGCCTGATGGCGCTCTTGATCTGGGGCAATTCGCTGGTTCCCGGCTCGGGGTCGGGCTCGCTGAGCCTAACGGTCATGGAAGCTATCCGCGGTTTCCTGCACGGCGTGGGACTTCCATATGAATGGGTGACCAACTTTGTTGTTCGCAAGTGCGCGCATTTTACCGAGTATATGGTGCTCGGCATCCTGGCAACGCACGCCTTTGATTTTGAGGGCCGGCGCACCTTTGACGTGCTGCTGCCCACGGCGGTGTTCCTGCTGCTGATTCCTTCGATCGACGAGACGATTCAGCTCTTTGTGCCGGGACGCGCTGGAATGATCACCGATGTGATGATCGACTGCTGTGGAGCGGCAACGGGCGTTGTGCTCCGATATCTCTTACGGTCGCTGATGTGCGCCAAAAAGGCCGCCTAGGACGTATTGTTTGGTCCTAGGCGGCCTTTTTTATTTGAGAGCTTATATGAGGCGTGGTGGCGTCGTTCCGTAGGTCGGATTTGCCGGGCGTGCCACGCCCCGTGGGTGCGTCTGCTACTGAAGCGCCTGTGCGCCCAGGGCCAGGCAGCCCATGATGCCCTGCTTGCCCTCGAGGCTGTTGTTGACGATGTAGTTATCGATGTCGTTGACCTCGGGCGTGACGATATAGCCGTTGAGCATCTCGGCGCACTTCTTGCGCGCGAGCGGCACGATGGGGGTGTGGTCGGCCACGCCGCCGCCGATGATGATCTTTTGCGGCGCGTAGCACAGCGTGTAGGTCATGAGCGCCTGTGCCAGATAGCCGGCGAGCAGGTCCATGGCCTCCGGGTCATCGGCCATGTCTCCGGCGCTCTTGCCATCCCAGCGCTTTTTAACGCCGGGGCCGGCGATGAGGCCCTCGAGGCAGTTGTCGTGGAAGGGGCAGGCGCTATGCTCGCCGATGGTGTCGCGCGGGTCGCGCGTGACCAGGATGTGGCCGGCCTCGGGATGCATCATGCCGTGCACGAGCTTACCGCCCGAGAGCACGCCGGCGCCCACGCCGGTGCCGATGGTCAGGTAGACCACATCGGTAAGGCCCTTGGCGCAACCAAACGTGACCTCGCCTAGGCAGGCGACGTTGACGTCGGTATCGTAGCCGCAGGGGATATTGAGCTCGTTTTGGATAGTGCCCAGCAGGTCAAAGTAGCGCCATGCCGTTTTGGGCGTCTCCAGGATCTTGCCGTATTGGGGCGAGGCGGGGTTGACTGCGGTAGGGCCAAAGGCGCCAATGCCCAGCGCGGCGATGCCCTTGTCGGCAAACCACGCGTTGACGGCCTCGACGGTCTCCTGCGGGGTCGTGGTCGCGATCTGCTCACGCTCCAGGACCGTGCCGTCTGCATAGCCCGTGGCGCAGACCATCTTGGTGCCGCCGGCCTCGAGCGCTCCGATAAGCTGCTGCTCTGCCATAATATTCCTCTCTCTGGGACGAGTTGCTCCGTGACTAAAGTATAGAGCTCAAACCATTTAAGAAAGCGCTATAGAAAGAAGCCTCGCAACGCGGCGGGCGGTGCGAGGCTTCTTTGGTTGCTTTAGTTGCCGGGCCGTCCTTACCCGCGCGGCTTGATTTTATCACGTAGAGACTTGAGGTTCTCCAGTGCCGCGTTAAGCGTCTCGTCTCGCTTGGCAAAGTGGAAACGAATCAGATGGTTGACGGGCTCGCGGAAGAAGCTCGAGCCGGGCACTGCGCCCACGCCCACCTTTGAGGCCAGGTCCTCGCAGAACTCGAGGTCGCTGTCGTAGCCAAACTCAGAGATATCCATCATCACGTAGTAGGCGCCCTGCGGTACGTTGTGCTTAAGTCCGATACTATCGAGCCCTTGGCAGAACAGGTCGCGTTTGGCGGTATAGAGGTCAAGGACCTCATCGTAATAGCTGCCGTCGAAATTGAGGGCGGTGACGACGGCTTCCTGCAGGGGAGCGGCGGCACCCACGGTGAGGAAGTCGTGGACCTTCTTGATGCGCTCGGTGATCTGGGCCGGGGCAATGGTGTAGCCAAGACGCCAGCCGGTGATGGAGTACGTCTTAGACAGCGAACTGCAGCTGATGGTTCGCTCGAACATGCCGGGCAGCGTGGCCATATAGACGTGCTCGTGGGGCGCGTAGACGATGTGCTCGTATACCTCGTCGGTAATGCAGTAGGCGTCGTACTTTTTGCAGAGGTCGGCGATAAAGGTGAGCTCCTCGCGCGTAAAGACCTTGCCACAGGGGTTGGACGGGTTGCACAGGACGATCGCCTTGGGATCGTTGTCGCGGAAGGCCGCCTCAAGCACCTCACGGTCAAAGTCGAACGCAGGCGGGTTAAGCGGCACGTAGATGGGCTCGGCACCCGAAAGGATCGTGTCGGCGCCGTAGTTCTCATAGAACGGCGAGAAGATGACGACCTTGTCGCCGGGGTTCGTGACCGTCATCATGGCGGCCATCATGGCCTCGGTGGAGCCGCAGGTGACTACGATATTCTCGTTGGGGTTCACCGGCATGCCCATAAAGTGCTCCTGTTTGGCGGCGAGCGCCTCGCGCATGGCCTGGGAGCCCCAGGTGATGGAGTACTGGTGATAGAGCGGCTTGGGGTCGCTGGCGATGGCGCTGAGGCTATCGAGCAGCTGCGCCGGGGGATCGAAGTCGGGGAAGCCCTGCGAGAGATTGACAGCGCCGTACTTATTGGAGATGCGTGTCATGCGGCGGATGACCGAATCGGTAAATCTTGCCGTGCGGTTGGAGAGTTCTTTCATGACGGTCCTTTCGAGGATTTGCAGTGGGGCAAGTTTACTCCTATGAAACCGGTGGGATTTGCTCGAAATGGTCTCGAAAAACTCTTGGTTGATTTTCAATCTCAACGCAACAGCCTGAACGGACCCCGCGTTTCCGCAGCTAGCGCAACGCGGAAATAGCTCCCGGCACCTGGCCATCACTTCGTTTCCGCAGGTGGAGGGGCTGTGGAGTCCGGTGCCCCATGCCGCCGCCGCATGCTCCGCCAGCCCGCCGCGCAGCCGTTCCGGACTCAGCGCAACGGGCCCTCCGGCCCATGTCCCGGCCCGCCGCCTATCCCGCCAGCGGCCCCTCGCCCCTCGCGGCCCTGGCCCTTTCGATGCAGCCGGGCGTGAGGT
>WGSK01000069.1:0-4582 GCA_014871655.1 Collinsella sp. | reverse complement strand
AGATCGACCAGTTGTTGTGCTTGCCGGATCCGTTGATGCCCTCGAAGGGCTTCTCATGCTGCAGGCACACCAGGCCGTGATGGCTCGCGAGCAGGCGCATCTTCTCCATCGTGAGCAGGTTCTCGTCGATGGCGCGGTTGGCGTTGGTGAAGATCGGGGCCAGTTCGTGCTGGGCGGGTGCGACCTCGTTGTGCTTGGTGCGCGCCGGCACGCCGAGCGCCCAGAGCTCCTTGTCGAGCTCCTTCATGAACTCGTTGACGGTCGGGCGGATGGCGCCGAAGTAGTGCTCGTCGAGCTCCTGGCCCTTGCTCGGCATCGCGCCGAACAGCGTGCGGCCCGTCATGATGAGGTCGCGGCGGCGCTCGTAGTCCTTCTCGGAGATCAGGAAGTACTCCTGCTCGGCACCGACCGTGGTGATGATGCGCTGCGGATCCTCGCCGAACAGCGCCAGCACGCGGTTGGCCTGCTCCTCGATGGCGGCCATCGAGCGCAGAAGCGGCGTCTTCTTGTCGAGCGCCTCGCCGGTGTAGCTGCAGAACGCGGTGGGGATGCAGAGCACCTCGTCCTTGATGAACGCGTAACTCGTGGGATCCCACGCCGTGTAGCCGCGCGCCTCGAACGTGGCGCGCAGGCCGCCGGAGGGGAAGCTCGAAGCGTCGGGCTCGCCCTTGATGAGCTCCTTGCCCGAGAAGCTCATGATGGCGCGGCCGTCGCTCACGGGGTCGAGGAAGCTATCGTGCTTCTCGGACGTGATGCCCGTTAGCGGCTGGAACCAGTGGGTGTAGTGGGTGGCGCCCTTCTCGATGGCCCACTCCTTCATCGCGTGCGCCACGACGTTGGCGACCTCGAGGTCGAGCGGTTTTCCCTCGCGGATGGTCTTGAGCAGGCTCTTGTACGTCGCAGAAGGCAAACGCTCCTGCATCGTGTGCTCGTTGAAGACCATCGATCCGTAGATATCAGACACATGCGGCATACAGACCCGCCCCTCCCCATCGGAGCCTCGATCATCCACCCGAAGCTCGAGCCTCTGTATCGGATTTTGCATGGTGAAACTTTACCACGGGCGGCAGAAGGAGAGCTGTTCCTCAATCGGTTTTTCGCAATAGGCAACATGAATAAACCCATATCAGCGAATGAAGAACGCCATCCGTGCAGACGATCCCGAAAACGTAAGCGCGCCGCCTGCGGGGGATGCGGGCGGCGCGCTTGTCGTGCTCAGACCTTCTTTACTATAAGACGTAGTCTATTGATTGTCAAGTGCTTATTGCAAGAATAGAGGGCGTTTCGGTTCGAAGCGCCCCTCGTTCGATACATCCTCTTGCTCGAACCGCCTTCGCGTAAGACCTACGCGGTGGCGCCGCCTCAACTGCTGCCCGCGCCGGCGCAGCACGCGTAGCAATGGTTGGCGAACACGATGTCGCGCTTGGCCGGAATAGACGGATCATTGGCCATATTCGCGATGTTCAGACCGTTTTTGCACGGCATGTCGACCGCCTGGTTGTAATCGCAATCGTACAGCGCGCCGTCCCAGCGCACCGACAGCTGCGTGCGGCACATCATCGCCGGCACGGTGTCGGGGTTGAACGCGCCGATGAGCTTGTTCATGTAGCGATCCATGTTGCCGGTCGCCAGCAGGCGCTCGCCGAAGCGGCCGCCCGGTGCGTTGGCGATGCAGAACAGGTTATCGAAGCTGATACCGAACTCCTCGGCAAGCTTCTGCTTGTATTCGCGCTCCATCGACTCCTGATCCGGAGGCAGCACAGCGCCGTTGGGATTGAACACCAGATCGAGCTCAAGCGTCTTGCCGTCCGGGCCGGCACCCTCGCCCTTGCCGTAACCCAGCTCGCACAAACGCTGCATCACGCGGATGGTGGGGTCGAACGTGCCCGCGCCGCGCTGCTTCTCGGACGTCTTCTTGATGTAATGCGGCAGCGATGCGAACACGACGATGCCGAGCTCGGCCCACAGTTCGGGGATGCGCTCGTAGCCCTCTTCCTCGCAGATGGCGAGATTGGAACGCGTGATGACGCGGGCCCCGGTCGCCGCGGCTTCGCGCATGAACCACTCGTAATGCGGATTCATCTCGGGCGCGCCGCCGGTGACGTCGATGACGGAGAACCCGTAGTCCTTGAAGACCTTGAGGCACTGCTCCAACGTCTCGCGCGACATCTCCTCGGTGCGCGCCGGACTCGACTGCACATGGCAGTGCTTGCATGCGAAATTGCACGCAAGGCCGATATTGATCTGCAGCGTGTCCAGCTGCTCCTCGGTGTAGCGGCACTCGCCGACCTTCTCCCAAAACGGCGGGTATTGAGCCAACGCCCCGTTGACGTCCCTGGTGTCGGGCATAAGCCGCTACATCTCCAGCTTGTCGACCAGGCTGACCATCTGGACGCCGTGCGCCAGCGCAGCGCCGCCGCGGATGGCGTTGGCGACATGGAACGCCTCGGTCATCTGCTCCTTGGTCACGCCCATCTCCATGCAGGTGTTGGTGTAGGAGTCGATGCAGTACGGGCACTGCACGGCGGCGGCCACGGCCAGCGCGATCAGCGCCTTCTCACGCGCGGTCAGCTCGCCCTCGGCGAGCACCTTGCCGTAGTACGCCATGTAAAGATCCCACAGCTCGGGCGCACCCTCGCCCACACCGTCGGGGGAGAACTTGGCCAGATCCTCGGGGTTGTAATAGGTTTCCATGATCGCTCCTTCCGCAATTTGGAACTCATCCTATGTTGGATATAGTCCATCATTAAGATGTATCCATTATATGACCTCGCATAAAAAAGAACATCCCCTTTCGGCAAAATCTCCGAAGGGGATGTCGAGAATCCCAGGTCGAGCATATCGACTCCGAGATCGTTCGTACCGTCAGCGAGAAGGGCCCTGGTGCCGGAGGTCGTGGGGATCGCGCAGGCGCCGCGTACTTCGGTACGCAAGCCTGCGGAATCGCCGCGAGATCCGACGCCAGGGCCCTTCGCAGCATCGAGCAGTTGCGGCGGTCGGCAGACCGCCGCAACAAAACACTAGCGCTTGCTGAACTGCGGGCGCTTGCGGGCCTTCTTCAGGCCGTACTTCTTGCGCTCGACCATACGGGAGTCGCGCGTCAGGTAACCGGCGCGCTTCAGCTCGGCGCGGTAATCGCCGGCCTCAAGCAGGGCGCGGGCGATGCCGTGGCGCAGAGCGCCGGCCTGGCCCGAGATGCCACCGCCGTTGATGCGGGCGATCACGTCGAAGTGATCCTGCGTATCCGTCACCTTGAACGGGGTCTTGGCGTAGTCCAACAGAGCCTCGCGGCCGAAGTACTCAACGCCCTCGCGGCCGTTGATCGTCACCTTGCCGGTGCCGGGCACCAGGCGGACGCGGGCGACGGCGTTCTTGCGACGGCCGGTGCCGTAGTACAAAGCTTCACCTGCCATGGTTTAACCCTCCATCTTGATCTCGCGGGGCTTCTGAGCCATATGCGGATGCTCAGGGCCGGCGTACACCTTCAGCTTCTTGCCCATCGCACGACCGAGCGTGTTCTTGGGCAGCATGCCCTTGACAGCGTGCTCGATGACGCGCTCGGGATGCTTGGCCATGGCCTCGTTGAAGGTCTCGGACTTCAGGCCACCGGGATGACCGGTGTGGCGGTAGTACACCTTGTCGGTGCCCTTGTTGCCGGTCACGCGAATCTTGTCCGCGTTCACGATGATCACGAAATCACCGGTGTCGACATGGGGGGTGTACTGCGGCTTGTGCTTGCCCTTCAAGATGTGGGCGGCCTTGGCAGCGACACGGCCGAGGATCTGATCGGTCGCGTCGATGAGGACCCACTCACGCTCCACTTCGTTGGGCTTCGCGTAATACGTCTTCACTCTTTTTCCTCCACTAAACTCTTTCGCCTGCTCACAGCGTTGCTGATCACAGGCACCACTGCGGCACGTCCCTTGTGGCGTTTCCGCCTTCGAAGCCGGCTTGGCGCCGCCTTCCGGTCCGCGTCACCTCCGCAATGGGCGTCGGTTTTCAAAAGTTGCAGGTCTACGGACGCCGGTTTCCTACGCCAGCACGCCGGTTCGGGCCTGGACTCCCTCGCCATCGCGTCGGCGAAGTCCTTGAGGCTCTTGGCCATCGCGGTGTTGAGGATCATGTTGGCGTCGGCCAGGTTCACCGCCGAACCGGGCATGCGAAACTCGAAGCGGTTGCCCGTGAACGCGAAGGGGCTCGTGCGGTTGCGGTCGGTGTTGTCGATCAGGAAGCTCGGCAGCACGTCCACGCCCAGATCCATCGACACGCGCTCGGCGCTCTTGTAGGAATGCTCGCCCACCAGCGCGTCGACGATCGCGTTGAGCTCGTCGCCGAGGAAGATCGACACGATCGCCGGCGGGGCCTCGTTGGCGCCGAGGCGATGGTCGTTGCCCGCGCTCGCCACGCTCATGCGCAAAAGCTCCTGGTACTCGTCGACGCACTCGATGACGCAGGTGAGGAACACCAGGAAGCGCAGGTTGTCCTGTGGGTTGGCGCCGGGATCGAACAGGTTCTTCTTGCCGGCGCAGATCGACCAGTTGTTGTGCTTGCCGGATCCGTTGATGCCCTCGAAGGGCTTCTC
>WGSK01000068.1:0-5489 GCA_014871655.1 Collinsella sp. | reverse complement strand
TACCGATACCGCAACCCTTGCCAATTGGTACTACGGCCACAAGGTCACGGTCGCGATCGCCAACACGCAGGAAAAGACCGCCAACGGCAACCCGCTTATGGCGCGCATTAGCCAGACAGATTGGACGGACAAGACAATCGACGCCACGCTCGCCGACCCCGCCGCACAGGCAACGGTGTTCTCACTCGCCGGCGAAGTGACCGAAAAGGTTAGCTACGACGATCTTTCGGGCACGGTGCATGTGGGCGACAAGGTGGGCAGCGTTACACTCAAGCAGGACGGCACCAAGATTGCCGTCGTGGATTTGGTTGCCGACGAGGAAGGCTCGGGGCCGAATCCCATTGAATGGCTGCTCGTGAAGCTCGATCGCTTGGGCCGCCGCATCGACAACCGCCCGCTCACGGCAGAGAGCGAGACCGTAGCCAAGGCGCCCAAGGCGTAGGGCCGGAGCGATATCACATCGAACCAAATGAGGCGTCCAACGGGGCGCCTCATTTTTGAGGGTTCGAATCCCCAGCTAACGTGGTTCAACTAAAAAAGGGCCCCAAATGGGACCCTTCTTTCAAGTCATACTGGCGGAGAGCTGGGGATGTCCGGGCATGCTACGCATGCCCTCCGGCTTCAAAGCCTGGCGGCTTTTCGCCCACGGGCTACAAACGCTTTCGCGTTTGCTTAACGCCCGTGCCCTCTCGGGTTCGAATCCCCAGCTAACGTGGTTCAACTAAAAAAGGGCCCCTTTCGGAACCCTTCTTTAAAGTCTTACTGGCGGAGAGCTGGGGATTCGAACCCCAGATGCCCTTTTGGGGCATACTCGCTTAGCAGGCGAGCACCTTCGGCCTCTCGGTCAGCTCTCCGTAACAGCCGTTCTATAGTAACCAAACAGCCGAAGTTGGGCAAGGGGAATTTTGAGGCGTTTCCTCTTTTACCTCTCTTTTACCAGTAAACGTCTCAGTCAATCATCTCAACCTGTAATATCTGCAGGCCGTAATCCCCTCCAGATGTTACAGGTTGAGACAAAGATACAAGGACGGCTCCAGCGACAGCGCGGACAGCCCATTCTTTATTAGTCCTCTCGAACGGTCTCCAACAGATAATCGCGCATGTACGGAATTGCAAACGAAACACAGCCATAGCCCGCGGGCTCAATCAACCCCGCATCGATCAGACGCTTGCGATATGACCCAACTTTGTTCGCCGACAAACCCATCTTCTTGGCGATATCGCCGTTGGCGATATCGACGCCCTCGCATTGAGCCATCGCCGCGAGATACTGAAACTGCCGTTCCGACACCCTGCGCAGCGCTGGGGCAATCACCATAGCATTAAAGCTATCAAGAGCCGCCTGGATACCCTTACGAGCCGCCTCTTCGCTCACGCTCTCCGCCCCACTGCGCGCAGCAACCTGCCAAGCGTAATATCCGACCAGCTGGACCATAAAGGGATAGCCTGCCGAAGCTTTTGTTAATAGCTCAGCGGCGTCTTCATCGAGCTCCTTGCCCGCTCGTCTCATTGTATCCTCAAGCGATCCACCGACTTCAAAATCGGAGAGACGAGTGAGTTCGATATGTTTTGCCCGCTGAAGGAAGGTAAGGGTATCATCAACCACCACGCCATCCACCGATGTTGGCAAGCCGGCGAATGCAAAAGCGACATTCGCCCCTTGGCGAATCAAAAGCTGCATCTCATTGCCCAGCTCGCGCATTTCCTCAGTTGAGGCATCCTGAATCTCGTCGAGCGTAATGAGCAGACCTCCGCGCTTCGCGGCATCGTACATTGCCTCGCCCAGATGAGATGCCGACTTCGATACCTCAACGGAGCCAAGGCTGACTCCTAGAATTGATGGGGAAATCGACATTGACTCAAGACGAACATTTCGCTGTAGAGCCTCGAGGATTCTACTGCAAAAACCGGCATTCGAGGCGACGTCAACAACCTCGAATCCTTTTTTTCGCGCAAGATCACCCAATGCATTGAGAAGCACCGTTTTACCTGTGCCTCGGACGCCCGAGATGCGCATGAGTCGATCGGGAGCACCAGGACCATTCTCAAGGGCCTCGGCAAAATCATCCAAAACAGCGTCACGTCCGATAAGCTCAGGCGGATTCATGCCCGCCGTTGGCTTAAAGGGATTAAT
Source organism: Collinsella sp. (assembly GCA_014871655.1). Classification (GTDB taxonomy): domain Bacteria; phylum Actinomycetota; class Coriobacteriia; order Coriobacteriales; family Coriobacteriaceae; genus Collinsella. Next base: position 3,355 of record WGSK01000068.1, on the reverse strand, counting down.
GGCTTTCGACATTCGACCCTCCTCTGCTAGTTTTAACAACTTTAACAAAGTTTAGCAACTTTAGCAGAGTTTAACAGGTTTAGCAGACCTAGCCGCTTTTGACCTTACCGGTCCTGCTGGAGCCACCCACTTGAGCAAATTCAAATGGCTCCATTCAATTTGTCGGCAACCTGCTCGATACAGTAATTCGTACTTTAATTCGCTACGACTTAATTCGTTATACCTTATCTATACGCAAATGTTCCCGGTACGCCGGCAGCAGTAGCCCCTTCGTTTTGTCGGCATGGTGAGCAAATGGGATGACAAGCGCGGTCCAGCCCTTCTATGCTGCCCCTACCCCAGCGAGCGGTTGAGGGAGCCGAGCTCATCGTTACCCATGGTGCGCCACATTTGATAGATGCAGCCGCGCGCCAAGAAAAAGAAGCCGTTGTCGACGAGTTGCACGGCGGCGTCCGCAAGCTGATTGGTCACGGCGGGTACCGGCGGCAGCTCAAGACCTGCCTTGCGGATGGTCTCGACAGCCTCCTCAAACGTGGGCGGTTTGATGACGCCCATCTCGTTCATAAGGCCCTGCATTTCCTCCTGCGCACTGCCGCCCGACTCCTCGCCGCGCGGCACCAGGCGATAACATGCCAGCGCCAGCTCGAGCTGGTCGCAGTTCCAGTAGGCGAATGCCAGGCGATAGAACAGGTAACCGATCGAAGGCCGGTCGCTGGCAATGCGCAGGCCGTGGCGCGCTACCTCGATAATCTCGTCATAGCGCTCCAGGCGTGCTAGCACGTTGATGAGCGCAAAGTGGGACTGCATGGACGAGCGCGCCAAATCGTAGAGACGACGCACCTCGGGCAGTGCGCGCTCAAAGTCCTCTTGCTCGGCGTAAAAGCTGCAGATCTCGTGCTGGGCAAAATACAGTGCATCGGGAGCGCGAAGGATACGAACGGAACGATCCTCCTCCATCACCGGCAGCACCATGCGCACCAGCTGGTTGTCGCAGAACTGGGTCTGCACCGGGCCCGTCGCCAAAAGCTCAGCAACAGTACACTTGGCCTCCAGTTCCTCGACAAGGCGGGAAAAGCCCTCGAAAGCACCAGCTCGGTCAACTTTTGATTGCTCGCGTAGCTCGACGACACGGGCGACATACGGATCGTTGTCCTCTTCCATCACCTCAAGCTCGTCAGCCGTATCGGCAAGCAGCAGATCGCGCAATGCCGGCGACAGTAAACGGTGGTCGTCACGCGGACGAGCGTGAACCTCTGCAGGCTCAATCATGTCCGGCGCATCTGCCTCATATGCCTCGAGCAAATGCTTGCAGGGCATGTCGTCCATATCCATGCTCTCAAGATCCTTGGCGACAGAAACGCAATCGGCCAGATAAGCCGCACGGCCAAAGGAGTACGTTTTAACAACGCGCTCGCCCTGCTCGCCGTCGGGAGCCGCAATCTGCACGTAGCAGCGCGTAACGCGAGCACCCGAAGCAAAGCAAGCCGCCGCGAGTGTAAGCGCAATACGCGCATCGTGCTCGGTGGCCCATGCTGCGCGCTTAGGCTCATCTACCTCGCGCCAAGCGTCATCTTGAGCATCGTATTCGCGCTGCGGCATAGCATCGACAACCGTGCGGCCAAATCGCACCAGCATGATGCCCTCGGCGACGTTCGCTCGATAGGTGTAGTCGAGCCGCGTGACCACGTTGAGCGCTTCTACGATACGTGCAAAGCGGGTGCGAACGTCCCACTCGCCACCCGGCTGGCACGCAACCGTCCCCGGCTTGGCCCACGGATTGTCATTCGACAGCGTTTCGAGCAGGCGAGGAACGTCGTTGGTCGTCTTGCTGATATGCCAGAGATCAAAGAGCGAGCAGCCCTCAAAGCTTGGCGACGAGGCAACGGGGCCCAACCCTGCCCCAATACGCTCAAGAATGCCCGATAGGCGGTTCAGGCGGCACTCGACGGCAAACAGGGTATCGATCTCGTCCTGGTCCAGCAGGCTACGGTCAAAATTGAGATAAAAGAGCCTCGAGCGATCGATGCGCGCCAGACTCGTTTCGGTTTTGGCCGCAATGGTGCGCAGGCGAGGCAGATTGACTTCGCCCATCAAAGCGGCGGCATAGCGCTCAATACCACTTGGATTATCTGTATGGTCAATGCGGTAGAGCAACGTTTCGATTGCATCGGGCAGCGGCGTGGAATCAAACCCCAGCAGCACCTCAACCGGCTCGGGGAGTTTTACGAGTTTGATCTTGTCGACGGCATTTTTCATGCCCTCGTCGAGGCCGTCACCGTCAGCCGTGCCTGAGACAGCGTTTTCAGAATCGGCGAATATCACGTAACGCAAGAACATCGAGGCCATGAACTCGCCGTAGCGAAGGCTGCGCGTCGAATTCCACGTCTCGCGGTCAGATTGCTCGCGCATGGTGCCCTCGGGAGAGCCGATGACTCGCGCCCGGGAATGCATCGTCCCATCGGCGCCCCTGACCGCAATCTCGCCGATGCTCGAATCGGACTCGTCAAGAATCAGTTGCATGTCGGGATCGTCGGGCAGCGATTCCTCGTTAACGGGACGGTCCGCTTTATAGACCTCACCCGAAACGCTCACGTAGCCCAAAAGCGACACGTGGCTTTTGCCGACGAATTCGACAACATAGCATGATTCATGCGGATCCTCGCCAAAGAGCTTCCAAACCACGCCATACGAGCGTCCCGCAGGCTGCTCGGGCATGGCCGGAAAGCGCTTTTTGGGATCGAGAAACCTGAGCTTGTATGTCGGACGCTCTGCCACGAAATATCACCCTGATCGGTCGCTTGAAGAAGGAGTGGTCGCGAATGGGTCGCGACACCTACTCGGAATCTTACACGAGTCGACAGGAAATCGTCCCTTTGGACGAAAGCACTCAAGCTGGCGTAAAAGAAAAGCCCCCGTTGCCGGGAGCTTTAATCTCAAATGGTGCGGCGTATAGGATTCCGCGCATCCGCTTCGCGGATCCGCACCGGCTTCGCCCGCCTGCCGGCGGACTCGCCCGCGGGCTAAAAACGCTCCGCGTTTTCTTTACGCCCGCGCCTCGACCGAGGTTCGAATCCATGCGGTGTTTACGTAAAAGAAAAGCCCCCGTTGCCGGGAGCCTTAATCTCAAATGGTGCGGCGTATAGGATTCGAACCTATGACGTTCTGATTCGTAGTCAGACCCTCTATCCAGCTGAGGTAACGCCGCGACTTGTTGATTATTATGCACATGGACTGAATAATGGTCAAGCGTTTTTTCAAAAAAAGTTATTGAATTTGATTTTTACCTTGATTATCGACTTTATCCGAACACTTCCCACATTCATCCGCACATGTGCGGATGAATGTGGGAACCCGA
>WGSK01000067.1:0-5512 GCA_014871655.1 Collinsella sp. | reverse complement strand
ACTGCGGGAGCGAGCCATCAGCTCAATGTGTTCGGCTGAGATCGGAAATCAACCAATTTGATTTTTACTCATTTGAAGGTTTGGCGCGATCTTCGATACATCGCGATATAAGAAAAGCCTCCGTTTCCGGAGGCTTTAAGTTCAATTGGTGCGGCGTATAGGATTCGAACCTATGACGTTCTGATTCGTAGTCAGACCCTCTATCCAGCTGAGGTAACGCCGCAACGCACGGATTATTATGCACGCGAGCCCCCGATGGGTCAAGCGACAATTAAAAAAATTTTTACGGAGTGGTGATTAAGCTGTTCGCGCCTCGACCGAGGTTCGAATCCATGGGATGCCAGCGTAAAAGAAAAGCCCCCGTCTCCGGAGGCTTCAAGTTCAATTGGTGCGGTGTATAGGATTCCGCGCATCCGCTTCGCGGATCCGCACCGGCTTCGCCCGCCTGCCGGCGGACTCGCCCGCGGGCTAAAAACGCTCCGCGTTTTCTTTACGCCCGCGCCTCGACCGAGGTTCGAATCCATGCGGTGTTTACGTAAAAGAAAAGCCCCCGTTGCCGGGAGCCTTAATCTCAAATGGTGCGGCGTATAGGATTCGAACCTATGACGTTCTGATTCGTAGTCAGACCCTCTATCCAGCTGAGGTAACGCCGCAGCGCAAGACATATAAAACCACTTTAGCTTATTGGAGTCAAGCACAATCTCAAACTTTTTGTGGAACGCAGTTTTGTCATGCTGCTCCGCATATACCGCCGTTCCCCGTACGATCGATTGGCTTTTCGATCACGTCGAACTTAGCATCAAGTTCCCTCAGGAGCGATCTCACCCGCTGGGCACAGTCATAATCGGCAAACGAGATGCTCAGCATGCGAGCGACCTGGTTGGAAGTCCCAACTCCATAGAAGTGCTCCAGCGCCACAAGCCCCTCGTGCGTCACAAAGGTCTCGACCACATGCGGCGACTCCTCGTAGCACCATTGGGTCAACGGGCCCTCGCTCGTCTGTCGAACCACCAGGCCACCCATGCCAGACGGCTCACACGTTACAAGCAGGTACTCCCCGCCCTCGTCGCTCTCAAACAAAACCACCCGATCATCAAACAGCTCCATCGCGTCCCCTTTCTCTCGCTCTTATTTAGCGAAAGCATAGCAGGTAGATGGCTGTATACAGAACAGTTGTTCGTGTGTTTTCTATTGAGCTGTCCGCACGGCATGGTATGGACCTGCGCACGAAATAGGGCGCCCCCGAAGGAGCGCCCTTGCATATCCCCTATGCAGCCAAGTTACGCGACCGGCTCGATCTTCTCGAGACCGCCCATGTAAGGACGCAGAACCTCGGGAATCGTGATGGTGCCGTCGGCGTTCTGGTAGTTCTCCAGAATGGCGGCCATGGTGCGGCCGGCCGGCAGGCCGGAACCGTTGAGGGTGTGCAGATAGCGCGAACCCTTGAAGTTCTCGGGGTCGCGATACTTGATGTTGGCGCGGCGAGCCTGGAAGTCACCGCAGTTGGAGCAGGAGCTGATCTCCTTGTAGGCGTTGTAGCTCGGCAGCCAGACCTCGACGTCGTAGGTCTGACGGGCAGAGAAGCCCAAGTCGCCGGTGCACAGGCTAATCACGCGATACGGAAGGCCCAGCTGCTGCAGCAGGTACTCGGCCTCGGCGGTCATGCTCTCGAGCTCATCGTCGGACTCCTCCGGCTTAGCGAACTTGACCATCTCGACCTTGTCGAACTCGTGCTGACGGATGATGCCGCGGGTGTCGCGACCGGCGGAACCGGCCTCCTCGCGGAAGCAGGGGGTGAAGGCGGTGTAGCGACGCGGCAGAGTGTCGGCATCGAGGACCTCGCCGGCATGCAGGTTGGCAAGCACGACCTCGGCGGTGGGGATCAGGAAGTTGTCGCCCGAGACGTGATAGGCGTCGTCCTCGAACTTGGGCAGCTGACCCGTGCCAAACATGGTCTGACGCTTGACGACAATGGGCGGCCACCACTCCTTAAAACCACGGCTGGTGTGCGTATCGAGGAAGAAGTTGATGAGGGCGCGCTCCAGGCGGGCGCCAGCGCCACCGAGAACGGTAAAACGGCTGCCGGAGAGCTTGTTGCCGCGCTCGAAGTCGAGGATGTCGAGGTCGGTGCCCAGATCCCAGTGCGGCTTAAAGTCGAAGTCGAACTCGCGCGGGGTGCCCCAGCGGCGACGCTCGATGTTCTCGTCCTCGTCCTTGCCGTACGGCGTGGCCTCGCAAGGAATGTTGGGCAGGTGAGCCATGAAGTCGTACTGCTCCTGCTCGAGAGCAGTGCGGCGCTCGGCCAGACCGTCAATCTTCTCGTTGACGGCGCGCACAGCCTCCTTGGCGGCCTCGGCCTCGTCCTTCTTGCCCTCCTTCATCAGGGCGCCGATCTTCTTGGACTCGGCGTTGCGCGTAGCCTGGAGCTCCTCGACCTCGGTGATGACGGCACGACGCTCGTCGTCGAGCTCAAAGAACTTCTCGCGATCCCAAGACGTCTGGCGGTTAGCCATGGCGACATCGATGGCATCGGGGTTCTCGCGAACAAACTTGATATCAAGCATTAGATCCTCCGGCGATATACATTCCATTTAGGTTGCAACCTTGTACATGTATAGGCAAGTATATACTTATGAGCGTTTACGACCCAACTCAACTACGCAAGAAGGCACCCAATGGACGCAGTTTTTTCCTTTTTGTTTGGCACCCGCACCGGTTTTGCCATCCTTTTCGCCGGCGGCATCCTGTTATTTGCGATTCTTGCCTTTGTAATGGAGAAGCGTACCCATAAGATGTACGTCGACCGCGGACCCAAGTCCGAGGATGAGGAAGACAGCTTCTGGGACTAACCTGCCAAAAAGGGACAGGTTTATTTTGGTCGGTTTTATCTGGGCAAACGCAAGCGCCCCGCAACCGGTAACGATCCGGTTGCGGGGCGCTTTTCGCACATACAACAAAACCGCAGGAAAAACCTGCCAAAATAAACCTGTCTTTTTTGGTCGGTTTTACTGGAGAGTTGCGTCGATTGCCTTGACCAGGGCGCTGCGCATGCCGGCGTCCTCGAGCGCAACGACACCCTTGATGGTGGCACCACCGGGCGAGCATACGGCATCCTTCATCGCCGCAGGATGCTGACCAGTTGCAAGCTGCAGCTTTGCCGTACCCAGCACCATCTGGCTCACAATGCGATAGGCATCGGCACGCGGGATACCGTGCTTGACCGCCGCATCGCCCAGGGCCTCGATTGCCATAGCGACAAATGCCGGAGCGCAACCACCCACCGTGCCGCCCACAAACAGCAGGCTCGTGTCGAGCTCGACCACCGCACCGAGCTTGCCAAGCAGATCAAGCACCACTGCGCTCTGCTCATCACTAAGCGTGGAAGCCTTCTCGCAAGCGATGACGCCCTCGCCCACCGAAACCGGTGTGTTGGGCACCGTCGAGATATGCGCGACGCCCGGCAGGACTTGCTCCCACTTGGCACTGTCCCAGGTCCAGGCAACCGACAGAACGACCTTTTTGGCAAGAGCATCCTTGAGCGGGGCGAATATCTTCTCGATCATGTACGGTTTGACCGCAGCGACCACGATATCGGATGCGGCGACAACCTCGGCGGCATCGTGGCAGGCGACCATGCCGCGCGCCTCGCAGCGCTCAACCAGTGCGTCGTAGCGACCCGCACAGGCGCACATGTCGCTCGCAGCTACACCGGCAGCGATCCAGCCATCGGCCATAGCGCTCGCCATATTGCCAAAACCGACAAATCCAATCTTCATATCTCATAGTCCTTTCAGACACATTCCTCAAAACGAAAGGTATTGTCCCACGCCATTGTTTCGTATTGCCGACCTATTTGTGATACGGCTCGCCACGACTGATCTTGCAGGCACGGTAAATCTGCTCTAGCAGCACCACACGCGCCAGGTTATGCGGCAAGGTAATGCGTCCAAAGCTGAGCATCTCGTCGGCTCGTGCGCGCACCTCATCACTCACGCCGTCCGAACCGCCAATCACAAAGGCGATGTCGCTGCTGCCTCGCAGCATAAGATCGTCGAGCCTCGCCGAGAGCTCCTCACTCGAACGCTCCATGCCCTCGATAGCCAGCAGGATCACATGCGCTCGAGACGGCAAGGCAGCAAGAATCGCCGCCCCCTCCTTGTCGCGCGCGGCATCCACGCCGCCCGCCTTGGCCGGGTCGATATCGGCCACCTCGCGGATATCAACCTTGGCATAGGCACCCAGGCGTTTGGTGTACTCAGCGCAGGCATCCTTCCAAAAGCGCTCTTTGAGCTTGCCAACACAAACGACGGTGTATTTCACGCGTGTCTACTCCTTTGACTCGTTCTGAACCTTACCGGCAGCCAGCATCTGCTCGAACATAGAGGCCGACTGCGAAAAGTCGCTCGGCAGCACGACCGTCGAGGTTTTACCCGTGCGAGCGAACTCCGTCATCATCTCGGACCACTGCGTAAACATGAACAGTTGGTTGGCCTCGTCGTTACCGACTCCCGTCTCCTGGATGATCTCGAGCGAATCCTTGATGCCCAGCGCGATGGCCTTGCGCTGGTTGGCGATGCCCTCGCCCGCCTTTTCCATCGCCTCAGCCTCGGCGGTCGCCTCGGTGACGCGCTTGATGCGGTCGGCCTCGGCGAGCTCCTGCGCGGCAGCGCGCTTTCGCTGGGCGGCATTGATGTCGTTCATGGAGTTCTCGACCTCGGTCGGCAGCGCGATTTTGGTGATGAGTGTCGACACGAGGGTGAAGCCGTAGGCAGCCATCTGCTCGGACACGGTGGCATTAACGTCCTTGGCGATGTCATCCTTCTTGGCAAAGACCTCATCGAGTGTGTAGACGGGAATCGAAGAGCGCAGAGCGTCGGTGATGAAGTCACGCATCTGGTCGACGGGCTCCTGCAGCATATAGTAGCTCTTGTAGATGCCCGAATCTGCCGGGCCGGCGCCCATGTCATAGCTCACGTGGTACTGAGCAGAGACCTCAAGGCCGATGGTCACGTTGTCCTGGGTCTTAACGTCGATGCCAAAACCGTTTTTCATGGTGCGCAGACTCACCGTGGCGGCCTTGCGGTCGATCACGGGCACCTTCATGTGGAAGCCCGCGTTGACGATGCGGTTGAACTTGCCCAAGCGCTCGATAATCACGGCATGTTGCTGCTCGACGACATAGCAGGCGTTGGGAAGCAGCAGCAACAGGATGATGATGGGGATCAAAAGGCTCGTAAGGCCAGCGATGATACCGGAAAACAGCATGGTCTCTCCTCTGATAGGCACACGTTGGCATTAGGATACCCGTCCGAGGCGGCATTGCAGGCACAACGGAAGGGCCCGTGGGCAAAAAAGGTCAAATATGAGTACTGCTACCATTTTAGTAGCAGCGTTTTTGAGCCCAAATGACTTATCGGACCCGAAATTCTTCCAAATTGGCCCGTATTGTCCCAAAGTGAAGGTAGCGCGCAGAGATGTGGTGTAAGAGGCGGGGCATGCCCCGCCTCTTCTC
>WGSK01000066.1:0-6105 GCA_014871655.1 Collinsella sp. | reverse complement strand
CCCGCACATGTTCGGATGAATGTGGGAGGTGTTCGGATAAAGTCGATAATCAAGGGTTCTTGGTTTATCGTGTCGAGCGTTTGCGTTGTGCCATTGCCTGCGGCAACGGTGTGTTACACTCTTGCACTGCTGAGTGGGCCAGACGGTCGCGCGATGTGCTGCTTGCAGCACGCGTGAGGAAAGTCCGGGCTCCAGAGGGCGGGATGCCGGCTAACGGCCGGGCGGAGTGATCCGACGGAAAGCGCCGCAGAAAAGAAGACTCCCACCTGCGCCGCAAGGCGTAAAGGGAAAAGCTGAAACGGTGGTGTAAGAGACCACCAGCGTCGTGGCAACACGGCGGCTTGGCAAGCCCCATCCGGAGCAAGCGCGAATAGGAACGCTATGGGCCGGCCCGGTCCGCGTTCGGGTAGCGTGCGTGGAGCTGCACGGTAACGTGCAGACAAGATAAATGACCGTTCACGACAGAACCCGGCTTATAGGCCCACTTGGCAACTATGTTGACGCTGCGAACCCGTCAGCGCGGCAATCTGCCTTTCAAGCCTTCGGGCATGACCATAAGGTCAATGCCCTCGTCTTTCAAGGCACCTTGCTCGCGCTGACGGGTTCTCGCTGTTGGTGACGGCATCATTGGCGTTTCCGCTCTTGTTGGCGAGGGCAACGGTGCTGTCTTTGCCGTATTATTGAGGCTGTTTGTTGCTGCGCTTTATTTTGTTGAGGGGCTTTGTTGGACAGCTATTTTACTCTGCAATCGAATATTGAGGCTTCGGGCGAGTTTGTGGACCGCAAGAGCCGTTTTATTGCCCAACTGGTCCATATTGAGTCCGAGGATGAGGCGAATGCCTTTATCGAGACCGTTCGCAAACGTCATTACGACGCTCGACACAATGTTCCCGCGTGGATTTTGGTCGATGGACGCGAGCGTCAAAGCGATGACGGTGAGCCGAGCCGCACGAGCGGCATGCCGACGCTCGAGGTGCTGCGCGGCGCGGGGCTCAAAAATGTTTGCTGCGTAGTGACGCGCTATTTTGGTGGCACGCTGCTGGGACCTGGTGGCTTGGTACGTGCCTATACTGCGGCGACGCAGGCGGCGGTGGTAGCTGCTCGGGAGGCTGGGCAGATCGTCGAGATGACGAGTGTCGTGCCTGTTGACGTGCACGTGGCCTATCCGCAGTATGAGCAGGTGCTTCGCTTGGCGCAGGATTCGGGTGCCAAGGTTTCGGATACCGATTACGCGGATGCCGTGACGGTTCATTTAGTGTTTAAGACGGGGGAGCAGGAGCCGTTTTGCGCTAAGATGCGCGAGCTTATGGCGGGGCGCGAAGAGATCGAGGTCGGCGCTCCCAAATTTGCCGAGTTCTAACGGCGACGGCTGGCGTTCTTTTGGATGGATCCCAAACGCGCCGGCCGTCGTTTTATGTTGCTGCCGTTTACTCGGCGAGCTGCTTTAGCACATCGCAGGCGATCTCGACGGCATCGTCGATGCAGCCGGGGCAGCTGCGGAGCGGACCTTTATCCGATCCGATGCCCTTGAGCGTGCCGCAGACGGTCGTCGTGTTCTTCTCGCCAAATCGCTTGGCAATCTCGCGCGACAGCTTGTAGGTCTGGCCTTTGGTCTTGGGGTTCTCCATGCCGTCGCTCATTACAAAGCCCATGATGGCAACAGCGCCCGAGATGGCGCCGCAGGTCTCGGTCATGCCACCCATGCCGGCGCCAAAGCCCTCGGTGAGGGTAAAGGCGGTCTGGGGGTCGAGCCCGACGGCAGGTGCGAGCGTGCAGGCAACGGCCTGTGCGCAGTTAAAGCCGCGGGCGTGGTATTCGGCAGCCTGAGCCTGGCAGGCGGCGGTGTCGAGCTGGGTGGTATCGATCTGCTTCATCGTTGTCTCCTTGGTCACGGTGTACCCGCCTATGGTACCCGTGACGGGGCGTGTAATCATCGAGAGCTTCATGTATGCCTCATTTTTATCTATCGAGCAAATGCCCAAGGCTTGAGATAAATACCCCTAATCAATTTGTCCCTTAACCTACCTTGGGGATGGGTTGAGAGGGGTGCAGGGTAGCGGTATCGTGAACCGAATAAAACTAAAACCCAGGCAAGGGAGCTAGATATGAGCGAGCAGACCATCGGTACTACATGTGTTCAGGGCGGCTATCACCCGGGAGATGCCGAGCCGCGCCAGGTGCCCATCTACCAGTCCACCACGTGGAAGTACGATACGTCCGAGCACATGGGCAAGCTGTTTGACCTAGAGGAGTCGGGCTACTTCTACAGCCGTTTGCAGAACCCCACGTGCGATCTCGTTGCCGCCAAGATCTGCGAGATGGAGGGAGGCGCTGCCGCGATGCTCACGAGCTCGGGCATGGCTGCGAATTTCCTCGCGATCTTTAACGTGGCCGGTGCCGGCGATCATGTGGTCGCAAGCTCTGCCATTTACGGCGGTACCTACAACCTGCTCGCCCACACCATGGGCCGCATGGGCGTGACCTGCACGTTCGTTGCCCCCGACTGCACCGACGAGGAGCTCGAGGCAGCGTTTGAACCCAATACCAAGCTTGTCTTTGGCGAGACGATCGCCAACCCCGCCCTTGCCGTGCTCGATATTGAGCGCTTTGCCAAGGCCGCACATGACCACGGCGTGCCGCTGATGGTCGACAACACCTTCCCGACGCCCGTGATGTGCCGTCCCTTTGAGTGGGGCGCCGACATCGTTACGCACTCCACCACCAAGTACATGGATGGACATGCTGCCTACCTGGGCGGCGTAATCGTCGACCACGGTCAGTTTGACTGGATGGCTCATGCGGACAAGTTCCCGGGTCTCACCACGCCCGACGAGAGCTACCACGGCGTGACGTATGCCGAGAAGTTCGGTCGCGAGGGCGCCTTCATTACCAAAGCAACCGCTCAGCTCATGCGCGACCTCGGCCCCATGCAGAACCCGCAGGCGGCGTTCTTCTTGAACAGCTCGCTTGAGAGCCTGCATGTGCGCATGCCGCGTCATTGCGAGAACGGCCTGGCCGTTGCCAAGTTCCTGCAGAGCCATCCCAAGGTGCGCTTCGTGAGCTATCCGGGCCTGGAGGGCGACAAGTACTATGACCTGGCTCGGAAGTACATGCCCAACGGTACCTGCGGCGTCGTGAGCTTTGGCTTTAACGGTGGCCGCGCGGCGGCCGAGACCTTTATGAAGAGCCTCAAGCTCGCCCAGATCGCCACGCACGTGGCCGACGCCCGCACTTGCTGCTTGCATCCCGCTAACGCCACGCATCGCCAGATGAACGATGAGGAACTCATCGCCTGTGGCATCTCCGCCGACATGGTGCGCCTGTCGTGCGGCCTCGAGGACACAGCCGATCTGATTGCCGACCTTGAGCAGGCGCTCGAGCAGTGCTAGGCTAGCGTTCGCACAAGGCGCCGATGCTGGCAGAAAGCTTCGGCGACCTTTCGTTCCGATTCCGTAGGCGGGACCCCAATTGCGACTGTTCGCAGGCGATGGGGCCCCGTTTTTTGTGTTGCGCCACTCGAAAGGATGGATATGGAGAAAACTGCAGAGCAGCTGCGCCGCGAGCACATTGCCCTAGAGGGCGACACCCATGGCAAGAACAAATGGGCGATTCTGTTTACCGTGCTCATCATGACGTTTATGTCGTGTCTGGATTCGACCGTCGTGACCGTGGCACTGCCCGTGATGCAAAAGGAACTGGGTGTGGGCCTCGACCGCAGCCAGCTGGTAAGCTCGGTGTATCTGCTTGCGACGTGCGGGGCCATGCTGCCGTTTGGCCGCCTGGGCGACGTGCGCGGCAAGGTCGGCGTATTCCAGCTGGGCGTAATCGTCTTTACGGCCGGTTCGCTGCTGTGCGGCCTTTCGGCCTCGCTCGAGGTTCTTATTCTGGCGCGCATCGTTCAGGGCGTCGGTTGCGCGGCGGCCATGGCTAACAACATGGGTATCATCACCGAGTCGTTCCCGGCGCGCGAACGAGGCCGTGCCATGGGTATTCTTGCGACCTTCGTGGCCCTCGGCATGATGTGTGGCCCCGTGCTCGGTGGCATGCTAGTGGCAAGCTTTCCCTGGGAGAGTATCTTCCTCATCAACCTGCCTATTGGCGTAATCTCGTTTATCGTTGGGCTCTACACACTGCCGAATGTTAAGCCGGAGGCCGGCGAGCGCCCCATGTCGTTGGCGGAGGCCGCGCGTCGCTGCTTTGCAAATTCGGCCTTCACCATCAACCTTGCCTGCATGCTCATCGTGTTCGTTGGTATCGGCGCATCCGAGTTTATTCTGCCGTTCTATTTTCAGGACGCCCACGGCTTTGGTTCTGACATTTCCGGACTGCTCTTTTTGGCGCTGCCGATGGTGAATGCCTTTATCGGTCCGCTTTCGGGTACGGTTTCGGACCGTGTTGGCTGTGAGGGCCCCACGGCGGTCGGCCTGGGCGTGTACGTGTGCGGCCTCTTTGCGGTAAGCACGCTCGACGAGCACTCTTCTATCCCTGTAATCGTGTGTTGCGTCGCGTTTATGTCGTGCGGCACGTCGATTTTCCAGAGCCCCAATAACTCGCTGTATATGGGCTCGGCTCCGCGCGAAGCGCTCGGTTTTGCGGGCAGCTTGGGCAGTTTGGCGCGCTACGCCGGCATGGCACTCGGCATTACGGTGGCGTCGAATATCCTTTATGGGCAGATGAGCGTGGCGATGGGCGAGGCCGTGACCAGTTTTGTTGCGGGCCGTCCGGATGTGTTTTTGTTTGGTTTCCGTTCGGTGTTCTATGTGTTGATGGCTGTGGCCGCTGTGGGCTTTGCGCTCGCCATGGTGCGTTTGGTGAGGGTGCGCGCCCGCCATTAGCTTGTGGAGGCAGGCTTGCCACGAATCGGGCCTATCTACTCGTCTTGCGGCTTTATGGTGCGATGCGGCTTGTGGGACGGGCGGGGGTCGGTCCGTGGTAGACTATCGAACAACGTTTATTAATCGCGCGGTATCGTTGCCGCGAGAAGGGGTTGCGCCATGCAGGAGCTTGAGGATCGTATTCGCCATGACGGCATCGTAAAGGCCGGTAACGTCCTTAAGGTTGATGCCTTCCTCAACCACCAGTGCGACGTTGAACTGTTCGACCACATGGGCGCCGAGTGGGCCCGTCTGTTCGAGGGTGTCGAGATCAACAAGATCCTGACGATCGAGGCTTCGGGCATTGGCATGGCTTGCATCGCGGCCCAGCATTTTGGCGGCGTGCCGGTTGTCTTTGCCAAGAAGGCGCAGTCCATCAACCTCGACGGCGAGCAGTATGCCACGACCATCTACTCCTTTACCAAGCAGAAGGAGTACCCGGTCATCGTTGGCAAGCGCTTCCTGTCCGAGGGCGACAAGGTCCTGATTATCGACGACTTCCTGGCCAACGGCTGCGCGCTCGAGGGTCTTATCAAGATCTGCGAGGCTGCGGGTGCCGAGGTATCCGGTATTGGCATTGCGGTGGAGAAGGGCTTCCAGGGCGGTGGCGATAAGCTCCGCGAGCGCGGCTTCCGCGTTGAGAGTCTGGCCCGTATCGCCGATATGGACTGCGAGACCGGCGAGATCACCTTCGCCTAAGCGCGCAACACAAGCGATTGGTATGCGATGTGACAAAGGGACTGTCCCTTTGTCACATTTTTTGTATGAGGGGAGGTGTTGATATGGATGAGAACAAGATGGGATGGCGTGAGTATGCGCACTATGCCGAGATGTCGGTCGAGGAGTTGGCACGCGATTGCGAGGTTCAGGTGTTTCGCGCGACGGGTCCGGGCGGACAGGGCGTGAACACGACAGACTCTGCTGTGCGCATGAAGCATGGGCCCACGGGGATTACCGTGACGGCGCGCGAGAGCCGCAGTCAGTTCCAAAACCGTAGCAGCTGCCTGCGTAAGCTGCGCGCTGAGCTTGAGCGTCGCGGGCGTCCACCGCGCCGACGCGTCAAGACCAAGGTGCCTCAGCGCTCTCGCCAGCGCAGGCTCAATGACAAGCACTTCAACGCCATTAAAAAGGCCAACCGTCGCAAGCCGGGCAGCGACGAATAGCTTCCTCATAAGTTGCGGTGAAATAGGGACTGTTTTGCGGCTTTAACTGCATAAACAGTCCCTATTTC
>WGSK01000065.1:0-6184 GCA_014871655.1 Collinsella sp. | reverse complement strand
GTCTTGCGCAGGACTGTAGAGCAGGGAACTTCGTGCCCCGACGCCCGGGAGGACGTTTCATTTAGAAAGATGGACCGACCGCCGTCAGCGATGGGAGCTACTCCCCCAGCACGGCCTTCTTGGCCGCCGCCGCCATATGGTCCAGATCATCCTTGGTGGGGTGATCCTTTGCGGCAACCCAGTTGTCGAGCAGCATTCTAAAGCGGGCGTTGTCGGGATCTTGCTCGAGCATGGCCTCGTAGCGCTGCTTGACCGCGGGGCCCATCTTGCCCTGACACATCGCCCAGCCCGCAAGCTCGGCATCGTTGGCCAAATTGGAGGTCACGCGGTCGATAATCTGCTGGTAATAGCTCTGGTCGGCGCCAAAACCGCAGGTGCCAAACAAGAAGACGCGCTTGCCGTGCAAGGCGGAGAGCAACGCCGCGACCGAAGGCGTGCACGCACCCTTGTCGCACCAAAAACCGACGAGCACCGTGTCGGCCGCGCAGGCGCCCTGCGCCTCGAGCGCAACCTGATCTGCGTCCGCATCGTCGCTCAACGCCGCAGCGTGGACAAACTCAACGCCCGCAGCCTGCAGAGCGCGCTTGATCGCACCCGAAACCATCCTGGTATTACCGCTCTTGCTGTTAACCACCAAAGAGCACGTCATAGTCACGTTGCCTCGTTTCCCCCAAAACTAAAGCCACTATTGCAATTTATTAGATGAATATCTTAGTACTAACGTAACAGATGTAAACCACCGTCTGTCGATTGGCGACGCAGACGACATCTTTGGACAGATTTCGAACAGTATGTACTTCGGATTGAAACCGCCGCAGAACGTTTCACGAATGGCCGAAAAACTGTTTCACAAAACGCCGTCAAATTGTGTCACGGAGTATCGTCAAAATGTTTCACGCGCTGGTAGAACGCTATATAACAAGATCGCTCTATGGGACAAACAAACCTGATTAATTTGCCCCACGGGCTTGCTCACTGGGCGAATTGGCTGCGGTAGAGTTCGGCGTAGAAGCCGCCTGTCGCTAGCAGCTCGTCGTGCGTGCCGCGCTCGATAATCTCGCCATCGCGCATGACCAGGATACAATCGGCATTGCGAATCGTCGACAGGCGGTGTGCCACCACAAAGCTTGTGCGACCGGCCATGAGCTCGTCGAATGCCGCCTGCACCTGCAGCTCGGTACGCGTATCGATGCTCGACGTTGCCTCGTCCAGCAGCAGAATCGCCGGATCGGTGAGCATGACGCGCGCGATGCACAGCAGCTGTTTTTGACCCTGGCTAAACGTGCCGCCGTCCTCGCCGATCACCGTATCATAGCCGCCTGGCAGCTGCACGATAAACTTGTGCGCATGTGCGCGCCTGGCGGCCTCGACAATCTGCTCGCGCGTGGCATCGGGGCAACCGTAAGCGATGTTGTCCGCCACCGTGCCCTCGAACAGCCAGGTGTCCTGCAGCACCATGCCAAAGGCGCGGCGCAGGCTCGCACGCGTGTAGTCACGCGAGGAGCGACCATCGACCGCGATGCGCCCAGCATCGATATCGTAAAAGCGCAGCAGCAGGTTGATGAGCGTCGTCTTGCCACAGCCCGTGGGGCCGACGAGGGCATAGCGCATACCGGGCTTGGCATCGATGCAGATGTCCTGCAGCAGCTTGCGGTCGGGCACGTAGCTAAAGTCCACATGCTCAAAGGCGACCTCGCCCTGCGGGGCGGCAAGTTCCACGGCATCTGGCGCATCGGGCTCTTGCTCGCGGGCATCGAGCAGCGCAAACATGCGGCGCGCCGAGGCGTACGCGGTCTGGATTTGCGTAATGACGTTGGTGACCTCGTTGAACGGCTTGGTGTACTGGTTGGCGTAGGACAGGAAAATCTGCACGCCGCCCACCGTGAGCGCCACAGGCACGCCCGTGACCACACCCACGCAGCCGATCACAGCGACCACGGCATAGATGATGTTGTTGATAAAACGCGTGCCGGGGTTGGAGAGCGAACCCATAAACTGCGCGCGCTCGCCCGCGGTGTAAAGCTCGGCATTGAGGGCATCGAAGCGCTGCTGGGCGTTGGGACCATAGGCAAAGACGTCGACAAGCTTCTGCTCGCCTACGTACTCCTCGATATGACCACCGAGCTGCCCTTGAATACGCTGCTGCGCCGTAAAGCTCTTGTTGGAGAGCTTGGCGATGGCGCCGGCCGCAAAGATGGAGAGCGGCGTGACGAGCACCACCACGAGCGTCATGGTCAGGTTAATGGAGAGCATAAACGCGAGCGTGCCCACGATGGTGATGACGCCGGTAAAGAGCTGGGTAAAGCCCTGCAGCAGACCGTCGCCGACCTGGTCGACGTCGTTGACCACGCGGCTCATAAGGTCGCCGTGGGCATGGCTGTCGACAAAGCTGAGCGGCATGCGGCTGAGCTTGTCGCTCGCCTCCACGCGCATGTCGCGCACCGTTTCGTAGGACAGGCGGTTGACGCAGTAGCCCTGCAGCCACTGGAAGGCCGCAGCACCCATCACGACAATCGCGAGTTTGGTAACGAGCGGCAGCAGCGCATCGAAGTCCACCTGCCCGGTGGCAACGATGAGGTCGATGCCCTCACCAATGAGGATGGGCGTGTAGAGCTGCAGAATCACCGAGATGGCGGCGCTCACAAACGACGCTGTAAACGAAATACGGTGCGGGCGAACATAGCCCAGCAGGCGGCGCGTCACCGCGCCCACGGGATAGCGCTCGGGATCACCGGGTTGGCGCGGGCCGTCGCCCAGGTCGTTGAGGTTATCGTTGCCGGACACATTAGCGGTCATCGTGGCGACCGAACCGGAAGAAGTATACGGGTTCATCTAGCAACCCTCCTTTGAGCAAGTAGGCGCAGGGGCAGTCGGGGCGGACGCGGGCACCGTGCTCCCCTGCTGGCCCTCGAGCTCCTCGCGGCGCAGCTGCGACTGGCAAATCTCGCGATAGAGCTGACAGGTCGCATAGAGCTCGTCATGTGTGCCCAGGCCGGCAACCGAGCCGTGGTCGAGCACGCAGATCACGTCGGCATCGCGCACGGTCGAGACGCGCTGGCTCACAATCACCGTGGTCAGCGGCAGCCCGCCCTTGGCGGCACCGCGCATGCTGCGCTCGCGAATGGCATGGCGAAGCGCCGCGTCGGTCTTAAAGTCGAGCGCCGACGCGGAGTCATCCATGATCAATATCTGAGGCGAACCAACCAAGGCACGCGCGATAGTCAGGCGCTGGCGTTGGCCACCGCTGAAGTTCTTACCGCCCGCCTCGACCGGGGCATCGAGCCCCTGCGGCTTGTTGCGCACGAATTCGCTGGCCTGCGCCATATCGAGCGCCGCCCAGAGCTCATCGTCGGTCGCTGACTCGTCACGCCAGGTCAGGTTGCTGCGGATGGTGCCGCTCACCAGCGACGCGCGCTGCGGGACGGTCGCGACCACATGGCGCAGCTGGTCGAGCGGCCAGGCGCGCACGTCGGCGCCCATCACGCTCACGCTGCCAGCGCTCGCATCGTACAGGCGCGGGATAAGCGAAACGAGCGTGGACTTGCCGCTGCCCGTGCCGCCGATAATGCCGAGCGTCTTGCCCAGCGGCAGCTCCAGCGTCACATCGCTCACGGCATTTGCCGCGCCCACGCCAAACGAAAAGCTCGCATGGTCAAAGCTCAACGCAGGAACGGGAGCGACATTGCCCGGCTCGGGCAGTGCGACCGGCTGGTTGCCCCCGTCGGTGATGCTCGGCACGCAATTGAGCACCTCGTTGATACGCGACGCGCTGGCGCTTGCCTTGGTAAAGACCACGACCAGGTTGGCGACATACACGATGGAAGTGAGGGTCTGCGTCATGTAGTTGACGAACGCCATGACCTGACCCTGCGTGAGCTCGCCCACGTTGACCTGGATGCCGCCGACCCACAGGATGGCGCACACGCCCAGGTTCATCACAAGAAACGTGACGGGGTTGAGAATCGACGAGAGCTTGCCCACCGCGATGGCGGTATGTGCCTGGTCATCGGCCGCCTGGGCAAAGCGCTCACGCTCGTGATCTTCACGCACAAACGCACGGACCACGCGAGCGCCCGAAAGGCCTTCGCGGCAGATAAGCGCGATGCGGTCGAGCTTTGCCTGCAGCTGCTTGTAGTACGGAATACAGCGCGCCATGACAACCCAGAACACCAGGCCAATGGCGGGCGTGCAGATCAAAAAGATGATGCCGAGCTTAAGGTCGATGGCAAGGGCCGCGACCATGGAGCCCGCCGCCAGGAAGGGCCAGCGGATGAGCATGCGCACGCCCAGCGCCACGGCGAGCTGCACCTGGTTGACGTCGTTGGTAATGCGCGTGATGAGCGACGGCGTGCCAAAACGGTCGAGTTCGGCATAGCTCAGCTTGTTGATGTGCTGGTAGAGCGCGCCGCGAATGTCGGTGCCCATGCCCTGCGAGGTGAGCGCCGCCATCTTTTGGCAGACGAGCGTAAACGAGATGCCGATCACAGCCATGGCGCCAAGTACCATACCGTAGTGGACGACGGCGTTCACGTCGTGTGCGCCGATACCCTTATCAATCATCTGGGCAATCACCAGCGGCGTCAGCAGGTCAAAGATCACTTCGATCAGCTTGCACGCAGGACCAATCACCATATAGCGGCGAAACTTACCGCCAAAACGCCTGAGCAGCTCAATCATGTATAGGCGCTCCCTATCATCATCCACATTCAATTCGAACCATGATAGTACCGCCACCCCAAAAGAAGCGTAAACAACTCGTCATTTCTAATGGGATTCGGTTTCCAAAGAAGCGGAAAGGCACGCGCACGCCCAGCCAGTGTCGGGTCGACCGCTTGGTATACTTACATTAGTGCTACCAAGTTAGTCGCCGACCCTTGAAATGAGGTGCCGAGATGAACGACATTCTCGCAAGAAGAGCAAGACGAGCAACTGTGGGCATCGCCCTTTCCGCGGCACTTGTCGCGGGAATCGCCCCCGCAACGGCGATCGCGGCAGAAACCAGTTCCCCCACCGGTGCGGCCGTTTCGCAGACGAGCGCCACCAACGGCAATTCGGGCGCCCCGCAGACAGAAGACGCGGCCGCCGCAAAAGAAAAAGCGTATGCAGCCATGCAGGAAGCGCTCAAAAACCTCGAGGCCGCAAAAGATGCCGCAAGTCCCGAGAAAATTGCGGAAATCGATGATGACATTGCCGCTTTTCAAGAGATCTACGACATGGTGGTGACGGAAGCCGCCAAACGGAGGGAACCCCTTCCCGCCATGCAAGCGGACGTCGATGCTGCCCAAGCCAAATACGACGGGGCCATCAACCGGGTAAGCGAGCTCCAGGCAGAATTAGAGAAGGCACTTGAAGCACTCGGCGACGAGGAGCCCAGCACAGCTATTAAGGAGCATATTAAGCAGTTGCGCAGTGAGATCATGGCGGCAGAAAGGCGAGAAAAATCTTATGAAGATGATCTTCACTCCTACCAACGCCGACTCGAAAGCCAGGAAAAACAGGTTCAGCATTTCGAAAGTGAGGCAGAGGAAGCTAAAGCCCACATCGACGAGGACATAGCCAAGCGAAATGCGCTCCTCGGCGATTTGGAAAAGGCGCAAGCGGCCTATGACGACGCCTGCAAAGCATACGAAGAGGCAAAGGCCGCGGCAGACAAGGCCACCTCGCCCGAGATAACGAAACCGACCGAGACGACGCCCCCCTCCGGCTCAACGCAACCCGCCGAGGCGACACCGCCCGTTGCCTCACCTGCAACCGGCAAAGACGCCCTACCAAGCTCCACCAAGCAGGCGAACTCGAGCAGCGGCAAGCAAGCAAATACGACCGCCGGCAAGCTCGCGAACACGGGCGACACAGCACCGAGCGCAATAGCACTCGCAGGAATCGCCGCCATGGGACTCGGAATAACCGCCACAGCCACACGCCGCATCAGGAACTCAAAATAGCCGACAGAGCATTCTGCCTTCACCAATCCACAAGCCCAGAGACAAAAAGAGGCTCGTTTCCCCAACCTAGGGAAACGAGCCTCTTTAACTGCAAAAATTCAAGCAACAGCACCGCCGCCGCTTGAACCACATAGCCTTCAATGCCCAGACAACACCAGCAAGTCGCATTCCGCAAGGGATAGATTTAATTAGATAAACGCGCCTTTACGGGTGATTTTTGGACGACGGGGCCCGGCCCGCGG
>WGSK01000064.1:0-6197 GCA_014871655.1 Collinsella sp. | reverse complement strand
GAAGAGCACTTAATGTGCTCTTCGTGCGAGCAGGACTGTAGAGCAGGAAATCTCACTGGCCGCGCCCGGCCCCCTGTGGGCGAGCAAGCGGACGACAAACACATCTGTCCAACAATTCGTCCGAAACATAATGAAAAACCGTTTGATGTGAGTTAATATAAACAACGTCGTGAATCTGACTCCTGCCACATACATGACAGGGGTTAAACACAAAAAAGGAGTCAACTATGGTTTCTGAGAAGGCTACCCTCGTTAATCCTCAGGGTCTGCACATGCGTCCGGCTGGTCTGTTCGCCTCCACCATGGGCAAGTACGCCTGTGACGTGACGGTCGTCACCCCCGAGAAGGAGGTCAACGGCAAGTCCCCGATGGCCCTCATGGCTGCTGGTATCCCCTGCGGTACCGAGGTCGAGGTCAAGTGCGACGGCGCCGACGAGGCCGAGGCTCTGGCTGCTGCCATCGAGCTCATCAAGAGCGGTCTTGGCGAGTAGAACTCAAACGGGTCGCATGTTGAACAACTAAGTTCATATTTGGGGGCGCAGTGACCTGTTGTAAGGTAACTGCGCTCTTTTGTCATGGATATGGCAAAACGCTTTATCACATGACACGGAGAGAGGAATGGGAATGTATCAGGGAGTCAACGCTTCCGAGGGCATCGGTATCGGCACCGTCATGGTCGCCGTCGATCCCGACTTGACGTTTGAGCCGCACGAGGTTGCTGATTCGGCAGCAGAGAAGGAGCGCTATCAGTCCGCTCTTTCGGTCTTCTGCGAGAAGACCCAGGCTCAGGCCGACCACATGAAGGAGACGGTGGGCGAGGCCGAGGCCGAGATCATGAGCGGACACATTGTTCTGGCTCAGGATCCGGGTATGACCGACGCCATCAACGCCGCCATTGACGGCGGTACCTGCGCCGAGCAGGCGCTCATGGACACCTCGACCATGTTCGAGAACATGTTCCTGTCCATGGAAGACGAGATGTTCCGTCTTCGCGCGGCTGACATCGCCGACATCCGCACCGGTATTCTGGCCGAGCTGCTGGGCAAGGAGGTCGTCGACCTCTCCGTCCTGCCCGAGAACACTGTCGTTGTCGTGCACGACCTCACGCCGTCCATGACCGCCACGATCGATAAGGCCCACGTTGCCGGTATCGTCACCGAGACCGGTGGCCGCACGTCGCACTCCGCGATCATTGCGCGCGCCCTCGAGATCCCGGCTGTCCTTTCGGTCTCCAACAGCTGCACCGCACTGCGCAACGGCATGACCGTTGTCGTCGACGGCGGCAAGGGTATCGTCGAGGCCGATCCCGACGAGGAGACGCTCGCTGCCTACACCGCCAAGGCCGAGGCCTTCGCTGCCGAGAAGGCAGCCCTCGAGGCCTTCCGTGGCAAGCCGTCCGTGACTGCTGATGGCATCAAGAAGATCATCGCCTGCAACATCGGTAACCCCGATGACGTGCCCAACGCGCTCGATCACGACGCCGAGGCTATCGGTCTGTTCCGCTCCGAGTTCCTGTTCATGGACTCTGCTGAGCTTCCTTCCGAGGAGGAGCAGTTCAACGCCTACCGTAAGGTCGCCAGCGCGCTCAAGGGTGCTCCGGTCATCATCCGCACGCTCGATGTGGGTGGCGACAAGGAGATTCCGTATCTGCATATGGTCAAGGAAGACAACCCCTTCATGGGCTTCCGCGCCGTGCGTTACTGCTTGGCCAATCCCGACCAGTACAAGGTCCAGCTCCGCGCTCTGCTGCGCGCTAGCGCCTTCGGTGACGTCAAGATCATGATCCCGCTCGTCACCTGCGTCGAGGAGGTCTTGGCTGTCAAGGAGCTCGTCGAGCAGTGCAAGGCCGAGCTGACCGAAGAGGGGCGCAAGTTCAACGAGAACATCGAGGTCGGCATCATGGTCGAGACGCCCGCCGCTTCGCTGCTCGCAGACCGTCTTGCCGAGGTCGCCGACTTCTTCTCCATCGGCACCAACGACCTGATCGGCTACACCATGTGCGCCGACCGTGGCAACGACACCATCTCCAACCTGTACCAGGTTTACTATCCCGCCGTGCTCCGCTCGCTCAAGAACATCATCGAGAGCGGCGTGAAGGCCGGCATCATGGTCGGTATGTGCGGCGAGGCCGCTGCCGATCCGCTGCTCGAGCCGCTGCTGATCAGCTGGGGCCTGGAGGAGTTCTCGATGAGTGCTCCGTCGATCCTGCGCGCCCGTAAGACCATCAGTCAGTGGACCAAGGCCGAGTGCGACGAGCTCGCCGAGAAGGCGCTCGCCTGCAACACCGCCGCCGAGGTCAAGGCACTGCTCGAGTCCGCAGCTCGCTAATTTGGTATCAGAGGTAACCGCGTGGTTGGAATGGGCCGGCCACGCGGCCCTCACATATACAGGGGGTACTGTAAATGTTCTACACGCTAACCGCTAACCCGGCTGTCGACATGACGGTTTCGAGCTCTCCGCTCGAGCCCGACGAGAACGTCCGCACCGGTTCGGCCAGCTACACGGCTAACGGCAAGGGCCTCGACGTGTCCTTCGCCTTTAAGAAGATGGGCGTCGACACCGTCGCGCTCGGCTTCTTCGCTGGCTTCACGGGCAAGTTCATCGTCGAGGAGGTCATGAACCTGGGTTGCCTCTGCCGCCCGGTCTGGACCGACGGTATCACGCGCATTAACACCTACGTCAACGATGGCCAGCACGAGTACGGCATCCTGAACCCCGGCGCCCCGATCACGCCGCAGCACCAGGAGGAGCTCTACAACATCCTGGACACCGCGGGCGATCTCGAGTGCCTGATCGTCTCCGGCTCCGTGCCTCCCAAAGCTACGCCCGACTTCCTGGCTCAGGTCATGGAGCACGCTCAGGCTCGTGGCGCTGACGTCGTCCTGGACCTGTCCTCCGACAAGCTCAAGGAGCTCGCTCACAAGAAGCCGCTGCTCATCAAGCCGAACCATCACGAGATGAAGGCCATCTTCGGCGTGCCGGTCGACACCGACGACGAGGTTCGTGTCGCCATGAAGATGGCTCACGACGCTGGCGTTCAGAACGTGCTGCTCACCCGTGGTAGCCGCGGCGACGCTTACTTCTCCAACGGCGAGGACATCTGGTACGCCAAGCGTGAGTTCAACATCAAGCTGGTCTCTTCCGTCTGCGCCGGCGACTGCACCCTCGCTGCGTTCCTGCACAAGTGGTACAGGGATCGCGACAACGTCGAGGAGGCCATGAAGCTCGCTATGGCCACCGGCGCCAACGTTGCCGAGTCCGTCGGCATTGGTGACTTCGGTCACGTCGACGAGTACAGCAAGCGCGTTGCTGTCCGCAAGCTCGATCGTCAGTAATCGAAACGCGACATATTCGTGCGCATGCGGCGCCCCGGTTTCGGCCGGGGCGCCTTTTTTGTTCCGCCATGTGGGAGAGGTGTCCTGCCGTACTTCATCGCTTCCACACCGTTCACCGAGTTGTCCTAGCCTTTTACCGATGCGTGGAATATACTTTCATTAACACGTTGCTTCGTGAAAGGAACATTCATGATTTACACGCTCACTGCTAATCCCGCCATTGATTATAACATCGCCTGCGACGGCCTTACTGCCAATACCGTCACGCGTACCCGCAATGCCGTCTACACGCCCAACGGCAAAGGCCTCAACGTCTCGTTTACGCTTGACCACTATGGTGTCGACACCACGATCCTGGGTTTCTTCGCCGGCTTCTCGGGTGAGTTTATCGTTAAGGGCGCCGAGGCCCTGGGCGTGCCCGTCAAGCCCGTGTGGACCGACGGTATTACGCGCGTCAATGTGTTCCTCAACGCCGGTCCCGACACCGAGTACAACATGGTCAATGCCGGTGCCGCCATCAATGAGGCCAACGAGCAGGAGATGTTTGAACTTATCGATTCGCTCGATGACATGACCTGCCTGGTCATCAGCGGCTCGCTGCCTCCCAACACTTCCGAGGGCTTCTTGGCCGAGGTCCTGCGCCGTGTCAAGGCCAAGGGGGCCGAGTTCGTCCTCGACATCTCGAGCCATCAGCTGGCAGACCTCATTGCTCTGGAGCCACTGCTGATCAAGCCCAATGACGACGAGCTGCTTGACATCTTTGGCATCAAGGTGAGCGGTGGCGACGACGAGTCCGTCAAGGGCGCTATGGCCGAGCTGCACGCCAAGGGCGCCAAGAACGTGCTGCTGACCCTTGGTGGCGCCGGTGCGTACTTCTCCAACGGCGAGCATATCTGGTTTGCCAACCGCACCTTCGACGTCAAGCTGCTGTCGACGGTGTGCGCCGGCGATTCCTCGCTCGCTGCCTTCCTGTCCGTGTGGCACGACGCCCCCGAGCGCGTCGAGGACGCCCTGCGCCTTTCGATGGCCACTGGCGCCAACGTGGTCGAGTGCCCCGGTCTGGGTGATTTTGCCAAGGTGGACGAATATAAGAAGCACATCGAGGTTCGCCAGGTCTGCTAGTTCCGGCACCTTGTCTGAATAGTTTGATTATTTCGCATCCGTCTTAGACTAGGACGGATGCGTTTTTGTTTATCGGACTTGCGTGTGCAGTGGAGGCTGTTTCTTGCTAGACTTCTTGCAGACGCAATCGATAGCCAATTTGATAGTCGCAGGAGGCCATAGGCATGTGCAATGTTTCGCTCAACGGTACTCAACCGTCCGATGCGTCCCTGCGCGTCCTGCGCGCGCTTGAGGCGGCTGGTCTTGAGGCCTGGTACGTGGGCGGTTGGGTGCGCGACGCCCTGATGGGGTACCCCAGCCACGATGTTGATATGTGCTGTAGCGGCCTGTGGCAGGAGTCCAAAGCGGCGCTCGAGGCCGCCGGCATCGCGGTTGTGGAGTCGGGCATTAAATTTGGCGGAATCACGGCTATTTCCGATGGCGAGCGTATCGAGGTCACCACGTACCGTCTGGATGGCTTTTACACCGATGGTCGCCATCCCCAGAGTGTGGAGCGTGCCGCCTCGCTCGAGGACGATCTGGCGCGCCGCGACTTTACCGTCAATGCCATGGCCTGGCATCCCGAGCGCGGGCTTGTCGACCGCTACGACGGCCAGGGTGACTTGGAGCGCAAGCTGATTCGCGCTGTCGGCGATCCCAAGCGTCGCTTTAACGAGGACGCCCTGCGCATGCTGCGTGCGGTGCGCTTTGCCTGCCGTCTGGACTTTATGATTGAGCCCGAGACCAAGCGTGCGCTTGCCGAGTGCGCGCCGCTGCTCGAAGCCGTGGCGCGTGAGCGTGTGGGTATTGAGCTCGAGGGCATTCTTTCGACCGGTCATGGGGGAGACGCGATGCTCCGCTATCCCGAGCTCATCTGCGCCGCCGTGCCCGAGTTGGCAGCGGGTCGCGGGTTTGATCAGCGCAGTGTCTATCATGCGTTTAACGTCTACGTGCATATCGCCCGTGTGCTGACGGTGGCGGGGGAGCTCGCGCTGTGTGACGGCGTCGCGCCCTCGTCGAGCCTTATGTGGGCGGCGTTTTTGCACGATGTGTCCAAGCCCGAGTGCTTCACGGTCGATCACGCCGGCAGCGGACACTTCTACGGTCATCCCGAGCTCGGCGCCAAGAAGGCGCGCGTCATTATGGATCGCCTGGCCCTCTCGCACGACTTGGTGCGCGACGTGTGCCTGCTCATCAAATACCATGACAAGCCGCTGCGCCCCGAGCGCTCCTGCCTGCTCAATATGATGCGCGCGCTTTCGGGTGAGGGCGTCGACACGGCCCGCCTGATTGACGAGCTCATGGACCTTAAGCGTGCCGACACACTTGGCAAGGCCCCGTCGTGCTTCTATTATGTTGAGACGATTGAGGAGATGCGCACGATGGCGCACGAGCTGCTGAGGGCGGGGGAGCCCTATACGCTCAAGATGCTCGCCATCAACGGCGGCGACCTGATCCGTGCTGGAGTCAAGCCCGGGCCGGAACTGGGGCAGCTTCTCAACTCCGCCCTCGACGCCGTGATCGAAGACAACATTCCCAACGATCGCGAAGCTCTTTTGGTCCATCTCAACTTGAATTAGCTACCTAGTTTACCTGCGTGTTTCATAACCTGCCGACAATTTTTCGGCAATTTGGAATTTCTTCTTGCGCTGACGTTTTTTGTCCCGTAATATATTTACTCGCAGCACGGCAGTGCAGATGTCATGTGGCCCGTTCGTCTAGCGGTTTAGGACGCCGCCCTCTCAAGGCGGAGATCACCAG
>WGSK01000063.1:0-6799 GCA_014871655.1 Collinsella sp. | reverse complement strand
GTGTTGAAAAATGGGGCGGTTCCCCATATTATTAATGACGTCGACAGGCGGGGTGGTTCCCCGCGTACGTGCCATCTGAGTAACCGAGGGGAGGGCGCACATGGGAATGACTGGTGCATACGAGCGCAATCTCGATGCAAAAGGTCGTCTGTCCCTGCCTGCACCCCTTCGCGAGGAGCTTGGAGAGCACGTTCGCGTGTTCAAAGCCCTGGATGTCGATGCTCTGTACGTGTTCTCTGCCGAGGCCTTCGATAAGTGGGTCGAAGGACTCTTCGCGGGTCGTGAGGGCCACGAGGGTTTTAACCCGCGTGACATTAACGACCAGAAGCTCATGAGGGCGATCAACAAGCGCACCACGTCGATGGACGTGGACAGCGCCGGTCGTATCGGTCTTTCCGAGTCTCTCCGCAAGCAGGCGAACCTCGACCGCGAGGTCACGGTTGTGGGCAACTACGACCACCTTGAGGTTTGGGATCGCGCCGCGGCCGATGAGGACGATGACGATGAGGCCCTGCTGGACCTCTTCTTCTCGTAAGGGCAAGGCACGGGTAACGGATGGAGCGTGGGATCTTGACACAAGAATATCGGCATGAACCTGTCATGCTCGGCGAAGTGCTTGAGTCGCTGCGGCTAAAGAGCGGCTCCGTTGTCTGCGATTGCACCCTTGGCGGTGCCGGCCATTCGGTAAAGATGGCCGCGCAGGTGGGGGAGACGGGCCTTTTGCTCGGCGTCGATCAGGACGACATGGCCCTCGAGGCCGCTGGCGCCCGTCTGGACCGCGAGGTTCCCGGCGTTCCGCACCAGCTGCTGAAGGGCAACTTCGGCGACTTGGACGAGCTGCTTTGCTCGGCCGAGGTGCCCGGGGTCGATGGCTTCCTGTTCGATTTGGGCGTTTCGTCACCGCAACTCGATATCCCTGGCAGGGGCTTTTCGTATAACGAGGACGCCCCATTGGACATGCGGATGGATCCGGGTAATAACACCTTAAACGCAGCTGAGGTCATCAACACCTATAACGAACACGACCTCGCCCGGATTCTACGCGTCTACGGCGAAGAGAAGTTCGCCTCGCAGATCGCGCGCGAGATCGTGCGCCGCCGCGAGCAAGAACCGATCGAAACCACCGGCCAATTTGTCGAGATCATCAAGGCGGGTATCCCGGCTGCCGCTCGTCGGCATGGTGGACACCCGGCCAAGAAAAGTTTCCAGGCCATTCGCATCGAGGTCAATCACGAGCTCGATGTGCTCGAACGAGGGCTTGATGCCGCCACCAGGTGGCTCAACCCGGGCGGACGTATCTGCGTCATCTCGTATCACTCGCTCGAGGACCGTATCGTAAAGAACCACTTTAAGGAGATGAGCCAGGGGTGCACGTGTCCGCCGGAGATTCCGGTGTGCGTGTGCGGCAACGCGCCGATACTCAAGGTCATCACCCGCAAACCCTTGGTTGCCCAGCCTGATGAGGTTGAGCGCAACCCTCGGGCGAGATCAGCCAAAATCCGCGTGGCGCAGCGTCTGTAGGCGCGACCGCGCGATATTGGACCTCCCGCTCGCACCATAAACGAAGCTTAAACACACTACCAACGTACTCGGGATGGGAGGCGGCATATCATGGGCTACAACACTTCAAGCGCAGCACTCGCCTATGATATGAACGCCATGCCCGCCTATCGTGAGACGCCGCAGGCCCCTGTTGCTCCCCGTGAGCAGCGCGCGCCGCGCTTTGATGTCTACACGGGCGCGGGCCGTCAGGCAAACCAGGCGGTAAGCCCGGTTTTCATGAGCGTTCTTAAAACGTTTTGCATCATTGCGGCTATCTTCATGACGATCGGCGTCGCCCGCGTGGCGCTCGCCGGCGTTACGGCCCAGGTGCTCAACAGCAACGCCGAGCTTACCAGCACGCTCGAAAAGGCGACCGATGAGAGCTCCGACTTGGAGGTCATGCATTCGGTCTATGGCGCCGACACGCGCATTCGCGACCTTGCGGGCGCTTATGGCATGGTGGAGCCCAGTGAGAGCGTTACACTTGACTTTTCGCAGGATGCAGCCGCGGGCGCCAACGCGACCGCGACCGCTCAGTAGCAAGACGGTAGCTGAGTATGACAAATGACTATCGCCGCGGTTCCGATGGGGGCCGCGGTTCTGGACGTCCCTCGTCGCGGGGACGTTCTGGTTATCAAGGAACGGGTCGGCAATCTTACAACGCCGGGCAGTCCCGTGGCAACGACCCGGCGTCGCGACTTCGCGGCTCGGGCGGCCCTCAAGTGCATAACACCAGGTCGCGCAAGAGTCCGTCGACCGAATGGCTCACAGGCGCACCTCTGCCTCGCCGCAAAGCCGTCATGGGCTTCATCGGGCTTGGCTTGGGCTTGGGCGTCTTTCGCCTTGCCGACTATCAAATTGTCGAAGCCGATAAACTGCGCGAGCGTGCCGATGCGCGCCGCCTGCTTGCGCAGACCCTCTATGCCAAACGCGGCACCGTCTACGACCGCAACGGCAACGTGTTGGCGTCGTCGGTCGAATGTCGCAACATCGCCGTGAACCCGCAGCTTGTCGAGGATGTCGACAAGACGGTGTCGGCGCTGGTCAAGGCAACTGGAATCGATAAAAAGACCTGCCGCAAGCTCGTTGAATCCGATGGAACCTGGGTGTATATCAAGCGCCAGGTGGACGAAGACGATGTTGCGGCGCTGGAGAAGAAGAACCTGCCCGGCGTGCTTTTTGAGCAGGCCATGAAGCGCGTATATCCATACGGCAATCTGGCATCGCAGGTGCTGGGTGTAGTGAATGTAGACAACGACGGCTTGACGGGTCTCGAAAAGCAATACAACAAGCTTCTGACCGGCACGAACGGTTCCCTCGTACGCGAGCGCGCGAGGGACGGCAGCTATATCGCGGGCGGTGCCTATAAAAAGGTGGCTGCGGTCGACGGCGTTGATATCGTGACGACGCTCGACGTCAATATCCAGCGTGCGGCCGAGGATGCCCTGGCAGAGGCAGTTGAGAAGACTAAGGCCAAGAACGGCTCGGCGCTGGTCACCGATCCTACGACAGGCGAGATTTTGGCAGCCTGCTCGTACCCGACCTACGACCAGACCGATCTGGAGAATGCCAAGACCGAGGATATGAATCTGCGCCTGGTCACCGACGCCTACGAGCCCGGCTCGGTCTTTAAGACGCTCGTGGCGGGCGCCGGCTTCGACTTGGGCGTCGTGCGATCGAGTACGTCGTTTGAGGTGCCGGCGAGCATTAAGGTGGGCGACGATACCGTCACCGATGCCGACAAGCGCGACTATGCCATGACCATGGATGTGCGCGAGATGATGCGCCGTTCGTCCAACGTGGGCTTTGTCCTAGTGGGGCGCAAGATCGGTGCCGACGACTTTGCCGCCTATGTGGACAAGTGGGGCATCGGTCACAGCTCGGGTGTCGATTTTCCGGGCGAGAGCCTGGGTATCGTCAAGGAGCGTGACCAGTATGACGGCGCCACGCTGGGCTCGATGAGCTTTGGACAGGCACTGTCCGTCTCGCCGATTGAGATCGCACGTGCCGTGGGCGGCATCGCCAACGGCGGCGTGATGATGACACCGCACTTCTATAAGTCCAGCAAAGGCGACGAGAAGGACTGGGGCGAAGGCGAGCGCGCGATTTCGGAGGACGCCGCATCCCAGGTGACATCGTGCATGCAGACGGTCGTGTCCGAGGGAACGGGCGTTGGCGGCGCGGTTGACGGCTATGACGTGGCGGGTAAGACCGGTACGGCCGAACGTGCCGACGAGAACGGCGGCTACCTCAAGGAGAACTACATGTCGTCCTTTATGGGCTTTGCACCGGCACAATCGCCCAAGGTGCTGTGCTATATCACGCTCGACGGAACGCCGAGCGGCTCAGATGCCGCTGCGGTGCCGTTCCAGTCCATTATGGCCAACGCGCTCGACGTGCTGGGTATCCCGCACACGAAGTAGGGGGTTACAATCTTTGGGGCGTGGTTTGTTGTCCCATATGAGGGTGTTCACATGCCCTGCACCACGCATGTGCGGCGCTGGGATACAATACGCCGATAGCATTATTAGGTTTACAGGGGAGCTGCAATGATAGAGATCGCCGTCAACAACCTCGCGGCCGCAACAGGGGCCCGAACCGTGACGGGAGAAGCCGATCGGGTATGCCGCGGGTGCGTTATCGACTCGCGCCAGGTCGAGGAAGGGACGATTTTCGTCGCCTTTCCCGGTGAAAACGTCGACGGCAATGATTTTGCTTCCCGTGCCGTCCAGTCGGGTGCCGGCGCCGTCGTGATGACGCGTGAGCCCGAGGCCGAGCTGGTCTCGCTGGCGCAGGACAAGGGGTGCGCCATCCTGCTGACCGATGATCCCGAGGAGTTTCTGCTGCGTTTGGCGCACACGTATCGCCTGGAGCTTGGCTGCCTGGTCGTTGGCATTACCGGTTCCATCGGCAAGACGACGACCAAGGACGTGCTCGCCGCCGTGCTCGCCAAGCGCTATCGTGTCTGGGCCACCAAGGGCAATTTCAATAACCTGATCGGCATGCCGCTCACGGTGCTTTCCGCTCCGGCCGATACCGAGGTCCTGGTGCTCGAGATGGGCATGAACCATTTCCACGAGATTGAGCGCCTGTCCCAGTCCGCCAATCCCAACCTTGCCATCGTGAGCAAGATTGGTACCTCTCACATCGGCATTTTGGGCAGCCGCGAGAACATCGCCCGCGCTAAGGCCGAGATTGTCCAGGGTATGTGCGCCGCCGGCGACTTCTTGCCGCTGCTGGTTTTGGGCGGCGAGGACGACTTTACACCGTTCATTCGCGATACGTTCGCCCAGCCTGCTGGTATCGACGTGATGCTGGCCGGCGTCTCGGACGATGATGAGGTCCGCGCCCGCGACATTCGTGTTGATGACGAAGGCCGTCCGGTCTTTACGCTCGATTTTGGCCAGGGTGAGACGATCGATACCATGCTTGCCATCCCCGGCGTGCAGTCCGTCCCAAATGCCGTTAAGGCCGCCGCAGTTGCCTATCGCCTGGGCGTGACGCCCGAGCAGATCGATGCTGCCTTTAGGGGCCTCACGATCACCGGTCACCGCCAGGAGATCAAGCGCGCCAAGAGCGGCGCCCGCGTCATCGACGATTCCTATAACGCCAGTGCCGAATCCATGGCAGCCGGTCTCGACCTGCTGTGTTCGCTTTCGTGCACGGGGTCTCGCATGGCGATCCTGGGCGAGATGGGCGAGATGGGCGATGAGGCTCCTCGCATGCATGAGCTCGTGGGCGCCTATGCCGCCGCCAAGAAGCTCGACATGCTGGCGTGCGTGGGTGGTGAGCTGGCCCAGCTTATGGCCGACGCCGCGCGCATGATGGGCATGGACGAGGACCGCATCCAGGTGTTCTCCGATTATCAGCAGGTGCTCGACCGCATGGGCGGCGCGCTTGAAAAACATGATGTTGTACTGGTCAAGGGTTCCCGCTTTGTTGAGCTCGACCGCTTTGTGGAAGGTGTGTGCTAGCCCATGTTCGGCAATCCCTCGTATCCAACGTATCAGGCTTTTTTGGGGCTTGGCATCGCCGCTGCCATTGCGCTGCTGCTCATGCCGTGGTGGATCAAGCTGCTGAAGGTCGAGGGTATCGGCCAGCAGGTTCGTGCCGACGGCCCCAAGCGTCATTTGGTTAAGCAGGGAACGCCCACCATGGGTGGTGTTGTCATCCTCGTCGCGATCTCGCTGACCTGCCTGCTGATGGGCAAGCTCACCACCGAGCTCGTGCTCGTGCTGCTCGCCACGCTGGCGACCGGCGTGCTGGGCCTGATCGACGACCTGACCTCCGTTACGCATGGGCGCTCGCTCGGTCTGACGCCTCATGCCAAGATGATCGGCCTAACCATTATCTGTGTCACCTTTACGGTACTTGCCGTTAACTGGTGCGGCGTCGCCCCCGAGATTCGTTTTCCCGGCGGCCTGACGATTGACCTTGGCGTGCTTTCGACCACCATCTGCGGCCTTTCGTTCCCGTGGCTCTACATTGTCTTTTGCTGGCTGATGATCGCCGGTCTTTCTAATGCCGTGAACCTGACCGATGGCCTTGACGGTCTTGCTGGCGGCACCTCCATGATTGCCATGCTCGCCATGGCTGCCATGGCGTTTTTGCACGGAGACGTGAACCTGTCCATCTTCTGCACCGCATGTGCCGGTGCCTGCTTGGGCTTTCTGTGGTTCAACTGCTATCCGGCGAGCATCTTTATGGGCGATACCGGCTCGCTTGCCCTGGGCGCCGCGTTTGCCTGCACGTCCATCATGACCAACACCGAGGTCGTCTCCCTCATCATCGGTGGCCTGTTTATCGTTGAGACCCTGTCGGTCATGATTCAGGTTGTCTACTTCCACTTTACGCACAAGCGCGTCTTCCTTATGGCGCCCATCCATCATCATTTCGAAAAGAAGGGCTGGGCCGAGACCAAGGTCGTCATCCGTTTTTGGATTATCGCTGCGGCCTTTGGTGCCGTTGGCCTTGCTTTGTTCTTCCAGTTGGGATAGTGGTCTTTCATGCCTCTTGCTGATGTCTTTAGCCTGCTCGTTTTGGGTCAGGGCAAATCCGGTCTCGATGTCGCCCGCTGGGCGCTGGCACATCCCGAGCGCGTAAGCGCCGTTACCGTGTATGGCGGCGGCACCTCTGAGCCCAATGTCGCCACGCGTGCGCTCGAGGCTGCTGGTGCGTCGTTTGTCTATGGGACCGAACAGGTCGAGGGCGCCTATGACGTATGCGTGACGTGCCCGGGCAACTCGGAGTTCTCTGG
>WGSK01000062.1:0-6893 GCA_014871655.1 Collinsella sp. | reverse complement strand
CCCCCGCACCCGCAGCACCGACCATCCCCGAGGACTTCCCCATCGATTTCGCAACCGAGGTCTTCTGCCCCGGCCCGTTGCTACACCAGCTGTCGACCTATCTCCCCTACGGCGCCGACACGCTCGGCATCATCGGCGAGTACTACTGGATCGCCCGCGAGCGCGGCACCATCGAGGCCGCGCGAAACCGCGCAAGCTTCCCCCTGCACTATACGCAGGCCGGCGAGCGCCACGAGGTTACCGTGCGCATCCGCCGCAACACCACCGGCGGTCTCGGAGCCGCCTGGACCATCGATAAAGTCGAAGAACCCGGGCAGTAACGACAAACGGCTCAAATCCAAATCAGGATTTGAGCCGTTTTTATTTGTTGATGTTGCGTAACCAACAGCGAGCGGGCCGCAAGTGCCCCAGGTTGCCGTGAAAGAGGAGCGACGCGTACTTCGATACGCGAGCGACGGCTTGAACGGCAAGATGGGGTGCTTGCGACCCGCGCAGCGTCGAGCAGTTACGCGGTTTGGAAAACCGCGTAACGATCTAGTCGCGCGTCAGCTTACGGTGGATACGATGCGGCTGGGCTGCGTCCTCGCCAAGGCGCTCGATGCGGTTGGCCTGATAGGCCTCGAAGTTGCCCTCAAACCAATACCAGTTGCCCGGATTCTCGTCGGTGCCCTCCCACGCCAGAATGTGCGTGGCGACGCGGTCCAGGAACATACGGTCGTGGCTAATGACCACCGAGCAGCCCGGGAACTCGAGCAGTGCCGCTTCGAGCGAGGACAGCGTCTCGACGTCGAGGTCGTTCGTGGGCTCGTCGAGGAGCAGCAGGTTGCCGCCCTGCTTGAGCGTAAGCGCCAAGTTCAGACGGTTGCGCTCACCACCGGAGAGTACGCCGGCGCGCTTCTGCTGGTCCTGGCCCTTAAAGCCAAAGCTCGCCACATAAGCGCGGCTCGGAACCTCGGTCTCGCCGACCATCATATGGTCCAAGCCATCCGAGACGACCTCCCACAGGTTCTTATCGGGGTCGATGCCAGAACGGTTCTGATCGACATAGGAGATCTTGACGGTCTCGCCCACCTCGAGCTCGCCCGAAGTCAGCGGCTCCAGGCCCACGATGGTCTTGAACAGCGTGGTCTTGCCCACACCGTTGGGGCCGATGACACCCACGATACCGTTGCGCGGCAGGGTGAACGATAGGTCGTCGATGAGCACACGGCCATCGAACTCCTTGTGCAGGTGATGAGCCTCGAGCACCTTGTTGCCCAGACGCGGGCCCACGGGGATGCGGATGTCGGTCCAGTCGAGCTTCTGGCTTGCGCGGGCCTCGGCCTCCATCTCCTCATAGCGAGCCAGACGGGCCTTGTTCTTGGCCTGGCGGGCCTTGGGCGAGCTGCGCACCCACTCGAGCTCGGCCTCCATGCGCTTGGCGAGCTTGGCGTCGCGGTTGCCCTGCGCCTCGATACGGGCGGCTTTGGTCTCCAGATACGTGGAGTAGTTGCCCTTGTAGGGATAAAGGTGACCGCGGTCGACCTCGCAGATCCACTCGGCAACGTTATCCAGGAAGTAGCGGTCGTGTGTGACGGCAAGCACCGCGCCTTGGTAGTTGTGCAGGAAATGCTCGAGCCACAGGATCGACTCGGCGTCCAGGTGGTTCGTGGGCTCGTCGAGCAGTAGCAGGTCGGGAGCCTCGAGCAGAAGCTTGCACAGGGCCACGCGGCGGCGCTCGCCGCCGGAAAGCACGTTGACCGGCATGTCAGAATCGGGCAGCTGCAGGGCGTCCATGGCCTGGCCGAGCTTGGAATCGATATCCCAGCCGTCGGCGGCGTCAATCTCGTCCTGGAGCTTGCCCATCTCGGCCATGAGGGCGTCCATGTCGCAATCCGGGTCGCACATCTCCTCGCCGATCTTATTGAAGCGATCGACCTTGGCGATCATGTCGCCAAATGCCATGCGCACGTTCTCGATGACGGTCTTGTCGTCGTCGAGCGGCGGCTCCTGCTGCAGGATGCCCACGGTGTAGCCGGGGGTGAGCCTGGCATCACCGTTGGAGACCTCCTCGATGCCGGCCATGATCTTGAGCAGGGTCGACTTGCCCATGCCGTTGGGACCCACAACGCCGATCTTGGCACCGGGGTAGAAGCTCAGGGTCACGTCGTCAAGGATTACCTTGTCGCCATGGGCCTTACGAGCCTGATACATCTGATAAATGAACTCCGCCACAGTCATTTCTCCTTATCTAGCTGCGGAAATCTTCTCCCCCTCTCCGTTTTGGAAAAAGCGGAGAGGCAGTTCGCGCGTTCTAATAAAAAGGGGCATGGTTGCCCACACCCCCTAATACTACCTGGGAAAAGTCCCCCGGAACATACTATGAACTGCGTACGCTAGTTTTCCGCAACCTTAACGAGCGGCTCGCTGCGATTTGCGCCACAACAGATACGAGTAGACGTAGACGGCTCCAACCGAACCAAACGCCAGAACCGCAATCACCGCGGCGACGACTTCACTCAAAAGCACGCTGCCTGCCACGCCCATCACAATCAGGCCAATACCCAGCACCATAAAGCAGGCGCCGCCAAAACGCTGCGTACGGCGCCAGTTCTCGGGATCGGCAAGCGCCCAGGGTGTCTTGATACCGAGCGTATAGTTCTGCTTCACACGCGGCAAGTAGTTGCCTACGCCGATGAACAGCAAACCGACAACACCGGAAATCAGCACGTTGACCGAACCGACCGCCGGCACCACGCCCCAGACCGTAAGCTCTCCCAGCCAGCTTATGGCGCACATGAACAAGGTGAAGGCGATTACGAAGCCCTGGTAGAACTTGCCCGAGGTTCGATATGCCTCACCTTTGGGGTCGATGCGCGGTACCACGCAGAACATTGCGAGAAGCGCCAGAGGCAGCGCGCCGAGCGCGGAGGCCATCCAGCTAGGACCCCAACCGTCGACGGCGCCGTTCGCGCCCCAGTGCGTGGGAATCTGCGCAGGCAAGCTCGGCATCACCATGAGGTGCGCTACGACATTGACGGCGCACAGAGCGACCAGCGCAATCCACACGCGCGACGATACCCCCGTGGGGTGAATGCCCTTGTTTTCGTTATTCATCCTTATCACCTTCAGTGTTTGTAAAGCCCATAAACCAGCCAATTAAATCCTGCATGACGGTGGTGTTTAAGCTGTATACGATGTTTTGGCCATGGCGCTCGTCGGTCACCAACCCGGCATTTTTGAGCGTCGCCAAGTGATGGCTTAGCGACGGCTTACTGATATCGAAATGCTCGGCAAGCTCCCCCGCCGTGCAATTGCCCTCGCGCAGCAACTCCAAAATGCGCCGTCGCGTTGGATCGGCAAGCGCCTTAAAACCCTCTCCCGGCATAAGACCTCCTCTCATCATCTCTCATGACGCGCACACTATACTCGATATTTAGATGTTTGTCTAACTGTCTAATCGCAATGCTTCAAACCACATCAAAGCAAACGCCATCGCAACCTATGGGCGATTACCTATAATGGCGATAGCTAAAACACGACCTGCTTCCCCATCGGAGGATATTTATGACCGAAACCACAGCCGCAACTCCCATCGAGACACGCGACACCAAGCTCGAGATCATCATGGGCCGCGAGGCACTCGATAAGCTCGCCAACGCCACGGTGCTGGTGCTCGGCTGCGGAGGCGTGGGCTCCAACTGCTGCGAGGCACTCGCCCGCGGCGGCATCGGTCACTTCGTCATTCTGGACAAGGACATCATCGCGCCCAGCAATATCAATCGCCAGGCCATCGCATTTCACAGCACCATCGGCAAGCGCAAGGTCGACGTTATGGAGGCCATGATCAAAGACATCAATCCTGCCGCCACCGTCATCAAGCGTACCGAATACCTGCTAAGCGACAACATCGACGAATTCTTCGCAAGCGTTTTGGAGCAGACAGGCGGCAAGCTCGATTACGTCATCGACGCCATCGACACCATCTCGGCCAAGCTCACCATTGCCAAATATGCTCAGGACCACGACATTCGTTTGGTTAGCTCCATGGGCGGGGCCAACAAGCTCCATCCCGAGTGTCTCCGCTTTGCCGACATCTTCGATACGGTACGTGACCCTATGAGCCGCATTATGCGCAAAGAATGTAAGAAGCGCGGAATCAAGAGCCTGCACGTGCTGTTTAGCTGCGAGGAATCGGTTAAGACACAGCCCCGCGACCCTTCCAACATCCACGAGCGTACCGAGCTCGGAACCGCCAGTTTTATGCCGCCCATCATGGGTCAGATGATTGCCGGCGAGGTTATCCGCCAGATCAGCGGCCGCGGCACCGAACGTGTACGCTCCGATGGCCAGCGCCTGGACTAGCGGAACGCGCCGAGATGGAGCCCCGGTTATTTGATGCACACTGCCATCTTGATTTGATGGCATACCCGAATGCTGTTGCCGACGAAACTGCGGCTATAGGACTGGGGGTCTTTGATTGCGGGGTCGACCCACGCGACTTCGCGGCAGCAAAAAAGCGTGCCAGCCGCTACCCAAACAATATCGCGGGCGTCGGCCTCCATCCCTGGTGGCTCGCCGACGGCCGCTGCGGTCCTGCCGAAGTCAATCTGCTTTGCGAAGTTGCCGCCCAAGAGCACTACATCGGCGAAGTCGGACTCGACTTTTCCGCGCGCTTTGCTGGAAGTGAGCCGCTACAAATACAGGCACTTAACCGGCTCTGCGATGCGCTCGTGCAGCATCCTCTTACCGGGCGCGTGATATCAATTCACGCCGTTCGTTCGGCAGGAGCCGTACTGGACGTCCTCGAATCGCATGGACTACTCATCCCAAACCCCGACTCCCCCGTTATCATCTTCCACTGGTTTAGCGGTACTTCGGACGAACTCGTCCGCGCGCGTAATGCGGGCTGTTTTTTTTCCGTCAACGAACGCATGCTCGCGACCAAGCGCGGTCGCGAATACGCACGACAGATTCCACTCGATCGTTTACTGCTCGAAACCGATGCGCCGGCGGAGGCAAACACAGAAACAAGCGCGCAGTCGCTCATCAGATCGCTCGCAAGGACCTCGATGCGCATTGCCTCACTCAAAAACTGTGACGCAAAGCGCATCGAGTCGGTAGTTTTAGCAAATGCGCACGCTGTTTTTGACCTTCGCTAACCCCTGTGGGCAAAAATGCCAAGGGACATGCGAATCGCACAACGCAGTCCCTATTGGTAGGCAGTACAGTTCGGCAGCATTACACCAATTCGTGCATGAGATCACGGTTGCGTGCATACAATTCGTCAAAGATATGACGACGCGACGCATATAACTCGTGGGCAGCCATATCGGGCTCGATTGTTTGCGCAACGCCAAGGACTCGGGCGAGTTCATCCCATGATGCATAAGCGCCACCTGCGAGAGCTGCCATGATGGCATCACCGAAGCATGCGCCCACCGTAACCTTGGCAACCGAGACCTCGCGCCCGCATACGTCGGCGACAGCCTGCATCCAAACTGGATTCTTGGTTCCACCTCCGACAAGCATAATGCGCCCAATTGGCAGTCCATGCTCTCGCTCGATAATGTCGACATGGGATGCAACGGTATACGCGACGCCTTCCAAGGCGGCGCGAACCATATGGGCTCGCGTATGCCTTCCGGTCAGGCCAAAGAAGACGCCACGCGCCTCGGGATCGTTGAGCGGAGTACGCTCCCCCGCAAAGTACGGCAGACACAGGAGCCCATCGGCACCCGGCGCCACGTCGGCGGCATCATTCGCCATAACCGAATAGGCATCGGGACCACCGTGGCCCTCGGCCTCTACGGCGTCGCGATACAGCTCTTGGCGCAGCCACGATGTGAGTGCGCCCGCCGTATTGGTCCCCGCGCAAATCCCGTAAGTTCCGGGAATGATAAACGTCCCCGGCCACAGGCGGGCATCATCGATCATATGATCAGCTAGGTAGATGAAATACGCCGTACTCCCCAACTGAACCATCATATCGCCGGGACGGAATACACCCGTCGAAATGGCCTCGGCACCAGAGTCGCCCGTTCCCACTAAGACAGGTGTCCCTGCCGCGAGCCCCGTCGCCTCAGCCGCACGCTGCGTAATCACCCCGGCAATATCGGTAGCCGACATCACCTCCGCCATCTGGTCAGGCCGGCAGAAACGAGCACATTCCCGAGCATCAACCTTCCAGGTGTAGCGGTCGTATAGGGGAAGAAAATCCTCCGCTAAATAACGGTCCACCGTAAAACGCCCCGTCAACTTTGCGCACAGAAACGATGACGCCGTCAGGAACTTCGCGGCACGTTCGTGCACCTCGGGCATATTCTCCTTAAACCACAAGATCTTGGGAGCAATATCTGACGAACAGGGATCATGCCCGAAAAGCTCGCGTGCGCGATCTGACCCATATTCGGAAAGGAGCTCGTCAATCTGCGGCTTCGAACGTGCATCGACTCCATACAAAATCGCGGGCGCCAGCGCGTTGCACTCGGTATCGACCGGCACACAGTCGCAACCCAATGCGGAAAGGCCCACGCATCCGATCTGTGCCGCGTTAACCCCCGATCGCGCCACCAGCTCGCGCGACAAGCGGCAAAAATCGCCCCACCAAACTGCCTCCGCATCATGCTGGTACCATCCATCACACGGGTTGTCCGTCTCGTGTCCACAAGAAGCTTGGCAAACGATGTTGCATCGATCATCGATTAAAACGCCTTTAGAGGCGCTTGTCCCAATATCAATACCCAGATAGAGCGCCATAGGTGCCTACTCCCCTCGCGCCGTACGAGCGGCAGCCATAAAACGAGCTACCCGCTCAACATCGACCGGGGCATCCAGCTTTCCGTCGCACTTTAAGCACGTATCCTACATGAAAAGCAAGGGTGCGGGTAATAAGGCGCACTTGCAGCCTGTTA
>WGSK01000061.1:0-7240 GCA_014871655.1 Collinsella sp. | reverse complement strand
CAAACATTCTCGCTTCGCTGCGAAACTGCGCGCGGAAGTTACACCCCGGCCCGCCTGGGAGACCTCCTGCGCGCAATCAACCCGTCATTAAAACAGAATAAAAGTTGGTGAGGCCCTGGCCATTTGGCCAGGGCCTCGTTTTGTAAGGATGATTTTTCTGGGACGGGGATTTAGTAATCATTCGGTACACAATGATTATTAAATCCCCGTCCCAGAAAAATCATCTTCGAAGTAGCTAAAAGAGCCCCGTCCCAGGTGAGCTAGGTGAGGAGTTGTGCCATGGCGTTGACGAATTTTTGGACTTGGAGGGTGGGCTCGAGCGGATAGTGCAAAAAGACCGGCACCTCGCGACCGCATAGGAACGGCACGCCCACAAAGGCCGGGTGTACCCCCGACCATGCGCCGCAGGTGAGCACCGCGTCGCCCTTTTCCTCTGCCTCGTTAAAGAGCGCAAAGTCAAAGCTGTCCACGTCGATCACGTCAACGCCGCCGTCGGCCAGAAGGTCGATGCGCAGGCTGTCCATTGCGTCGTTGCCGTGGCGGAGCACGCGCAGGCGCATACCCTCCAAGTCGGCGACCGTAATGCGATTCTTGCGCGCCAGCGGGCTCGTGCGCGGCAGATCGATATAAAACGGCACGTTGACAATGCGGAGCTTTTGGCAGGCATCACCCCAACGTGGGGTTGAAAAACTCGATTGCACCACATCGACCTCGCGGCCCAAGCTGCGCATGACGGTCTCGCGCTCGTCGTAGAGATCGCTTACCGGCACGATCTCAAATCGCAGCGACGGTTCCAGATCGTGGATGCCCGACCACATTGACAGCGTTTGGCGCCCCGGACACATCATCGACACGCCCAGGCGCACGGCACCGCCATCGCCCGCCGCGCGTCGGGCACGGCGCAACGCGTCCTCGGACTGCCGCATGATCGAACGTGCGTCGTCCACCAGCAGTGCGCCGGCCGGCGTCACTTTGACGCCCGAGTGCGAGCGTTCGAACAGCGTGATGCCGAACTCGGCCTCGAAGCCCGACACCTGCTTGACGAGCGCCGGAGTCGACACGCGCAATTGTGCCGCCGCACGCGAGAAGCTTCCCAGCTCCGCAGCGGCCGATATGGCCTCAAGTCGTCGATCGTACACGTCATTCT
Source organism: Collinsella sp. (assembly GCA_014871655.1). Taxonomy (GTDB): domain Bacteria; phylum Actinomycetota; class Coriobacteriia; order Coriobacteriales; family Coriobacteriaceae; genus Collinsella. Next base: position 6,093 of record WGSK01000061.1, on the reverse strand, counting down.
CCCGTTTTCGCACCCGTGGCCACATGGCGCCACAGGGGGTTATTTTCGCAGGTCACGCGCTCGGTTAAGCATAAACTACATTGCACAGTGTAAACCTACGGTTAACGCCATTCTAACAAATATGCAATTCACCTGCGCAAATGCAAAGCATACGATAACCAGCGAAAACCACGTGGGTCGGTTAATGGGAGCGACCCACCGGGAGGCACGAGAAGGGAAGTTCCTATGAGCAATTGGCTTAAGCTCGAGGGCGATGTCTGCGCCGTGACTGGCGCGCTCGGCGGTATGGGCGCCGAGATCTGCCGCGAGTTCGCCCGCAATGGCGCCAACGTCGTCCTGCTCGACCTGGACGAGGAGAAGGTCAAGGCCGCAGCCGCCGACCTCGCCGCCGAGTTTGGCATCCACGCCGAGGGTTACAAGATGAACGCCACCGACGAGGCCGAGGTTCAGGCCGCCGTCGACGCCACCATCGCCGACTTCGGCCGCGTCGACGTCCTTGTCAACACCGCCGGCATCCTGCGCTTCGCCGCCATGGAGGACCTGCCGCTGAGCGACTGGGAGCAGGTGCTCAATGTCAACCTCACCGGTTACTTCATCACCTCGCAGCGCTTTGGTCGCGAGATGATCAAGGCCGGCCAGGGCCGCCTGGTGCACATCTCGACCGTCGCCAGCCACTCCCCCGAGACGTTCTCGGGCGTGTACAGCTCCACCAAGGCCGGCGTCAACATGATGTCCAAGATGCTCGCCGCCGAGTGGGGCCCCTACGGCGTCCGCTCCAACTGCGTCGAGCCCTGCTTCGTTAAGACCCCAATGTCGGCCAACTTCTACGCCGACCCCGAGGTCGAAAAGAGCCGCAGCCGCCTGATCGCCACGCGCCGCATCGGCGAGGTCAGCGATATCGCCAACGCCGTCATGTTCCTGGCATCCACGCGCTCGGACTTTACCACCGGCGACGCTATCAAGGTCGACGGCGGTTTCTCCAACATGATGGGCGACCTCACCGCCAAGCCCGGCGGCCGTCGCGCCTATGCCGACAACTACCTTAAGAACAGGGGTGTCGAGCTCTGGTCCGATGAGTCCGGCGTCGCCAAGCCGACCGACCAGTAAACCAACCTAACAGGGAGGCCCCGCGGACACGCCCGCTCCTCCCCCGTATCGATGAGAAAGAGTCCAATGGCTTCCACCAACTCCAACAAGGGTCGCGCCGTCGTGCTTTCCGCCGCGTGCGTCACCATGTTCTTCATCAGCTCCATCGCGCTGTATTCCGTCGTGAGCAAGAACCTACTCGCCGTCTACCCCGAGTGGTCGAGCGCCCTTACCTGGGCTTTCCCGGTCTTTCAGACCATCATGGCCGTGACGGGCATCTTCGCCGGCCGCATCTCCGATAAGATCGGCCCGCGCAACGTCGTGATCGCCGCCGCCGTGTGCTACGGCCTGGGCTGGTTCATGTCCGGCACCGTCACCGAGCCGTGGCAGTTCTACCTGTGGTTCTCACTCGTCGCCGCCATCGGCAACGGCCTGGGCTACAACCCGGCGCTCACCACCGGCCAAAAGTGGTTCATCGACAAGAAGGGTCTCGCCTCCGGCATTACACTCGCCGCTTCGACCGCCGGTCCCGCCGTACTGTCCCCGGTGCTCGCCTCGTTGCTCATCCCGAGCCTGGGCATCTTTGGCGCCCTCAAGGCACTCGGCGTCATCTTCTTTGTGACGATCGCCGCCTCCGCCCTGTTCCTGAAGGCCCCCGAGGCCGGCTGGCTGCCCGAGGGCTTCGAGGCCCCCAAGGGCGGCGCACACGCCGGCACCTTCGGCGACCTCACCCCGGGCGAGATGGTCAAGACCCCGCGCTTCTGGGTCCTCATCGTCACCTTCGCCTTTGCCGCCACCGCGGGCACCCTGCTCGTGGGCAAGGTTGCCTCCATCGCCGCCGTCCAGCTCTTCGCCGACCCCACGAGCGCCGCGGCCGTCGCCCTTGGCGGCGTGGTGGTCTCCGTCAACACCTGCGCCAACCTGGTCGGCCGTCTGTCCTTTGGCCAGATTATCGACAAGCTCGGTGCCTACAAGTCGCTGCTCATCAGCCTTGTCGTCACCATCGTCGCCCTCGTCATCATGTCGATGAGCTTTACGCAGAGCATGTTCTTTGTGGCGCTCGCCCTGCTCGGCTTTAGCTTTGGCGCCCTGCTCGTCATCTACCCGCCGCTCACCGGTGGCGCCTTTGGCACCAGCAACATCGGCGTCAACTACGGCATCATGTTTTTGGGTTATGCCGCTTCCACCTGGATCAGCCAGCCCATCACCGCCGTGCTGTATCACGCCGAGGCCGGCAGCGCCGCCTACCAGCAGTCTTTCTACGGCGCCATTGTGATCGCCGCCATCGCCGTCGTGCTCACCGTCTACATGATGGTCTCCGACAGCAAGAAGAAGTCCGCCTAGTAATTGCCGATGTGACAAAGGGACTGTCCCTTTGTCACATTCCATCGCCACCACTATTAAGGAGTCGAAATGTCTGAGCTCAACCCCGTCCGCATTGCCGTTATCGGCGCCGGCGCCATGGGCCGCAACCACATCCGCTTTGTCACCGAGGAGCCCGAGGCCGAGCTCGTCGCCATCGCCGACGCCTTTGAGGGCGCCCGCGCCACGGCCGAGGCCGCCGGCGTGCCGTTTTACACCGATCCCGCCCAGATGATGGACGAGGTCAAGCCCGAGGCCGTCATTATCGCCACCCCCAACGACCTGCACCTGGGCGTTGCTCGCGAGGCCGTGAAGCGCAACATCGTGCCGCTGGTCGAAAAGCCGATCTCCAACGATCTCGAGGATGCCCAGGCCTTCGCCGCCGAGGCCGAGACCGCCGGCGTGCCCGTGCTCGTGGGTCAGCACCGTCGCCACAACCCCTTCGTCAACAAGGCCAAGGAAATCATCGAGTCCGGCGAGCTGGGCAAGCTCACCGTGTCGAGCTTCCACTACATGATCTATAAGAATGACGAGTATTTCGATGTCGAGTGGCGCCGCAAGAAGGGTGCCGGCCCGATTCTGGTCAACCTGGTGCACGACGTCGACCTGCTCCGCTACCTGCTGGGCGAGCCCGTTGCCGTCCAGGGTATGCAGTCCAGCGCCGCCCGCGGTTTTGAGACCGAGGACTCCGCCGTGGTCAACGTCCGTTTTGCCGACGGCGCGCTCGCGAGCATGACCATCTCTGACGCCACCGCCAGCCCCTGGAACTGGGAGGCGACCGCTCGCGAGGATCCGCAGTACCGCCCCTTCGACGCCGACGCCTACTTTATCGGCGGCACCAAGGGCGCCCTTTCGCTGCCCCGCCTGCACCAGTTCTCCTACGACGGCGCCTCTAACTGGCACAAGCCGCTGCAGATGAAGATTCCGGCCGTGGACCCGGCACTGCCGCACAAGATGCAGCTCAAGCACTTTGTGAAGGTTGTCCGCCGCGAGGTCGAGCCCGTCGTGACCCCCGCCGATAATGTCAAGACGCTCACGCTGCTTAACGCTATCAAGGAGGCCGCCGAGACCGGCCAGCTCGTCGAGCTGTAACGCTTTAGGGCGGGCCGCGGCAGAAACCCCATGCCGAACCCTTCGGTCCGCCACCAACAAGCCCCTCTTCTTTGCCCCGCGAGCAGCCTCCTGCCCGCGGGGCTTTTTGCTACCTTGCCGACGATTTTTCTGGGGCGGGGGCCATTTTGCGCCTCAGCTTGGTTCGTTTGCCACGAAATGGGCCTATCTACTACGTTTAACTGATCATCCTTAGCCATGCCGAATTTCGAGAAATAAAAACCGCAGGTAGACTGGTTGCGTATTTTCGGAAAACCGGGGGATGGTCGACCCATACGGGTTAAACGTAGTAGATAGGCCGTTTTCGTGGCGCGGCCCCAAAACAGTCTTTTGGGACGGATGGTATCCTTGGTAGCCCTGTGCTGCAAACGCACCTTAAACGCAAGGAGTCCCATGGATCTTATCGCCCAGCTTGCCCGCGAGCTCAACCTTAAGGCCGCCAACATCGAGGCGGCCGTCAAGCTCATCGACGAGGGCAACACCATCCCCTTTATCTCGCGCTACCGCAAGGAAGCCACGGGCGGCATGGACGACGTCGCCCTGCGTGCGCTCGACGAGCGCCTGTCCTACCTGCGCAATCTTGAGCAGCGCAAAGAGGACGTCATTCTGCTCATCGACGCCCAGGGCAAGCTCACGCCCGAGCTCGAGCAGCAGATTCGCGAGGCCACGCAACTCCAGCGTGTCGAGGACCTCTACAAGCCCTACCGCAAAAAGCGCATGACCCGCGCGCAGAAGGCCCGCGAGGCCGGCCTGGAGCCGCTCGCCAACATGATCATCATGCAGACCTCGGCCAAGGGCAGTGCACTCGACACCGCCGCGGAATACGTCAACGAGGAGGCCGGCTTCGACACGCCCGAAAAGGCGCTCGCCGGCGCCGCCGACATCGTTGCCGAGACGGTGGCCGAAGACCCCGAGAACGTCGCCGACCTGCGCGCCTTTACGCAAAACACCGCCGACATCGTCGTCGAGGCCACCGACCCCGCCGAAAAGACTCCCTACGAGCCGTACTACAGCTATAACGAGCCGCTGCGCCGTATTCCCAACCACCGCGTGCTGGCTATCGACCGCGGTGAGCGCGAGGGCAAGCTCCGCGTGCGCGTGAACGTCGACGGCGCTGCCGCCACGGCACGCCTCGGCAGCCGTTGGCCCCGACGCCAGGGCGTGTTTGCCCCCATCTTCGATGCCGCCATCGCTGACGGTTACAAGCGCCTGATGGCCCCCTCGCTGGAGCGCGAGGCCCGCGCCAAGCTCACCGTCCGCGCCCAGACCGAGGCCATCAACGTCTTTGCCAAGAATCTCGAGGGCTTGCTCTCGGCGCGTCCCGTGCGCGGTGCCCGCGTGCTCGCGCTCGATCCGGGCTACCGCACCGGCTGCAAGGTCGCCGTCATGGACGAAACCGGCAAGCTGCTCGACCACGGCGTGGTCTACCCCACCAAGCCGCGCCACGACGTCGCCGGCACCAAACGCGAGCTCGCCCGCCTCGTCAAGAAGGACGGCGTCAACACCATCGTCATCGGCAACGGCACCGCCAGCCGCGAGACCGAGGAAGTCGTCTCGGAGTTCATCGCCGAGCAGGCACCCAGCCTTCGCTATACCATCGTTAACGAAGCCGGCGCGTCGGTGTACTCCGCCTCCGAGCTCGCCAGCCAGGAGCATCCCGACCTGGACGTCACCGTGCGCGGTGCCATGAGCCTGGGCCGCCGTCTGCAGGACCCGCTGGCAGAGCTCGTCAAGATCCCGCCCCAGTCTATCGGCGTGGGCCAATACCAGCACGACCTTGACCAGGCCGAGCTCTCGCGCACCCTGGGCCATGTGGTGGAGGACGTCGTCAACCGCGTGGGCGTCGACGTCAACACCGCAAGCGCGAGCCTGCTGGGCTACGTGTCGGGCATCACGCCGAGCGTGGCCAAGAATATCGTGGCCTACCGCGAGGAAAACGGCGCCTTTACCGATCGACGCCAGCTCAAGAAGGTACCCAAGCTGGGACCCAAGGCATACCTCAACGCCGCGGGTTTCCTGCGCATCAGCGGCGGCAAGAACCCGCTCGACGCCACGAGCGTCCACCCCGAGAGCTACGAGGTGGCAACGGCCGTCTTGGAACGCGCCGGCGTTAAAGCAAGCGAGCTCAGCCGCGGCGGCGTACCCGACATCGAGCGCCGTCTGGGCAGCATCTCGACGCTGGCAAGCGACCTGGACTGCGGTACCCTCACGCTCATTGACATTGTCAACGAGCTCAAGAAGCCCGGCCGCGACCCGCGCGACGACGCGCCCGAGGTGGTCTTTAGCCGCTCGGCACTTTCTATCGATGACCTGGAGCCCGGCATGGAACTCAAGGGCACGGTGCGCAACGTCGTAGACTTTGGCGCCTTCGTCGACGTCGGCGTGCACCAGGACGGCCTCGTGCACATCTCCAAGCTGGCCAACCACTTCGTCAAGCACCCGAGCGACGTGGTGCGCGTCGGCGACACGGTAAAGGTGTGGGTAGAGAAGGTCGACCGCGACCGCAAAAAGATCTCCCTCACCATGGTGCAGGGG
>WGSK01000060.1:0-7367 GCA_014871655.1 Collinsella sp. | reverse complement strand
AACGGCGCCCCCGGACCCCAGGAGGGGCCGCGGGGGCGTTCGGCTAACTGCGGGAGCGAGCCATCAGCTCAATGTGTTCGGCTGAGATCGGAAATCAACCATAAACCAAGAACCGCCATGCGTTACAATGGTCCTGTCGATGGGCAACGTCGTCAGTCGAGACGCGACCGCGCTCCGCACCCCTCCGTCTACTCGGTGTGTTCCCGCCTCCTCCCCGAGGCGGGATGTCGGCATTTTTCATGCACCGACAACCCAATAGCAAACAGACAACCCGGGCAGCATTGCGCACGGATAGCATCGCGCGCCTCAGCAGCAAATGCAAAAAGGGACCCGTCCATTGCGGACGAATCCCTTAAAACAAGTGATCGTCAAACCGATTTACTCGGCGTCGGTCTCCTCGTCCTTCTTCTCGGAAGGAAGCGGGGTAACCTCGATCTCGACGCCCAGAGTCTCAGCAGCAGACTTCATGGACAGGGAGATACGACGACGGTCGAGGTCGATCTCCATGACCTTGACCTGAACCTTGTCGCCCACGTGGGTGACCTGAGAAGGCTGATCGACGTGCTTGTTGGCCATCTCGGAGATGTGCACCAGGCCCTCGATGCCCTCGCCCAGGTCGACGAAAGCGCCGAACGGGACAAGCTTGGTCACAGCGCCCTCGACGATAGCGCCGACGGGGTACTTCTTGACCAGTGCGCGCCACGGATCCTCGGTGGTCTGCTTGAGACCCAGGGAGATGCGCTCGCGGTTGAGATCGACGTCGAGAACCTCGACCTCGACCTCCTGGCCGACCTTGACAACCTCGGAAGGATGGTTGACGTGGTTCCAGGAGAGCTCGGAGATGTGGATGAGGCCATCGATACCGCCGAGGTCGACGAAGGCGCCGAAGTCGACGATGGAGGAAACAGTGCCCTGGAGACGCATGCCAGACTTGAGCTTGGACAGGATCTCGGAGCGCTCGGCCTTACGGGACTCCTCGAGCACGACGCGACGGGAGAGGACGACGTTGTTGCGGTTGCGGTCCATCTCGATGACGCGAGCCTCGATGCGGGTGCCCATGTAGGAGGTGAGGTCCTTGACACGACGGAGGTCGACGAGGGAAGCGGGCAGGAAGCCACGCAGGCCGATGTCGAGGATCAGGCCGCCCTTGACAACCTCGATAACCTCGCCCTCGACGTTCTCGCCGGAGTTGAACTTCTCCTCGATGCGGTTCCAAGCACGCTCGTACTCGGCACGCTTCTTGGACAGGACCAGACGACCGTCCTTGTCCTCCTTCTGGAGAACCAGAGCCTCGATGGGATCACCGAGTGCAACGATGTCTGCAGGGTTAGCGTCCTTGCGGATGGACAGCTCGCGGACCGGGATAACGCCCTCGGACTTGAATCCGATGTCAACGAGCACCTCGTCATGCTCGATCTTAACGACAGTGCCGTTAACGAGATCGCCCTCATCAAAGTCGGTAATCGTACCGTCGATGAGGTTGTTCATCTCCTCCTCGTTGACATCGTCAAGAGAGAAAATGGACGAGTTCTGAATCTCACTCAAAGGTGGACCCCTTTCGAACTACGGGGCCCCGATTGCTAGGACCTACAGAAGGGTGCGACAAGCACACAACGTTTAGGAACACTCGGGAGCCGACAGATACTAATGTGACGCTTATGCAATCACGTTCGTATAGGTTACGGGGAAATGAGTTCGATTTCAAGCGTGAACTGCGATTTTTTACTCGTGTGGAGACTTTTTCGTAATCTTATGAACACACGTCTCCGCAACTTGACGATAACCAGCCAGGCATTCGGCTTTGGGGTAAAGTATCCGGAGCCAACGACTCTAGATCAAATTTACGAGAAAGGTGCCCGCGTGCTCAAAGCAGTCGTTTTCGATATGGACGAGACGCTTCTTAGCATCAACCTCAACGCGTTCATCCTTCGCTATTTTAAGGATGTCTCATCGATGCTCGCGGATATCGGGCACCGCAGCCGCGGTGGCACGATGGCGCGCCTCGGCACCATCCTGGTCGACCTCAACGCCAATCGCCGCAGCGGCACGGACAACCGCACCAATCTTGAGTTTTACCAAGAAGAGGTCGAGCGCCGATGCGGGATCTGCCTCTCCGATCCCCTCATCTACGAGGCGTTTACCTACTATGACCGCGAAGTTCTTCCGTACAAGAACGACGATGTCATTAACGCCCACGCCATGCCGGGCGCACACGCCGCGCTCCAGGCCGTACAGGACGCAGGGCTGCGCTGCGCGCTCTTTACCAACCCCAGCTTTCCCCAGGGCGCCATCGAGTGCCGCATGGGTTGGGGCGACCTGGCCGACGCTCCCTTTGAGCTCGTCACGCACATGGGAAACACCACCCGCTGCAAGCCCGATGCCACCTACTATCTAGAGCAGCTTCAGGTGATGGGGCTCGAGCCGCACGAGGTCCTTATGGTGGGCAACGATCCCAAACGCGACTTCCCGTCCCCCGATTGCGGCATCCAAACCGCCTTTGTGGGCCAGGGCAAGCCCAGCCGAGCCACCTGGCGCGGAACCATGGAAGACTTCGCCCGCGACTTTAACGCCGTAATCGAAGCCTTCTACGAGCACCAAATAGCCGACGAACTAAGCTAGTCCCCAAATCAGGAATGGGGCGCACGTTTGCCCCACGCTTCGTTACGTGGGCAACGGCTTGAGGGCAAGATGCGATGCCCCAGTGTCCTAGGCCGTGATCATTTTGACGCGTTCGCCGATTTTGGAGTCGCGCCTGTCGGAAATAACAGTAAAGCCCTCCAGGTCGCACACCTTTACATTTGAAAACACGTGGAACTTGGAGCTATCGGCGAGTACGCAACTCGCTTGGGAATTCTGCATCACGATACGTTTTTTGATAGCCTCGGGATAACCTGGCGTCATGATGCCGCGGTCCTCGTCCACCGCATTGACACCTATAAACGCCCGGTCAAAGTACAGCTCGCGCAGCGCGCTCTCAACCATAGGACCGGTGAGCGAGCAGGTAACGGGGTTGAAGTCGCCGCCAATTACCACCACCTTAGCAGCAAGCTCGCCCGTAAACCGACATGCATAGCCGTTGGTGGTGTAGATAGTCACCGGCTTGTCGACGAGCAGGCTCAGGAGCGCCGTCGCGGTGGTACCGGAGTCGACAGCGAGATGAGACCGTCACGCCCGAAGACCCCGCTTTCGCCGCCGAGGAGCGCGCGGCGCACGCGGCCCATGAGGAGCGGCTCGAGCATATCGAGGGGCTCCTTCCCAAGAAGGGAAACGACCCTGCGGGACGACACGGCGAAAACCATCGTTGATTCCGGCAAGAGACGCCGTTTCTCTGGTAGCTTCATCTTCAACCAAGACCGACAATGCCGGCCAGGCACTCAACCCAAAAGGAGACAGCATGCCCAACGAGCTCAGCTATGAGGTCAGCCTCGAGCGCAGCAACCAGATCCGCGCCGACCTGCCGCAGCACCCCGAGAAGTACACCATGCTCACCGGCGACCGCCCCACCGGCCGCCTGCACCTCGGCCACTACTTCGGCACGCTCAAGAGCCGTGTCGAGCTGCAGGACATGGGCGTCCACACCAACGTGCTCATCGCCGACTACCAGGTCATCACCGACCGCGACAGCACCGACAACATCTAGGACAACGTCTACAACATGGTCATCGACTACCTGGCCTGCGGCCTGGACCCCGACAAGACGATGATCTACACGCACTCCGCCGTGCCCGCGGCAAACCAGCTCATGCTGCCGTTCTTGTCGCTCGTCTCCGAGGCCCTGCTGCAGCGCAACCCCATCGTCAAGGCCGAGATGGAGGCCAGCGGCCATGAGCTCACCGGCCTTTTGCTCACCTACCCCGTGCACCAGGCGTGCGACATCTTGTTCTGCAAGGGCAGCGTCGTGCCGGTCGGGCGCGACCAGCTGCTGCACATCGAGCTCACCCGCACCATCGCCCGCAAGTTCAACAACCGCTACGGCAAGGTGTTCCCCGAGGTCGACGCGCTGCTGTCCGATACGCCGCTGCTGCCCGGCCTTGACGGGCGCAAGATGAGCAAGTCCTACGGCAACGCCATCAACATCTCCATGACCGCCGAGGAGACGGCCAAGCGCATCAAGAAGAGCCAGACCGACGGCGAGCGCATGATCACGTTCGACCCCGAAGCCCGTCCCGGTGTGTCCGGCCTGCTCTCCACCGCCGCCATCTGCACCGGCCGCTCCGAGGTCGAGATCGCCGAGGAGATCGGCATGGGCGGCGCAGGCGCGCTCAAGAAGTACGTCACCGAGAGCGTGAACGAGCACTTCGCCCCCATCCGCGCGCGCCGCGAGGAGCTCGTGCAGGATATGGACTACGTCAAGGACGTCCTGCACGAGGGCAACCGCCGCGCCAACGAGGTCGCCGAGGCCACGCTCGCCGAGGTGCGCGAGGCCATGGGCATGGTGTACTAGCATGTACCGCCTTGTTGCAAGCGATATGGACGAGACCTTTCTCGACTCCAATCACGCCATCCCCGAGGCGAACATCCGCGCGCTCAAGCGCATGAAGGAGCTGGGGGTTCTGTTCGTCCCCTCAAGCGGGCGCTGGTACTCGTCCATCATGCACAATTTCGCGGCCGTCGATGCGTCGCTGCTCGAAGGCGGATACGTTCTGTCGTACAACGGCGGGTTTATCAACCGCGTGGGCGACCCCTGCCCGCTCACCACCTGCGGACTCTCGCGCGACTGTGCCGAGCAGCTCTATCAAAAGGGCCTTGAGCTGGGGCTTAGCATGCACATCAACGTCGCCGACGGACACGTCTTCGTGCCCGATGCGGACGACGACGAGCGTGCGTACCTCACCTCGATCAGCGGCGTGACGCATATCTCGAGCGCAGACCACCCCGACCTGTCCTTCCTGGATGGGCGCGACATCGTGAAGATCCTGTTTGTGAACAGGAACTTTGACGCGCTGCAGAAGCTCGGGGGCGATCTTGAGCCCCTGGCGCAGCGCCTTGGCGTCGAGATCACGTTCTCCTCGAAGCGCTACCTCGAGTTCATGCCCGCAGGCGTGAACAAGGGAGTCGGCCTGATGCGCCTGGCCGAGATGCTCGGTATCCCCATGAGCGAGGTCATCGCGGTGGGTGACTCCGCCAACGACCTCTCCATGATCCAGGCCGCCGGACTCGGCGTGGGCGTGGCGAACGTCACCGACGACGTGCGCCCCCACTGCGACGGCGCGCTCGAGACCACGGGCATGGACGGCGCGTTTGAGGAGCTTGTCGAGAGGTATTTGGAGGCGTAGCGCGTCCGCTGCTCGCGGGCGCGCCGATACCCGCGCACTGAAAGGTTTGTGATGGCTGATAGGAACCGCGAGGGCTTCTTCGGGAGCGTCTACGAGATGGTCGCACAGGTTCCCGCGGGCATGGTCGCCACCTACGGGCAGATCGCCAAGCTCGTCGGCGAGCCCAGGCGAGCCCGTTACGTGGGATATGCCCTGCACGTCAACCCTCAACCGGGCGTCATCCCCTGCCATCGCATCGTGTTTGCCGACGGCCGCCTCGCTGCGGGCTTCGCCTTTGGCGGACCTGAGGCGCAACGTGAGATGCTCGAAGCCGAGGGTGTCGAATTTCTCGACGACGGCCGAGTCGACCTCACCCGGTACCGCTGGCCTGCGGGCGTGATGTAGGGACGCGAGGAGCGGCAGGCAGGCCCGGTCCCAGGCAGTGCCCATACCACCCGCGGTCATGCGCACCGTGAAGCACTCGAAGACGTCTGTCGCCTCGCGGCGCTCGCGCGCGCCGCGGCGAGCGACCCACGCAACCAGCGGGCCGAAAACGAACACAGTCATTCCGACGCGCAGAAACGATTCGAGCAGCTCGCTCATGGGGGCTCCCATCAGATCGCGTGAACTGAATGGAAGAAACTACCAGAGTGGTGGGGAGTTCCCCGAGGCGATGGGAGTCAATCGGCAAACGGCGATTGTCGTTCTTGACATGGTTTCAATGTGATATCACAATGCAATCAGCAGTCGCACGGACTGCTCGGGGACTCGCCTCCTCCCCATCGCAATCTGGAGCGCGGCGCCGGGGACGTCACGCAAACGCCGGCGCAGTCATGAAAGGAACTCACAATGAGCGTGGAAAAGCAACTCAAGGCCAAGTCGGGCTACGGCATGCTCGTCGCCGTGGCGGTGGCGCTCATCGTCATCATCGGCCTCTTTATCTGGAGCACCATCGGGCTCGCGAGCACGCCCGACGGCGTCGACGCGCCCGCAGTCTACGGATGGGGGCTCGGCCTCAGCATCCTCGCGTTTTGCTTGTGGTTCATCCCACTCAACGGATTCTTCTCGCTGCAGCCCGGCCAGGCGCGCGTGTGCATCCTGTTCGGCAAGTACGTGGGCACCGTCCGCGACGAGGGCCTCTTCTGGGCCAACCCGTTCTTTAGCAAGAGCATGGGCGGATCGGCCGGGATCGGCGAGATGATCGAGCTCGAGATGAGCGATTCCAAGGCCGCCAAGGCCGCGGCGCAGAAGGCCGCCAAGGGCAACCCCACCACTATCTCCACCCGCGTGCGCACCCTGAATGGCGAGCGCCTGAAGGTCAACGACAAAATGGGCAACCCCATCGAGATCGCAACCGTCGTGGTGTGGCACGTCGCCGATACCGCCAAGGCGCTCTTCGACGTCGACGACTACCAGAGCTATGTCGCCATGCAGGCCGAGACGGCGCTGCGCCACGTGGCGAGCGTGTACGCCTACGACCACCTGGAGGACGAGTCCGATGCCGCCGGCGCCATCACGCTGCGCGCCAATGTGGAAGAGGTCTCCGAAGCCCTGCGCCGCGAGCTCGCGATGCGCCTGGCACCCGCCGGCGTGGAGGTCGACGACGCCCGCCTCACCCATCTTGCCTACTCCCCCGAGATCGCCCAGGCGATGCTGCGCCGCCAGCAGGCGGAGGCCGTCATCGCCGCACGCAAGAAGATCGTCGAGGGCGCGGTCTCCATGGTCGACATGGCCGTGAAGGAGATGGCTGCCGGCGGCACCATCGAGCTCGACGACGAGCGCAAGGCGCAGATGGCCAGCAACCTCATGGTGGTGCTCTGCGGTGAATCCGAGGCGCACCCGGTGCTCAACGCAGACTCGCTGTACTAACCCCAACACCAATGAGTAATTTGGGGACGGGTGCAGAATTGCACATTCGACAAGAAGGCACGTCATGGCACGCAAGCAGTATCCACTCCGTATAGACCCCGCTATCTGGGAGGCCGTCCAACGCTGGGCGGACGATGAGATGCGCAGCGCCAACGGTCAGGTGGAATGGATCTTGCGAGACGCCCTCAAACGCGCGGGAAGGCTGCCGAAGAAAGAGCCCTCGTCCAAGGACGCGCCCAAAGG
>WGSK01000006.1:0-66354 GCA_014871655.1 Collinsella sp. | reverse complement strand
GTCGGCGGGGCCATTGTGGCTCTTGACAGCGGATTGGGTCATATGAGCGAAAACGCCCCCAAGCGAGCAATGTGCCTTGAAAGAGGAGGGCATAGGCCTTCTGGCCATGCCCGACGATTGAAAGGCAGATTGCCGCTTAGGGGCGTTTGCAGCGTCGAGCAGTTACGCGGCTTGGTAGAACCGCGTAACTACAAAATGAGCATCGCGTCACCAAAGCTGAAGAAGCGGTAGCGCTCTTCGATAGCAGCGGCGTAGGCATCCATGATCTGGTCGCGGGTGGCAAGCGCGCTCACGAGCATCATGAGCGTGGAGCGCGGCACGTGGAAGTTTGTGATCAGCGCGTCGACCACGTGATAGGTCGATCCGGGCATGAGGTAGAGCTGCGTCGTGGCGTTCTCGCGCACCACGATGTCACCGCGGCCGAGCGTGTCGGCACCGTCCTCGCGGCCTTCAAAATAGCGCGCCGTCACAGCCGGATCGGACACCGGCGCGTCCGCGTCAAACGCACTCTCGAGCGAGCGCACCGCGGTGGTGCCGACGGCGATCACACGATGACCCTCGGCCTTCGCCTTATGCACGGCGTCGACAACCTCCTGCGACACGTGGTAGCGCTCGGTGTGCATGACGTGCTGCGTAGGGTCGTCCTCCTCCACCAAGCGGAAGGTATCGATGCCCACCTCGAGCTCGACGGCGGCAAACTTGGCACCCTTGGCCTCGATAGCGGCCATGAGCTCGGGAGTAAAGTGCAGACCCGCCGTAGGAGCGGCAGCCGAGTGCTCCTCCTTCATGGCGTAGACGGTCTGGTACTTCTCGGGATCGCCCTCGTAATCGGTAATGTAGGGCGGCAGCGGCACGTGACCGGCAGCATGAATGGCCTCGTCGAGCGTGCGCGGCTCGCCGGCGGCATTGCAGCCGGCCGGCTCAAAGCGCACCAGACGGCCTCCGCGGCTATCGGTGACAAAGTCGATGACCTCGGCCGTCAGCACCACGGGAGCCCCCTCGGGCGCATGGGCGCCACCGGCGCGATACTCAATCTGAGCACCGGGCTTCAGGCGCTTACCCGGCTTGACCAGGCACTCCCAAACGTGGCCCAGCGGGTCAACATCCTCACGGCGCTTGAGCAGCAGCGTCTCGACCACGCCACCCGAGCCGGCTTTGCGACCGATCAGGCGGGCCGGCATCACACGCGTCTTGTTGATGACGAGCACATCGCCCGGCTCGATATAGTCGATGATGTCGCGGAAGATGCGGTGCTCAACGGTACCGCCGTGCTCCAGCGGCTTCCCCGCCTGGGAGCCTTTGCGATCCACCACCAGCAGGCGGCAGGAGTCGCGCGGCTCGGCAGGAGCCTGGGCAATCAGTTCCTCAGGAAGGTTGTAGTCAAAATCATCGGTACGCATAGACACGTCGGATACTCCTTATATAGCTAAAGTCCGCTCTACATCCTAGCAGGCTGACGTCCCAAACGAACTACTTTTTGGCGGCTTTGCGCTCGTCGCGGATGCGGGCGCGATCCATGGCCGCCTCGACCGCCGAGAAACGGCAGCCGCAGTAATTCTGCCGATACATGCCCAGCTCACGCGAACGGCGCGTAGCCTCGGGATAATACGGGCGAAAATCGCGAATCACCGGAGTGAGACCGCGGGCGGCAGCCAGACGCTCCAAAACATCATTGCAGGTATCGAACAGCTGATACGGCGAGACGGCGAGCGTCGTGCCCACAAACTCAAACCCGCGCTCCTGGGCCACGCGGCACGCCTCGGCCAAGCGCAGGGCATAGCACGAGCGACAGCGACGGGGCCGATCGGCACCCAGCGGGGCCACGCCGGCCTCCCAGCGCTCGCGGTCCTCCCCCGCCTCGATGAGCTCGATGTCGCCATCGGCACACCACCGGCGCAGCTCGTCCAGACGCCGCCGCCATTCATCGCGCGGTTGAATATTGGGATTGGTCCAGCAAATCGTGGGCTCAAACCCCTCCTCGCGCAGCAGGCGAACCGGCTCAAGCGAGCATGGTGCACAGCACGCATGCAGCAACAACGACTTCATCGACATCCCCGTCCCAGAAAACTCACCCCGACATCATGGCAGCTAAAATAGCCCCGTCCCAAAAAGACTACTTTGCGAAAAAGCGCACGCCAAAGGACGTATCTTCGCAGGCGACAATGCGGCGGTCGCGCAAAATGGTCCGCACGTAATACCAGTCGCCCACACAGCCCGACAAATGCAAGCCGGCCGCCAGGTAGCACAGCAGTGGATAGCCCGAAAACACAAACCCCAGGGTAAACGCTGTCGTCACAACAACCGTCGGCGCCAGGCAAACCGCCATGTACCGCCGGCGCGAATACACAACACCCTCGGCGCAGGCATAGATCATCGCCGTCTCGCGATTCGCCCCAAAGGTCACCTTCGCGCCCGCAGGCGCCAGCAGCTTAAAAAACACACCGTGCACCAGCTCGTGCACGGCGAACGACGCCATTGAGATCGCAGCCAAGCCGACTATCCAGCCCACGGCAGCCATCCAGCCACCCGCGTCAGCCGCATCCAGATCCGCAGGCCCGCCCAGCAGCATAAACACCGGCACCAGGCACACGGCAAACACGCCGGCTACGACCATCCCCCACACGAAGCAAGCGTGCAGAAAATCCTCGTCCTCAAACGCATGTATGTTGGAAATCTCATTCATAGCATCTTAGGATAGCGCCCCTGCCACGTACCCGTCCGCATGTGCGATAATGTCGAACGATATGCACGAATTGACCACCGCGTCGCCAGGCCTTGCGCCCGGCCGCGCTCCCACCATATGCGAAGGAGTCCCATGGCATCCAAATACTCCATGAACGACCGTCCCAGCTGGCCTCGCCGCGCCATCGTTACCGCCGGCGAGCCCTACGGCAACAAGGGCCTTCACTTTGGCCACGTTGGCGGCGTCTTTGTCCCTGCCGACTTCTTCGCCCGCTTCCTGCGCGACCGTCTGGGCCGCGAGAACGTCATCTTCACCTCGGGCACCGACTGCTACGGCTCGCCCATCATGGAGAGCTACCGCAAGCTCAAGGAAAACGAAGGCTACGATAAGTCCATCGGCGAGTATGTCGAGTCCAATCACTCCCGCCAGGCCGCGACCCTCAACAACTACAACATCAGCTGCGACATCTACGGTGGCTCGGGCCTTGAGCCGGCGGCCCAGATCCACAACGAGGTGACCGCCGAGATTATCAAGCGCCTGCACGAGCAGGGCACCATCTCCAAGCGCTCCACGCTGCAGTTCTACGATGCCAAGGCCGGCACGTTCCTCAACGGCCGTCAGGTGATCGGCCGCTGCCCCATCCAGGGCTGCAAGTCCGAGAAGGCTTATGCCGACGAGTGCGATCTGGGCCACCAGTTTGAGCCCGAGGAGCTCATCGCGCCCAAGAGCCAGCTCACCGGCGAGGTGCCCGAGCTGCGCCCGGTCGACAACCTCTACTTTGACCTGCCGGCCTACCTCGACTTTATGAAGACCTATACCGCCAAGCTCGCCCAGAACCCGCAGGTTCGCTCCGTGGTCTCCAAGACTATGGAGGAGTGGCTGCTACCGGCCCAGCTCTACATCCAGAACAAGTTCCGCGAGGCCTTCGATGCCGTCGAGGATCAGCTTCCCGAGCACACCGTGCTGGAGCCCGAGGGCAACAAGAGCAGCTTTACCGTCACCTTCCCCAGCTGGAAGGAGCGCGACGATGCCCACGCAGTGCTCGCCAACGGCGGCGTGCGCTTCCGCAGCGGCAAGGCGCTCGTGCCCTTCCGCATCACCGGCAACATCGACTGGGGCGTTCCGGTGCCCGAGGTCGACGGCGTGAACGACGTCACCTGCTGGTGCTGGCCCGAGAGCCTGTGGGCGCCCATCAGCTACACCCGCACCGTGCTTGCACGCGATGCCAAGGCCGCCGGCGTGACCGAGGGTGTCGCCGCCCAGGATGCCGCCCTCATGGGCGAGCCCGCCGCCGACTCCACGCAGGTGCCCGCGCCCACCTACCAGCACAGCTCGCTCGACTGGCGCGACTGGTGGTGCTCTGACGACGCTCAGATTTACCAGTTCATCGGTCAGGACAACATCTATTTCTACTGCATCGCGCAGACCGCCATGTGGGAGGCCCTGGGTTGGGACCTTACGCAGAGCACCGTCAGCGCCTGCTACCACCTGCTCTACATGGGCAAAAAGGCCAGCTCGTCCTCGCAGACGCCTCCCCCGCCGGCAGACGACCTGCTCAACCACTACACCTGCGAGCAGATGCGCGCGCATTGGCTGTCGCTCGGCCTGTCCGAGAAGCCGGTGAGCTTTAGCCCCAAGGCATATGACACGCGCGTGACTGGCAAGGACAAGGACGGCAACGAGGTGCGCGCCTGCGACGACAAGCGCGTCATCGATCCGGCCCTTAAGGAGAGCGCGCTGCTGACCGGCGTGTTCAACCGCCTAGCCCGCAGCTGCTTCTACGGCGTCGCCGTCAAGGAAGGCGACGAGAGTCCCTATCGCAACGGCTGCATCCCCGCCGGCGCGGCCTCTGCCGCCGTGGTCGAGGCCGCCGAGCAGGCTGCCCTTGCCTTTGAGCAGGCCATGTACAAGTTCGAGACGCACCGTGCGCTTGCCGTGTGCGACGACTACCTGCGCGCCGCCAACAAGCGCTGGAGTGACGCCTCCAAGGCCGCCAACAAGCTCGAGGGTGAGCCAGCCAACGCCGCCATGACGCAGGCCCTCGTCGACGCCTTTACCGAGCTGCGCGTGGCGACCGTGCTCATGCACGGTATTGTGCCGGCCGGCTGCGAGCTCATCTGCGAATACTTCGACGTCGATCCGGTCGCCTTCTTTAGCTGGGATAACATCTTTGCCTCCACGGACGAGTTTGTGGAGAGCTTGGGCGAGAAGCCCGGTGAGCACCGCGTGAAGCCGCTGCCCCCGCGCTTCGACTTCTTCAGCAAGCACGAGAGCCAGTACTAAGCCAACACCAAGGCAGAGTAGTCAATTTGGGACGGGGCTATTTTAGCTACCCCGTCCCAAATTTAACTGCAACGCCTGCCGAAACGGACGGGCAGCTAAAATAGCCCCGTCCCAAATTGACTACTTTTAATGGAATGGGAAGGAAAGACGGATGTCCAAGCCGCGTCGTCGTAAGCAGAAAAAGCAGGTCAAGGCCGAGCTCAAGCTCAGGCAGTTTGCTGCTACCGAGCTTTCCGACCAGCTTGCCGCCCTTCCCTGGGCCGCCGACCTGCCGCGCTTTATGGTCGACACGGTCGCCGGCGCCTATGCGCCCGCCGATGCCGAGCTCATGATCGAGGGCTTCGGCGCCGCGGCCACACGCCCGGTCACGCTGCGCGCCAACACGCTCAAGGCGACCGCCGAGGACATCGCTGCGGCGCTCGGTGCCGCCGGCATCGCCCACAACCCCGTCGCTTGGTACCCAGACGCCTTTATCCTGCCCGAGGCCCAGGTTTCCGATCTGTGGGATCTCGGCATCTACCGCGACGGCAAAATCTATCTGCAGAGCCTGTCGTCCATGATGCCGCCGTTGGTCCTGGGCGCTCAGGCCGGCGAGGACATCCTGGACATGTGCGCAGCCCCTGGCGGCAAGACAACGCAGATCGCCGCCCTCACCCAGGGCCAGGCACACCTCACGGCCTGCGAGATGAGCATTCCCCGCGCCGAAAAGCTCGAGTCAAACCTCCATCGCCAGGGTGCCAAAAACGTGCCCGTCATGCGCATCGACGCACGCGAGCTCGACGAGTTCTTCCGCTTTGACCGCATCCTGCTCGACGCTCCCTGCACCGGCACGGGCACCGTTATCAGCGGCAACGAGAAAAGCCTGCGCGGCCTGACCGAGCAGCTGCTCGTCAAATGCGCCCGCTCGCAGCGTGCGCTTCTGGACCGCGCCATGGGAGCCCTCAAACCGGGCGGCACGCTCGTCTATTCGACTTGTTCGATCTTGCCGCAGGAAAACGAGGACGCCCTGCAAGAGGCCCTCGACAAGCATATGGACTGCGAGCTCATCCCCCTCGACGGCACGCCAAGCGAAAGTGAGGCACGCCGCGCCCAGGAAGCTGGCGAGGAGCCGCGCATCGAGTCCAACGCCCTAACCGAGGCCATTGCCGCGGGTCAGGTATCGGCCATCGCCAACGGCCTGTCCGGCACGCTCACCATTCCGCCTAGCCGCGACTTTGAGGGCTTCTACATTGCCCTGATCCGAAAACGCAGCTAGCGCACGGATCCAAAACTCAACAAGCTATCTCCGTGCGCGTTTGCTCTGCTGGTCGCGATGCTGTTTAAGCGTCGCGCGCTCCTTGCGTTCGGCCCTTTTGCCCTTAATGGCCGTGACCACAAAGTAGATGACCGCGGCGGCAACGATTGCGCCCACACACAGGCCAATCGAGCCAAACATTGCTGTCAATTCCATACCGCGTCACCTCTCTTTTAAACGGGACATTCAAGATAGCACCTCAATACCCGCCACCACAGCTCCTTCACGTTCGCCGGCCCTTCGGTCTAACGGACGGCGCGGCGGGGAAAAATCAACTCGTCAAACGATTTAGCATTCGCAATTCCGGCTGCATCGCGCCGGCCGTCATCACATAGAATCGAGCTTCCATGGATACCCTCAACGATCTAAATGAGCGCGTCGACGCCTTCGTCGGCACCAGCTCCTTCGACACGCCTGCCGCGGCAAACGACCAAGCCCCCATCGATGTGCGCGCCGAGGTTCACGAGGACATCGTCGCCTCGGTCGATTTCTCCGAGGTCGAGCTCGCAGACGAGTTCACCGAACCCCAGGTAGCCGTGACCCCCAACGGACTGCTTCCCATGGAGCCGCTGCCCATCGACGGGCGCCTGCGCAAGGCGGCCCTTCGCATGCCTGACGAGATTGAGGAGGCCAGCGGCTTCACGCTCTTCGGCCGTCGTATCAAATCGCTCATCTACACCACCGACGTCGCGGTCATCCGCAACTCCAACGCCGATGCCGTCTTTGCCGTTTACCCCTTCACGCCGCAGCCCGCCATTACGCAGGCGCTGCTGACCGTCGCCGAGTGCCCGGTCTTCGTAGGCGTGGGCGGTGGCACCACCACCGGCAAGCGCTCCGTTCAGATGGCAGCCGTCTCCGAGATGCAGGGCGCGGCGGGCTGTGTGGTCAACTCCCCCGCCACCGCCGAGATGGTCGAGCACATCACCAACATCGCCGACATCCCCGTCATCGCTACGGTCGTTCGCTGCGACGACGATGCCCACGCCAAGGTGCGCGCTGGAGCCAAGATTCTCAACATCGCCGCCGGCAAGAACACGCCCCAGGTCCTACGCGAGCTGCGCAAGCACTATCCCAACCTGCCGCTCATCGCGCCGGGCGGCAAGACGCCCGAGAGCATCCGTGAAACCATCGCCGCCGGCGCCAACGCCATCATCTGGACGCCGCCTTCGGCCCAGCAGCTACAGACCGACATGATGCAGCGTTATCGCAAGATGAAGGAAGACGCCACACCTGTCATCTCGCACGACGATGTGCCCATTATCGACCAGGTCTCCGCCGCCGAGGTCAGCCAGGTCGAGAACATGAATCCCGACGTGCCGATTCCCGACGAAGTCATCGAGCGCGTCGCTTCGATCCACGAGCGCGTCGAGGAGCATCGCGCCAACCGCGGCCTCAAGCCGTCACTGCACGGCTTCTTCTTCCGCGGAAAGAAACGCTAACCCCAACAGCAAGGCCCGCCCCACAAACGTGAGACGGGCCGTTTTCGTTTGAGCAATCGTGCGCGACGTGATGGGGCGAATTAATCCACGCGCTTGTCGCCCATAAAGAAGAGCGCCACCGTACCAGGTCCGGTGTGCGAACCGATCAGAGCACCAATGCTATTGATCTCAATCTTGCCTTTGAGCCGCGGAACTTGTTCCTCAATCAGTGCCGCAACGGCCTCGGCATCCTCGCGGCACGCCGAATGGGACAAGATACACTTACCCGAATAATCCGCACCGTCCTGCACGTGCGCCATCATGGTCTTAGCCATCTCGGAAATCGCGCGCTTCTTGGTGCGGATCTTCTCACGTGGCGACAGCTTGCCTTCGCAATCGACCGTCATAAGCGGGCAAATCTTAAGCGCCGTGCCGATGATCGCGCTCGCGGCTGAAATGCGACCGCCGCGCAGGTAGCTCGACAGATCGGTCGAGAAGAACCAGTGGTGAAGGTAGAGTTTATGCTCCTCAATCCAAGCGGCCGTCTCGTCGAGCGAAGCGCCGCTATCGCGCACGTCGGCGGCATATTCCAGCAATAGGCCAAAGCCCGAAGACGCCGCCAGCGAATCGATGACGCGCACCTTGCCGCCCTGAGGATAGCGATCCGCGAGCATCTGCGCCGCAACGCAAGCCGAACCATACGTACCCGAAATACCCGACGACAGCGTCAGATGCAGCACGTCTTTACCCTCGGCAACAAACGGCTCCCAAAACTCCTCGTACTCACCCACGCTCACCTGAGACGTCTTGGGCATGGCGCCCGCGGCAATCTGGGCAAAAAACTCGTCCGGTGTAATCGACTGATACAGATCGTCCGTATAGACAACATCGTCGATCTCGTAATGAAAACACACGACAGGGATATTGCGCGACGCAAAGAACTCACGGGTTCGGTCGGCGGCGGATTCACAGGTCAGGACAAAATCACTCATATGAGGCTCCTTAAGTATTGCTGCGCAAATTATCGCACAGCAAGCCTAAATACGATACAAACGTCCACTATTTACCAATTCGAACCATTTGCATTGAATATCTTTATCATGAAAATCCCCATCCCCGCTATGGGCCCATATGGGCAAAATCACTCCCTTCGTCTCCACCCAACCGACACATCAACCTCAACTAAATCGATTTACCAAACCGTTCAGCCGACAATTCAGCCGCCGGCGCAAAATCGAAACAAAGCCAGCGCATACTGATAAACGTTTGACGCTGTTTATCAGTTTTACCAACCATATCGGAAGGTGTTTCATGGTCGCATTCGATCGCAACCCGCAAGACTTCAAGTATCTGCGCCTGCTGTCGAGACAGTTCCCCACCGAACAATCCGCGTTTACCGAAATTATCAACCTCTCGGCCATTCTCAACCTGCCCAAGGGCACCGAGCATTTTATGAGCGATGTGCACGGCGAGTACGAAGCCTTTATGCACATCCTCAACAACTGCTCGGGCGTTGTGCGCGAGCATGTCGACGAGATCTTTGGCGACACGCTCTCCTTTGACGAAAAGGGCGAGCTGTGCACGCTCATCTACTATCCGCGCGAGAAGATCGATCTTGTCCGCAGCCGGCGCGAGGACTCGCCCACCTGGTATAAGACCATGCTCGACCAGCTCATTGTGGTCGCCCGCTCGCTTTCGAGCCGCTATACCCGCTCCAAGGTGCGCAAGGCCATCCCTCGCGATTACGCCTACATCATCGACGAGTTGCTGCACACGCATCCGGATGAGAACAACTACCGCGTGCGTTATCACGAGCGCATCGTGGAGTCCATCCTAGAGACCGCAAGCGCCGACGACTTTATCGAGTCGCTCGCCTCGCTCATCAAGCGCCTGGCCGTCGACCACCTGCACCTGGTGGGCGATATATTCGACCGTGGCGGCGGCGCTGCCAAGATTATGGACCGCCTGCTCACCTATCATTCGCTCGACATTCAGTGGGGCAACCACGACCTACTGTGGATGGGCGCTGCGGCCGGTGAGCCCGCCTGCATAGCCACGGTGCTGCGCAACAACCTGCGCTACGACAATTACGAGATCCTCGAGAACGACTACGGCATCTCGCTGCGCGAGCTCGTCGCCTTTGCCGATGCCACCTACACCGCCGGTGAGTCCATCACCCCGCTGATCAAGGCCATCAACGTGCTGCTCTTTAAACTCGAGGGCCAGATTATCCAGCGCCACCCCGAGTTCGACATGACCGACCGCCTGCTGCTCGACAAGATCGACTACGACGCCGGCACGGTCACGCTTGCCGACGGCAGCGTGTGGCCGCTCACGACCAACGACTTCCCCACCGTCGACCCGACGGACCCCTATACGCTCACGTCTCAGGAGCAGCACATCATCGACAAGCTCGTGTCCGAGTTTGTCACCGCCGATCACCTGCATCGCCATATCGATTTCCTCTATTCCCACGGCTCGATGTACAAGGTCGCCAACGGCAACCTGCTGTTCCATGGCTGCGTGCCGCTCAACGAAGACGGCACCTTTAGCAGCATGAACTGCCTGGGCACCTGGCACGCTGGCCGCGATTATCTCGATTTTTGCGACCACATCGCCCGCCGCGCCTGGCGCGTGGGCGACCGCGACGCTCTCGACTGGATGTGGTACCTGTGGATTGGCTTTAACTCACCCGCCAGCGGACGCCTGGTGCGCACCTTTGAGCGCGCCTATATCGCCGATAAGAGCACCTGGGTCGAGCCGATGGACCCGTACTTTACGCTTACCAAGTCGCCCTCGGTCTGCGATGACATCATGCGCGAGTTTAGCGTCGCGCCCATGGCATGCTCACCGACCGGTCACATCATCAACGGCCACACGCCCGTTAAAACCACCAAGGGAGAGCAGCCCATCCGCGCCGAGGGCAAGCTGCTGGTCATCGATGGCGGCTTCTGCCGCGCTTACCATCCCAAGACGGGTATCGCCGGCTATACGCTCATCTCGAGCTCGCGCGGCTGCCGCCTCAAGTCGCACCGGGCCTTTACGACGGTTGCCGAGGCACTCACCCGCAACGTCGATATCGAAAGCGAGACCAACCGCTTTGACGAGGCCGACCGTCGCCGCATGGTGAGCGACACCGATTCCGGTGCCAAGATCCGCAGCCAGATCCAGGACCTGCGCCAGCTGCTCGATGCATATAGAAACGGTGCTATCGAGGAGCGCGCCTAGCACCACCCGTGGGGATTGGCTAAACTTGCTGAGTTTGTCATCCCCGCGGCGCCCCGGCGCCACCATAAGGCAGGTACCATGCAAAAGCTCCTTGCGCAGATCATGAAGTTTGGCGTCGTCGGCGTCATTGCCACGGTCATCGACTTTGGCATTATGAATCTGCTCCACTACGGTCTGGGCCTCAACATCCTAATCGCCAACACCAGCGGCTTTATCATCTCACTCATCTTTAACTACCTCGCCAGCATGAAGTACGTGTTTGCGCACAAGGAGGGCATGAGCCGCCGCCGCGAGTTCATTATCTTTGTCGTGCTGTCTGTGATCGGTTTGGGACTCAACGACGGCATCGTGCTGGCGCTCAACGCCGGCCTGGGGCTCGAGGCCAATATCGCCAAGATTTGCGCCACCGCGCTTGTCATGGTCTACAACTTTGTGACCCGAAAGATCTTCCTGGAAGGCGACGAGACCAAGTAACTCGCAACCTTACAGCTTTACAATGCCCACGGATGACGCGCGTCGAGCGCTGTGTTGTTCGTGGGCATTGCTCGTTTACGGGCAAATTTTCAACGTTTGCGGATTAGCTCTTGAAAATTTGGCGAGTTCGTATAGTTCTTGGCAAGGACCTTACGTTTCCCTTGCAAAAGCTCTAAAGTATCCTCTGCTCGATTCATCAACGCATTGGATGTGATTACGTGCGCAAGGCACTGGCACAACCTCATACCAAGCAGTTCCTCAAGTTCGCTGTCGTGGGTCTTATCTCCTTTGGCATCGACTGGGGTATGCTTATTGCGCTCGTCGAGCTGTTTCACCTCGACTTTTTGATGAGCACCACGGTCTCGTTTACCACGTCCGTCGTGGTCAACTACTGGCTCAGCATGAAGTACGTGTTCGACCACCGCGAAGGCATGAGCCGCAAGCGCGAGTTCACGATCTTCACCATCCTGTCGGTGATCGGCCTGGGCCTCAACGACCTGTACATGTTTGTGGGCGTCACGTTTTTGAGCATCGGTTACCAGGCCATGAAGGCCATCGCCACGTTCCTCGTCACCTGGTACAACTACTTCAGCCGCCGCTTCTTCCTCGAGGGCGCACGGTCGTAGTCGATTCGCTATTTGCTTGAATGTATAACCGGTTGGAATTCCCATTCCAACCGGTTTTTTGTTTGCCGAGAGACCCGGCGACCCAATCCCATTCGCATGAAAAACGGGCGGCCCGGATGTCTGTCCGAACCGCCCGTCTGGCGCGCTATGTCGAAGCCTCTAGCCTGTAACGTAATACCAGACCACGTTGTCGCCGTTGGAGAGAACGTAGTTGCTGCAGGCCGTCATGGGCGTTGTGCCGTTGACGGAGTACATCCAGCCGCTCGTGCCGCCGTACTGTTTCTCGGCCAAACCACCAATCGCGGAGACATACGTGCCGTACGACGAGCCATGTGCGTTGACAGAAAGGCCCAGCGCGCACAGGGCATCGTAGACGGTAGCGCCTTCGTTAAAGGTAAAGGTGCCACCAGAAGACACAGGATTGCCCACAGCGCTCGATGTGACCGAAACCGTCACTGTTATGTAGCTGGACTCCTGCGAGCCGCTCTGGCCGCCCGAGGAGGCGTTTCCACCATTAGAGGATGAGGCTCCATCAGACGACTGGCCACCGCCAGACGCATTGGAAGTATCGCCGACTCCCGTATTTTGGGCAGCGGATTTATCGCCAGACTTCTTGCCGTCCTGACCATCGGACTTCTTGCTATCCGAGCTTTTATCCGATTCCTTGTTTGAAGACTCGGAATCATCTTTGGCGTCGTTCGAGCCCTTGGACTCATCTTTTGCAGCATCCGAAGATTTGGAATCCTTGGAACTGGCCTCGCCCGAAGCGGTAGACGAGCCAGACCCATTGTCATCCTTGGAAACGACGCTCTCCCCCGTCACGGACTGAATGATCCAGTCGATGGACCAGGCACCGCTTGTGGAAGGATGGACGAAACCCAGCGAGACGACGATCAGAATGGTGCATGCAGCAGTCAGAACGCCGAGGAGCGCCTTGCGACGAGAGGTGGACGCCGCCGAAGCGGCGCCCTTTTGCTTTTGATCATCGAGCTGGATAAACGAGGAGTCGGGCTGTTGCCCGCTGGTCTCCTTGGGCTTATCGGGCATTACCGTCACCCTTGCCGCGCTTGGTCAGCACGAAGACGGCGATGAGCGCGAGGCCAATCACGCCGGCGGCGATGCCAACGATGGCGAGCGGATTGGTGCCAGTCTCCTGCTCGGAAGCACTAGAGGACTTCTTAGCAGTGGTCGTGGAAACAGCACCCGTATCGGACTTCTTGTCGGACTTGCCGTCCTTCCTGTCAGACTTCTTGTCAGACTTCTTCTCGTCCTTCTTATCGGACTTATCGGAGTCCTTCTTGTCGGACTTGTTGTCCCTGGTCTCAGTCTTGGTCGACACCGTCGTCTTGGTCACCGGCTTCTGGCCCGGGGCGACAGCGCCGCCAGCCTGCTGGCCCTTCGTGCCGGAGCCGGAGCCCGTGCCAGTGCCAGCGCCAGCACCGGAACCGTTGCCAGCGCCACCGTTGCCACCATTAGTGCCAGAACCGCCATTACCGCCAGGGTTAACGGCATTCTTGGTCCACTTGGCATACAGCGTCAGATCGGCCGTTACCGGCGTACTGAAGTCATACGCCTGCGTGCAAGCCTCATCGGTATACCAACCGCCGAAAGTGTAGCCATCGCGCGTCGGATCGGCCGGCTTGACCAGCTTGCCATCGACCGTAGCAACAAACTTAGTGTCGCAAGCAGACCCGCCATTGGAATTAAAGGCAACCGTCCAAGACTCAACGGCCCCAAGCTTGAACAGCGTGCCCGAGTCATTGATGTAGTACAGGTTGCCAGATGCATCGGCAATGACCGGGGAGTCGCAGTGCTGGTAATGGCCAGCCGCATCATAAATCTGCGTCGCCTCTGCATCGCCGAGCGTATAGCGATACACGCCACCACCAGCAGAGTAGTTGACGTAATCCTTGCTATCCGCGCTGTTAACGGTGAAGTACACATAGGTCTTGCCGCCCTGAACACTCACCAACGGAGTAGCAGCAATACCGTTAAATCCGGCCGGAAGTTCTTTACCGTCAGCAGCGGTGACCATCGTGGTCTTACCGGTCTTCAGATTATAGAGAGCCAGAGCAGAGCCAGTAGCCGTCTGTCCGCCGACAATCAAGTTTTCGCCAGCCACCGCCGGGGCGCTCATGTTATTCGTAAGACCCAGGTCGACCGTCTTCTGCTCGCTCAGTACGCCCTTCGCCGAAAGCGAAATCACATGGAGCTTTCCATCGTGCGTCATCTGATAGAAGGTCGAACCATTGGACGGATCGGCGACACAGTCGGCGTTCGCGAGAGCGCCGAGCTTCATGGTCGAAACGACATCGCCCGTCGTCTTATCAATGCACTTAAGCGTACCCGCGCTCGTAGGAACGATGGCATACTTATCCGTCAAAGCCGCACCAGTCCAGTAATAGCCCTCGGCAGGGTCGATGTTCTGCCAAGAAACTTCGCCCGTGGCAATCTTAATGCGCATAAAGGAGCCGTTGCCGTAGGTCGCGTTGTAGTTCTCATCATGCGAAATATCGACCGTACCAACATAGACGCACTCGCCGTCCGAAACGACGGTGCAGGAGCTCTGCGTCAAGTCCGTCAAACCGGGCGTCAGCCACTTGCAGATCAGCTTGTCTGCAGTAATCGCCTGGACCGCACCGCCGTTGAGCGGAACGATGATAAGGCCATTGGTGTAGATCGGACGAGAGGTATAACTCGCCTTGGAGGCAAGCGGCGCAGAGGCAACCTTTTTGCCCGTGGACGAATCGATCTTAATGAGCTCGTTCTCGGTCGCGATGTACACAAAGCCGTTAGCGATGACAGGCTCGCTGCAGTTGGCATACTGCTGGCCAGACTCGGCCTTCCAATCGAAGGCCCACTTAAGACCGGCGGCCTGCGCAGGCGTCTTGGCATCCGTTACGGTCGAACCGTTGCCACTGTTGCCGTAGCCGGCCCACTCGGCATCCCAATTAGGAGTCGTCGCACTCGGGTCCACGACAATCTTGTCGGGATCGGGCATGGGCGATTTTTCGGTGGTGTAGGCAAATGTAACCTTGTCGCCGCTCTTGAGCGTGACCTGGTTGGCACAGAGAGATGAGGACTCTCCGTTGATATACAGATGCCAGTATTTACCGGTCGCACCATCATAGCCGTAAGACTTGTCTTCGAACGGCGAAGTAATGGACCAGTATGCACCACTCTGGGAGGCCTTGTAATCAATGCCCTTCGCCTTCAGAACCGTCTCAATAAGGTCCTGAGCCGTAGAGCCTTCGGGCAGGGAAACATTGCTTGCCGAGCCCCAGCGAGTATTGTTGCCGTTGACATCGGGGCCGATGATATCGGCGGATCCAAGCACCTGACCAGGGAGGGCATCGCTGTCGCCAGCATACATAAAGGTGACGGCGTCACCCTCATGGAGCTCGTAGGCACCAGCGCCAACGTCGGCGAACTTGTACTTTGCGTCGGACTTGCCCTTTACGTAGAAGCGCCAATAGCTATTGGTCGCAGCATCAGAGCCACAATAGGTCTTACCGTCAAGCGGCGAGGTAATGCCCCTAAGGTACCAACCCCAAGACTCTTCTGTAGCTTTGAGTTTAAGACCAGTCTGCTCCAACAGGTCCTTAGCAGTAGAGCCCGCCTTGAGACTCGTCTGGCCCGTCGAAGCCCAAACCTGCTGCTTGCCGTCCTTGTCCTTGCCAAGCACCTGAACGGAAGCATGGACAGAATCGGACGGCAACTGGTCTCCCCAGCCACCGTAGAACCACGTGACGGTATCGCCAGCATGGATGGTGACACTGTCCGCCGTATAGTCACTCGACTTGCCGTTGATAAACAGCTGCCAATAGGTCGAATAATCTTGGGGCGTACCCAGCTCAACACCGTTGTACTTAAGGCTCAGAATGAAGGAGCCCGCAGCAACGGCGTCAATATCATTCGCCTCAAGCGCGACCTTCGTAAGATCAAGCGCGCTCGAACCGGACGTCACCACATACTGCGCGTTGTCGACCCAGGTCTGAGTCTTGCCCTGGGCATCGCGACCAATGACGGTCACATTCGCAGCAAGCTGGTCCTTAACGACAGGGGACGCGCTACCAGCCGTATAGGCAAACTCAATCTTCTGCCCCTGGGTGAGTTTGACGCTGCTCGCGCCAACCGAGGAAGACGCGCCGTCGACGAACAGCTGCCAGTAGGCATGAGTCGTCGGATCGTAGGCAAGCGTGCGGCCATCGCTCGGGGAGGTGATGCTTTCGAGGTAGAAACCGTATGCCGTGTTCGGATCGTACTTCGCCTTGAAGCCCGTCTTCTCCTGCAGCTTAATGAAGGCATCCGCAGCCGTCGCGCCCTCGTCGAGCTTGAGCTGCGTAGGCGCCACCCAGGTCTGAGCCTTGCCGTCGGCATCGGTGCCGATAATCGAGAACGAGACCTCGATTTGCTTCTTGACGACATCGCCAGTTTCTGTCGGGTTCTCTGTCTGGACGGCAGCCGCGGCGGCAGATCCTGCTTGGCCAGCGGATGCCGTCGAAGACTGCTCGCTCGTGGCAGGGCTCTCCCCCGTCGCCGAGCCTTCGTCGCCAGTTGCTGCCTCTGTAGTGGCGGCACTAGCTGCAGGCGCGCTCCCGGAATCCGAAACCTCGGCGCCGCTCTGCTCAGCGGTACCGCCCGCAAGCGCTGCGTCCTCGCCTGGCGTCGTAGCCTGAGCCACAGCGTCGGTAATGCCCTCGGCACCCTCGGCCCACAGCTGAACCGGCGTGGTGCCAAAGGCCATCGCGAAGGCCAGGAATGCCACCAGGCAGCGCTTTGCCACGCCGCGCGCGATTACGCCACGGCGACGAAGCGAGGCACGCTGGCACTCGTCCTCAAACATATCCATTTGTCTCCTACTGTCTGTACTTGGAGCGTTGCCTTGAAGCTGCCCCACGTCATCGCGCATGTTGCGCTCGAGTTCCCCCATCGGGGTCCCCCTTCCCTCCAGAGCCCTATGCACACCGGCGGCATACGCCGCAGCCGCATGCAAGATGGGAGGCGATCCGACTTAACCTTAACGACTCGGGCGCGCCGTCCGATCTGCGACGCGAACATCCCGAGCCAAGAGGAATCACGGTTACTGGTACAGCTGGGGACTTGCACCCCGATTCTCCCAAACGCGCAGGAAAACCGCGCATTCGTGCGTCTCCGCACCACCATCTAGGCCATCGATTAAAACCGTCAATATGCTATCACGCAAAAGGGCCTCGCACGCAGGCGAAGCCCAAGGTAAAAGCTATTGTTTGCGATAGGAGAATGTGGTGACGGTCACAGCCTCTAGTGCTTGCCGCCGTGGCTGTTGAGCCAGATATTGCGACCCAGCATAAGCGCCAGCACCAGCGCGCTCACGTAGCCCATAAAGCCAATGACTGGGATACCGAACACAACCGGCTCGATGCGCGCGTAGTACACCACCGACGAACCGATAAACAGGCCAGCGATAACGATAGCCATCGACATGCGGTCGATAATTCCGCCCAGCTGTCGCAGCGCCTTATCGCTGCTCATGATCTGCGTGTTCACCTTAAGCTGACCGCGCGTGAGCATGCGCGAAGCCAGGCCCAGATACTCGGCCGCCTCGAGCGAGCCCTTCGCCGCGCGATAGCTGCTCGCGGCAAGATCGCGCCCCATGTCGCGCACGCGCGCATAAGTGCTCTTCTCGTTTTTGATGTGCGTCTGGATGATCTGGATCATGTTGACGTTGGGCATGTACTCGGTCAGCAGACCCTCGAGCGTCACCATGCCGCGCGCGAACATTGTCACCACGCTCGGCAGCTCAACGTCGTTTTTGCGCGCCAAGTTTAGCAGCGAGGTCAAAAACTCGCCGATATCCAGATCCTTCAGGTCAAGGCCCGCAAAGTCAGCCACGATAAAGTCAAGATCGGACAAAAAGGCCGAATGATCGAGCTCAGCCGAGTCGCCACGCGTCACGGCGAAGCGCATGAGCGAATCCTTGAGCTTGGGCACGTCAACCTCGGCCACGGCGAAAATCATGTCCTTGACGATACCGCGATCGTGGCTCGACATGCGTCCGACCATGCCCAAGTCGATAAAGTAGACAATGCCGTCCTTGAGGATGATGTTTCCCGCATGCGGGTCGGCATGGAAAAAACCGTCATCGAGCATCTGCGTAGAGTAGTCCTCGACAATCGCGGCACCGATCTTTTCCAAGTCATAGCCCTCGGCCACCAAGCGTTCGGGATCGGCGATCGAAATGCCGTCGACGTAGTCCATAACCACCACGTGCTCGGTGCACAGGTCCAGATAGGATTTAGGGCACGTCACGCCATGAACGCTCTTATGGAACTCGTAGAAGTCGTTGAGGTTTTTGGCCTCGGCCAAAAAGTTGGTCTCCTCGCGAAACGAGGTCCACAACTCCTCGACTACGCCGTGCAGATCAACGAATTGATCGGTGTTGACGAACTTGGAAACGATACGCACCACCGAGCGGATGATATCGATGTCCTGTGCCATAACCTGCTGCGCACCGGGGCGCTGCACCTTAACGGCCACGTCCTCGCCGGTCACCAGGCGGGCGCGGTGCACCTGCGCGAGCGATGCGCTACCAAGCGGATTGGGGTCGATCGCATCGAACATCTCCCCCAGGCGCAGGCCGTATTCCTCTTCCAAGCAGCGGAGCACTACCTCGTAGGGCACCGGCTCCACGTCGGAACGCAGACGGCGCAGCTCATCGCAAAAGCGCTGCGGCAGAATCTCGGACCGGTTGGCCAGAATCTGCCCCATCTTGACGAACATGGGGCCGAGCTCCTCGAGCAGGCGGCGCAAGCGAACCGGCGTGAGGTTATCCCACACACGGTACTTTTTGACCAAGCGAACAATCTGCCCGATGCGTTCGCGACGACCCGCCGGCGTGAGCTGGTATTCCTCGTCCGGTGCCATCGCATCGGGCTCCTCGGGCACCATATCGACAGCGCGAGGCTTCTTGCGAGCGCCCGAGACGGCGGCATCGACCTCGTCGACAACCGCCGCCTCGTCACCCAAGGGATCTAGATTGTTATAATCGGTAGTGGAATCTGCCATCTGCGCTGCTACTCGGCCTCTTCGGTATCCTTCGCATCGTCGGGCTCAACGGACTCGACGGGCACCGAGGTCACGTTGTCCTCGACTGAATCGACGATGTCGCGCACATGGGCCAGGAAGGCCGTGCGCTCGGGGGCGGTCATGACGCGGACGCGAGCAAGAATGAGCTCGTCGAGCACGCGTTGGGCCGCGGTCTCGCCCTGCATGCCCAGACGCTCGGTCAGGTCGGAGATGGTACCGCCGGCCTGCTCGAACATGTCGGACACACTGCGGGCGATATCGGGGGTGGCGGTGTCCTTGCGGACCTGCTCGCCCTTGGTACTGAGGTCGTCGAGAACCTTCTTGCTGCCCTCGACGGCAACGGCGGCAGCGCCAAAGCCAACGTTGATGGCGCCGTTAACAAGCTGATCGAGTTTCATAACCATGGTTGTCTCCAATCACAAACAACTGCATTGGCGTTCTTGTACCCAAGATCGAGCGAAAGCGACAAAGCGTTTTAGCGCTATTCGATCGACGGGAAATCCCTACCTCACGTTGTCGTTCATCGCGAAAGAGTTCTTCATGGCGCAGCTCGTGGTGTAGAGCACCTTGCCCAGCAGGGCATCGGTCTCCACGCGAACACGCCCGGCAAACTCCTCGTTGGCGCGTGCAAGCTCGGCAGGCACCTCGGCCTCGGGCAGAGCGGCTACGGCAGCGTCGACGTCATGGATCTGCTTGTGGCCCATGCCACCGACCTTCTCCTGATAATCCTCGACCGCGCGACCGCACTCATGGAAGCGGACGTCAGCCAGCGCGCCGATCAGGCGGTTGGCCCAGTAGAAGTTTTCGGACGTCACGCGAGCCTGCGTGTCGGCATAGTACTCGGGCATGGTCTCGACGTTGGCGTACAGCGGAACCAGCGCGTTAAACGAGTTGGAGCCAAACGCCATCCACTGCACGGCGCGATAGGCCGGCTGCGCATAGGGACGCAGCTGCAACACGGCGAGCTGGCTGTTGCGGTTGATGCCGATGGGGCGATATGCGCCACGCGTAGCGGGCGTGCCCTTGCTACCGTAGCAATCGTACTCCGTGCCCTGGTAGTGGCTCGAGAGTACGTACTTGATGTCCTCGATGGTCACCTTGCGCTCGGGCACGCGGCTCCAGGGGATATCGTCGCTCTCGGGCGTGTAGTCGGCGTCGGGGCCATCCCACACGTCGCTGGGGTTGAGACAGCGCTGCATGTACCACGCGCGCGGCGTGTTGTAGACGTGGTCGCTGTCGCTGTGCGAGCCGAAGGCCTCGCGCGGGTTAAAGACCGCAGCCGGGCCGTCGCCCTCGACGCCCAGCGTCAGGTCCAGATGCCACTCGGCCATCCAGGCGCGCAAGTCGGCGGAGCACATGTGGTCGGCCTGGGCGCCCTCGGCGTCATCCAGGTCAAAGCTGTCGATACCCAGCTGGTTGGGCATGGTCACATAGGCGTCGTCAGGCACGCGCTTGGCAATCCAGTGGTGGCCGCCGATGGTCTCGAGCCACCAGATCTCGTCCACGTCACTAAAGGCGATGCCATTGTTCTCGTAGGTGCCGTAGCGCTCGAGCAGGTCGCCCAGGATACGCACGCCGTCGCGGGCAGACTTGGCGTACGGCAGCACCAGGGTCACCATGTCCTCCTCACCCAGACCGCCGGGCTGCGCCGGGACGTAGCCGTCCTCGCCCTCGTTGCCCTTGGCGGGCACGTAGTCGACAAGCGGATCGGCGCCGCGGACGCGCTCGTTGGTGGTGAGCGTCTCGGTTGCGGACATGCCAACATTGAGCTCGTTGAAGCCGGCCTCGGCCCAAATGCCATGACCCGGGACAACGTCGGGGACGCTTGTGTAACGCATGGGATTGTCGGACAGCTCAACGGTCAGGTGGCTCAGGACACTCGTGTAGACACGCGGCTGCTCGTCGGGATGCACTACGCGCATGCGCTTGGGCTCAAACACCCCGTTGGACGAGTCCTCGTTGCGGGCGACCAGGGTCGACCCGTCATAGCTCGCGTTCTTACCAACCAAAATCGTTGTGCACGGCATGCGCATCCTCCTTGAGCGAAGAAATCAAACGGCAACAGTGTATCGCTTCGGCGCAAAAAGGGCGAAACCGCCGCCCCGGCAGCCCCTGTGGGCAAAAAATGCCAAATATGAGTACTGTCACCAATTTAGTAACAGCAAATTTCCTTGTAATGAGTGCCGGAAATCCCCAATTGTCCAAAAGCAAGACAACGTTATTCCCCATATGTTCAATAAAATGGGCTCCCCGACGAGAATGAATATCGTTAGGGAGTCTAAAAGACGTAAAACATATGTGACTATCTTGGCAACAGTACTCATATTTGGCGTTTTATGACCACGTGGTATATGGCTAACCCCTCAAACAGCCCAAAACGCCTATTTCGATGCGCGCTCCGCCGCCACGATCACGTGCTTGGCGAGAATCGCAGTGGTCACAGCCCCCACGCCGCCCGGCACGGGTGTGATGGCGTTAACGATCGGCTCCGCAGCATCAAAATCGACGTCGCCGACCAGCTTGCCGGCGGCCTCGTCCCAGTTAATACCCACATCGATGATCGTCTGGCCCTCGCGAACCGCATCCGCGCCAATCGTGCGCGCACGTCCAACCGCGGCAACAACAATATCAGCCGCACGACACTCGGCAGCCAAGTCACGCGTATGCGTATGGCACGTCGTCACCGTGGCATTGCGAGCCGTAAGCATGGCGGCAATGGGATGGCCAATCACCAGCGACCGACCGACGACCGCAACCTTGGCCCCATCCAACTCAACGCCGTAATGGTCCAGCAACGCCAACACGGCCTCGGCCGTGCAGGGAGCAAAGCCCTCGCCACGACCCGAAAGCGTGGTAAGCAGCGAGGCCGACGTCATGGAGTCAACATCTTTGGCGGGATCGAGTGCCGCGGCAACGGCATCCTCGTCAAGCCCAGCGGACAACGGACGAAACATCAGGCAGCCGTGAACAGCGGGGTCGGCATTGATGTCCTTAATAGCCGCCAATAGCTCGTCCTGCGAAACATCGGCAGGAAGCAACACGCGACGAGCTTCGATGCCCACCTTTTCGCAGCGTTTGAGTGCGCCGCGCTCGTAGGACAGGTCGTCCTCGCGCTCGCCTACACGGACAATGGCCAGCGTCGGAACAACGCCGTGCTCGCGCAAAGCCACGCAGCGAGCGGCAAGCTCCTCAGTCAACGCACGGGCAACGGGAGCACCCTTCAACAGCTCTGCCATGGCTATCCCCTCTTCCTTGCGGCGTCAGCGGCGCGGCGCGCCAGCGCATCGGCGCGCGGCAGCCACGTATCGAGCAGCTCGTCACATGCAGCCTCGAGCTCCTCGGCGCGGGCACGATCCTTCATAGACGTGGTGTTCGCAAAGAGCGTCAAGCTCGCGCCCTGCATGGCAGCGCGGCAGAACACGGCACCGCACGCCACGTCGGAGAGCAGCTGTCGGGAGCCCTTGTCCGCCATGTCCTCGAGCAGCGCCAGCGCGCGCCCGCAGGCATCCATGATCCGATATGGCGGCATGGCGGCCACGTGCAACGCATCCTGAATCGCCGCGGGTCGAGCGGGGTCATCACGAGGAATACCGTATGCCGCAGACACCTGGCCGTACGCACGAACGTCCTCGGCAACCAGACCCACAAGCTCCTGAGCCAGCTCGTCTGCCTGGGCAAACGCGTGCGTCAGATCGTCCGCGCGATCGGCAAGCGCGGGGTTCGTCGCGCCATAGCGAGCAACCATCCCGCACAGCGAGGCACCCAGTGCTCCCACAAACGCGCTGGCGCTGCCGCCGCCGGGAACCGGCTCGCGTGCAGCCAACGCCTCGGCAAAACCGCGACAGGTTTTATCCATCATCTCTTGGCTCATCGAAACACCTCTGCCCACCGCGCCGGCCACCACGGACCGCACGCATAATAAAAAATGGGACAACGACGCCAGGAAGCGGTTGTCCCATTCATCGATCTTGTCCAAGTCAGTCTAGCCCATAAGACAAAGGCTGTCAGGAGCTCTGGCTATCGGCGTTTCCGATTGCCGGCTATAGGCACGGGCGCCTAGTCCACCTGAAACGTCGGCAGCAGCGTGTCGATAATCTTCGACCCCATGTCGCGGTTTGCAGTCGAGTACTCCAAATGCGCCGTGGCAATCGTCGAATCCGTGACGATCGTCTTTTCGTAAATGATCGTATCGTCCTCACACCACGAGACCACGTACCAGTTGTCGCGCTCTGCGGTATAGAGGTCGGCCTTGCCCGAGGTGTCCACGTCGACAAACATCTCGTGTGCAGTTTCGTCGTTAATGTTGACGTAGCCAGACAGGCCGATCACAAAACCCGTCTCCGGATCCTCGTACCTTGTGCTGCTGCCGCTGGGAGTATCTTCCATCTCAAAACGGTTGGGAATCGACATGCTATAAGGATGCATGTCGTTCGTGTACGTATGCACGTCGGTCAGGTAATCGTCCGAATCGCCCGAACCGTAGTATGCCGACTCGTCCTCGGGAACGGCCTCGTCATCCGACGACGAAGACTGCTTGGCCTTGGACTTGTCATCCTTCTTCTTGGCAGGAGAATCTTTCTCGTCCGAAGACCCAGTATCGATCACCGAGATTTGCGTGTCGGAGCTCTTGGACCCGTTAAGCATCGTGAGCGCAAACACCGTGCCACCCCCGAGGAGTACCACGGCGGCACACGCCACCGCGATGACAATCGGAGCTTTGCTCTTAGGCTTTTGAGGCGCGGACGCGACCGGTGGCATCGACTGGGTCAGGCCCGGGGCAGAGGAAGGACCAGCGCCTGCAGATGTCGGCGCGGAGCCACCCGCCAGCGAGGCCCCACAGTGCGTACAAAACGTCGATCCATCAGGCACTTGCTGTCCGCATTTTTGACAGAACATCGTTCGACCTTTCGTGGTTTAGCTTTTGTCACAGCCAAGTCTATACGCCCCCACCCAGGGCGCTGTTGCGCAACATGAAAAAGCCGATGCCGAGCCGTGCCGCCCCATGCGCCTAGCGCCCCAAACATGGGACACATGGCCCACCTTTCGAGACTCCCGGGCAGCACAAGCTGGGGCATATCTATAAGTAAGGAACCCGTTGGGGCACGGCCACTCAACGGCCGAAAACTAAGAACGGAGGTATCGCCGCACCACACACAACGACATCCGCCACGCTTGCGAATAGCAACATACACCAACGGCTCCAACAACCCGCGGTGCCGTGATGTCACCGACAGACAAGGAGGACGCCACCATGAAGAATAAGACCCTATCGATTCTTTCCCTTTGCATCGCCCTCTTTGCCGCACTCGCCCTTGTGGGCTGCGGCGGAAGTGCGTCAAGCGGAGGCGGGGGCAGCAGCGCATCCAAGAGCGAGGGCAAGGAAAAAACTCCCGTCGCCAAGAAGACCGACTTTATCTGGTTTAAGGTCGAGATGCCCGAGAGCGTTGGCGTAAGCGACTCCGCTGGCAAGAATGCCGACAGGGTCCAGCTCACCTTCCCCGAAGACGAGAACGGTTCGGCCGATCGCTTTATCCCCGTTTGGAAAAAAGCGCTGACGGCAGAGGAATCCCACGCCGACCAGGCAGAAAAGAAAGGTGATACGTTCCAGTGGAAGGATGGCGGGTCCGTCGAGTATAACGGCAGGACGTGGCTCGTCGGAACGTACGAGGACAACAGCGGCGTCTCAACCCTCCTCTTTACCGACGTTGAGCCGGGAAGCGTCTACGTCCTCATCTCGAACTTCGATCTGCATAAGAAAGAAGCCGAGGCGCTCCTCAACTCCATCGAGTTTCCCGATGACATGGCGAAGGCAGTTGCCGAGGCACGCGAAGTCGAGATTTCGAGCATCGAGATCAAGCATTAGGGGCTCGCACGCAGCATCGCATGCGCAGTCATTAAATGATCGGACGCCCAGCCAGGGGAGGATCGGATCGGCCGGCCCTCCCCTCTTTTACACCCGGGCATATTGCCACTTGTCGGCGCAAATCAGGCCCCCAGAATGGGACACATGGCCCACCTGAACGAGCCGCTCGCGCGTACAGTAAAGGCAGGTAATCCATGGGCGGTTACAGATCGAGGAGGACACGACCATGAAAAAGAAGGCCTTTGCGATTCTCACCCTCTGCATCAGTCTCTTTGCCGCAGTTGCCCTGGTGGGCTGCGGTGGCAGCGGCGGCGCTACCGGAAGTGGCGGTGGCGGCGGAGCAGAAAAACCAGCCGTGGATATGAGGACCGACTTCATCTGGTTTAAGGTCGAGGTCCCCGAGGGCGTCGAGATCACCGACGTCGCAGGCGACACCGCCGACAGGGCCCAGTTTAAGTTCACAGAGAGCGAGCACGCCAGCGACCGCTTCATCCCCGTCTTCGATCCTGACAAGAACGCCGACGAGCTGTTCGACTACGAGGCAAAGTGGAATGCCAGCTTTGAGTGGACCGAGAACGACCCCGTCAAGTACAACGGCAAGACTTGGCGCAACGCTTCCTATACACACTCGGGCGGCGTGACGACTGAGTACTTCACCGAAGCAGGCGGCGGCAGCGTCTACGTGCGCATCGACAACGTCGAGGAGCACAAGGATGCCGTCGAAACCATGATGAAGTCTCTGGAATTTGCCGATGACATCGCCAAGGCCAAGACCGAGGCCATGGACGTCAAGCTCGACGATATCGAGATTAAGCGCTAAGCGACTGGCGAGCGCAACGGGAAACACGAGCGCAGCGAAGCAAGCGACAGTAACCCAGCGCTTCGTACCAAGGGAGGGTCGGCTCACCGGCCCTCCCTTTCTTATGCCGGTAGCTGGCGAACGCGAGGATGCCGGACTCCAAAACTATCCCAAGCGCGCCAGTAGCACCAATAGACAAGCGCCTCAGCACGTCCGCCCGCCGATCAATAGCGCCATGCAGACAATTTAAGCCGACGCCTTTAAACATCTGGGCAGTATAGTATCCAAAACGAGCGCATAACCGCACCCTGCGAACGGAGGAGTTATGACCGAACACCACGCCATCAGCCGTCGAGCATTCACGTTGGGCCTAGGACTCGCAGCATTGTCGCCTTTTGTAAGCCTGCCCGAAACCGCGGGATTGGGCCTTCCCGTGCGCGCGGCATTTGCAGACGACGCTGCCACAGCGTCGGACAGCCTCCACAATTTCGTCATTCGCCTTCGCCCCGCGGGCTATTTTCGCACCGCGAGCGTCAACCAAGACGGCAACGTTCGCGGCAACGTCTGCCACCTGTTTAACGACGGCACGTCCAGCAAGCTCATCCTTGAGAACGTAACGACCAAGAAGGACGATACAAACTGGTACGCCATCCGCACCTTGCTCAATTTCGAAGAGCATAAAAAGACGGGCTGCAGCATTTGGTCGGTCGACGACGACTCGGACAAAGATGGAAAGGTCATCCACGTATGGGGCGGCGAGTATGACAACAAGCCCAGCCGCGCTTTTGCGTTCGAGCGTCAATCAAACGGAACCTACATCATCCGAGACCGCACGGTCGAGAAAGAAACCGAGAAAAAAGACATTAAGTACCTGGCAATAGAATCGAACGGCAAAGACCAGGACAACAATAAGATCTGCCATAAGAGTAAGAGCATTCCGTGGGAGCTCGAACTTATCGGTTACGACATGAAAAAGAACGATGCCACGGTTAGCAGCCTCGACTGGATCACGTACAGCAGCTACGTCGACGGACCATGTTGGATGAAATACGTCGACGACGACAAGTTCCTCGACGAGCTGAGCATCCCGGGTACGCACGATTCGGGCACCTGCAGCGTGGACAACGACACTGAGCCCCAATCCTCGCAAGTAAAATGCCAGCAGGATTACATTCCCACGCAGTTGCTCGAAGGCATTCGCTATTTTGATATCCGGCTCGGAAAGGGCGATGACCCCGGCATCGACCACGGGATTTTCTACCTACTCAAAAAAGACGGGAACTATCTGCATCTCTCCGATGTCATCGGGTCCTTCAAAACGTTTTTGAACGAAAACCCGTCAGAAGCGCTCATCATGCTCGCATCGCGCGGCAACGATGAGGCTACCGACGAAAGCATAACGACGGCCTTCGCCAAGGTTATGGCCGATAACCCCAACCTGTTCTACACGTCGAGCCACGTCCCCACGCTGGGCGAGGTGCGCGGAAAGATCGTCCTGCTGCGTCGATTTGGGCTCGCCGGCAACAGCGTAAGCGGCCACACGTGGGGCCTCGACCTCACCCAATGGGATGACAAGATCAAGGTGCATTCCGGGCAGTCGATGTGTCTCGTCCAAGACGCGCGGGGATTTGAAGCCATAGGGGAAACGGGCAATGAAGAGCCCTATTGCACCAAGGTATATGCCCAGGACAAGTACAAACTCACGGGAACCGACAAGCTCAGCTGGGTCGATAATGCGCTGAAGGAAACGACCGGGCGCACGCGCAACAAGGTGGACGTCGTGGACGATGACGGGGCCAAGGTGCCAGTCCAGGAGCGTTGCTGGTCTATCAACTACACCAGCTGCACGGGCTTGTCGCACGGAGGCAATCCTTTTACCTCGGCACGAGTGGTCAACGAGCATCTGTACAAGAGCCCGTACATCAACCCCAGCGACAACAAGGATACGAAGTCAGATTACCTCAAGCACATTGGCATCATCGCATCCGACTTTGTTGATGCGGCGCTGGCCCGGAGCATCTACCAGCGCAATTACGATTACGATACACAGCACAAGCAGACAGCTTCGTGCTACCTCCCAGCCCGCATGCACATGACATATGGCAACTCGCTGAGCGACGCCTCGCTCCAGGACGGCAAGACCGTTGGCGAGGGTCATTTCCGCCTTGTCGACAGCAGCAACGTACTCAACGTGGCGGCTTCGGGCCATGCGTTTGCCATCGAATATGTGGATGTCGACGCCCTGGGCAACGAGACCGTTACGGGGCTGCAGGGCTCTGTGCCCATCGATATCGATCCACGCGCGCTGACGCCCCATTTTGAGGGACTCGAAGGCCTTAAGGCCGGCGAAGACGTGCGCGCCAAGATTGCGGCATCACTCGAGGGCAAGCTCGAAACCGATGCCTGCACGGCCCAGCTCGAGTTTGTGCACGACGCGAACGGCGCTCCGGGAACGGCGATGGCCGAGGGCGAAACATTTGCCGCAGGGACGTACTGGGTGCGCGTGAACGGTCTCTTGGGCAACGCGGCGCAGAACTACACGCTCGCCAGCGACGGAGCCGCAAGCTTTACCGTAGCGGCCTCGGGCAGTGCGGGCGGCACCGGCAGCGGCACCGACGGTGGCACGGGTTCCAACGCAGGCAGCGCTGATAAGAACGGTAAGGGCAACAAGGGCAAGAGCTCGGGCGAAAAACTCGCCGGCACGGGCGATGGCTCCGGCATTGCCGCCGGGCTCGCCGCTGCCGCCGTGGCGACAACGGTCGCCGGCGCAGCGATGCTTGCAAATGACCGCGAAAACAACGGGAACGTTGACGAATAGGCCAGCCGACCTTTTTGGACACATCGATTTGATGAGGGGCGCAGAATACCGTTCTGTGCCCCTAGCTTTTTGCAAATGAAGAGGTGGTGTGTTCAGAAAACTCGCAGGCTGAGCGACCAGCCTCAGTGCCGCCCGATGCGCGGGCGTAAGTCTGGCCCGAACGCCACTATCGACTACATCACCGAGTTCAACGCATTCACGAACTCCTGGGCCTTCGCACGACTGCTCAGGCTAAAAACACAAGCAGTCAACAGCCTGTTACGCAGGAAAACGTCGCGCCCCTTGATCCTGTTGACCCCCGTGATGTCCTTAAGATAGACACTTTCGGTGTGCTTGCCGCCAAAAGTGCCCTTCTTGAGCACCTCAATACGTTTGGGGTAGATCTTAACGTCTTTAAACCTACCCGAACCCTTGTCCTGAAACAGCAAGGTGTTGTTGTCCATGCGTGTCACTCCCGTGGGGTTCGTGAAAACTGTCTCTATTGCCACATTTTAGTCACCGCAAGGCTCCCATGCGAAGGTGCCAGACAGCACAGCAATTCGTGTCCGCGCGAGGCTTTAAACTAAATGCGATAAAGATGCATTCCACAAGAGGAAAGTGGGGCGACAGTGATGGGCGAACTGGTAAACCGTGGAGAATCGGCAATCGTGCCCGAAGGTTTTTACAAGCAGGTCTCCTCAATTCTCAACGCCGCTCGCGACAAGGCCTATACCGCCGTTAACTTTGCGATGGTTGAGGCATATTGGGAGATCGGCAAGAGTATTGTTGATGAACAGGGCGGAGAGGAGCGCGCCAAGTATGGCGATGCACTGATCGACGAACTTGCCGTTAGATTGACTAAGGATTTTGGCAGAGGCTTCAACGCCAGAAGCTTAAGATACATGCGTCAGTTTTATCTTGCGTTCCCAATCCGGAACGCGCTGCGTTCCGAATTGAATTGGACACATTACCGCAGGTTATCGCGTATAACCGACCCTGATGCTCGAACATGGTACATGAACGAATGCGCCGATTCTCGTTGGAGCACGCGTCAGCTCGAACGCCAGATCAACACCATGTTCCGCGAGCGCCTACTTGCCAGCAAGGACAAGGAGGCCGTCACCCAGGAAATCCAAAAGAGCGCCCCGGCTCGTCGCCCCGAGGATATCATCCGCGACCCATATGTACTGGAGTTTTTAGGTTTCTCGGACGATACTGCGTTTCGCGAGAGCGATCTAGAGCAGGCACTCATCACGCATCTTCAGAAGTTCCTGCTGGAGCTTGGCCGTGGTTTCGCTTTCGAGGCGCGCCAAAAGCGCATCACCTTTGATGGGCGCCATTTCTATATTGACCTTGTTTTTTACAACTATCTGATGCGCTGCTTCGTGCTCATCGACCTTAAGACGGACGACCTTACGCATCAGGACCTGGGCCAGATGCAAATGTATGTGAACTACTACACGCGCGAGCTCATGAACGAAGGCGACAATCCGCCCATAGGCATCGTGCTCTGCGCGGACAAAAGCGATTCGATTGTCGAGTACACGCTGCCCGAAGACAACGACCAAGTGTTTGCCGCCAAATACCTGCCGTATCTTCCAAGCAAGGAAGAGCTGGCGCGCGAACTAAGCGCCGAGTACCGCGCCATCAACGAAGCGACCAATGGCGAAACGCAAGGGTAGCAGCACGTTGCGACCGAAGCCACCGCAGCCGTCGCAGGCGCACTCGCGGTTGCGACGCACGCTACGAAACAATACCGGTCATGGACGCCGGCAACGACATTCTAGCCGTGGCTGGCGAGCGTGACCTGACAGGCAAAGACGCGGCCTTCGTCTGATGTGGGTCCATTGGCTGCCACAGAAAAGGGCCGGTTGCAGCCGGCCCTTTAGACGATAATACCTGCGTTGCCCGCGCTTCCGAAGTGTGACTAGCTGAGGAGCGGGTTCCGCGGCACAACCTGATTTTGCCCA
Source organism: Collinsella sp. (assembly GCA_014871655.1). Classification (GTDB taxonomy): domain Bacteria; phylum Actinomycetota; class Coriobacteriia; order Coriobacteriales; family Coriobacteriaceae; genus Collinsella. The sequence goes on along the minus strand of WGSK01000006.1, from coordinate 35,851 downwards.
GCGAGGCAGCTCTTTTGCAGCCGCTCCACCGTTTATTTACATCTACCCCCTGCCAAACTACCGGACGGCAGCCCGCATGCCTGCGAGCCGTCCCATGCTGCGCTTCCCTACTTCCCAAAGATCGCAGCGAACAAGCCCTTGCGTTTGGGCTTCTCCTCTCGGTAGGAACCCTCGGCAACCGCTGCAACCTGGCGCGGTTGCTCGCCGCCTCCACGGCGCACGATCTGGTACAGAAACGGCGACTTAACGTATTTGACCTCGATGGGCGTGGCATGCACGGTGCTCTCACCGGACAGATGCGGGCTCGGGTTGAGCGGTGCCACGATATGCGTTTCGCGCTTGTCGCTAAACACCGCCGCGGCCGCGCGGCCCGTCTGTCCGTTTACGGCAATGCGCACCTGCTCGCCATCGCGGCTGTCCGTCGCCGGACGATCGACAAAGTAGACCGGCACCATCACCAGGCCATCCTTATGCTTGCGGGCCTTGCGCGCCCAGGTTCGGATGCTCTTTTTTTTGAGCCCCAGTACGGCCTCGGCATCGTTGCCCGCAACGTCGAGCGCCAACTTATCAATGACCACCTGGTCCTTGGTAGATGCATCGACGGAGACGACGCGGAAGTCGCCTTCCTGCATGGCGGGATCGAACGGACCGACCTTGGCAAAGTCCCACGGCTCCAAAATGCCCATGAGGCGAACGTCCAGGTAGTTTGCCCTGGGGTATGCCCAGTCGAGCACCTCGTAGTACACCAGGGTTTCCTTGCTCAGGCCCTTGCCCGGGAAGCTCGCCATCATGCGCAGGTCCGCCAGCGCCATGGGGAAATAGAAGAGCATCATGTCGTTTTGGATCGCATCTTCCACGTCGTGCCCGGCAAAGGCATCCGGGTACTGGCGCACCAGCTGCAGCGCGTTGGCACGTGCCTGCTGCGGCGAGATTTCGCAGGGAATACCCTGATCCGGCACATACTCCGCACCCACGCCCATGGTCAGACGCTTGCTAAACGTCCCCGGCTTGAGCAGGTCGGCAATGCCGATCTTGTTGCCGCAGGACGGGCACTCAAACACGCGCTGGGTCGACTCGCCCTCAAAGGACGCACCACAGAAGGGGCAAGGAATACTCACATGCGTGGCCTCTTGGAACTCCTGCGCCGTGCCGCGATCCTCCCACAGCAGATGTTCCAGGACCGACTGATTGCGCCAGTGCGAATTGAAGAAATACCAGTCCGGGTCCTCCGGGCGCTCGAGTTGCGACACATGCGTGAGCTTGAGCAGTCCATCCACCACCGTCAGCGGCGTATGGCGAATGCCCAGGGCGCTCTTGGGCTCTCCGACGTCCGCCTGCCACGGAACGACCGTGCCGCAATAGGCGCACTCAAAGCTGCGCTTAGCCTGGTGCGAGTACATAGGGCCGCCGCAGTTTTGACATTTAACGGCAAACATCTCGTCCATGGAAACGTCCTCCTTTGCACAGGGGCTGTCGACATTAAGTATGTCGAGCAAGCAGGCACATGCCCATACCCATGTGGCCCAAAATGGACCACCCAGGCAGACGAGAAGGCTCGCTCGTTAGCACCGGCAGACTATTGCTGCATTTTCTGAGCATCGGTGCACGGCGCCCCCGCGCGAGCTACACTATCCCCTTAACCATGATTGTGAGGACGACCGCTATGCTATTTGTAAATCGGCTGGTACATACGCTTGTTCCCGGCAGCGAGAGCGAGCCGGTCGATACATCTTGCCGCACCAACGCGGGCTTTTCCGCAAGCCTCGTCTGCATTGGCCTCAACATCACCCTGTGCCTGGCCAAGGGCATCGCGGGCCTGCTCGCCGGCTCCGTCTCCCTCATCGCCGACGCCTTCAACAACCTCTCCGACGCCTCGAGCAACATCGTGAGCCTGCTCGGGTTCCGCCTTGCCAGCCGCCCGGCAGACGAAGGCCACCCCTATGGCCACGGCCGCTACGAGTACCTAGCCGGTCTGTTCGTCGCCGTCCTGGTTTGCGCCGTCGGCATCAACCTGATCCTCGAGTCGGTCACCAAGATCATCAAGCCCTCGCCCACCGCTTACACGTTTATTTCCCTTGCGGCACTGGCTACGTCCATGCTCGTTAAGCTCTGGATGGCAGCGTTCAACCGCACGCTGGGCGATCGCATCGACTCGGAGACGCTCATCGCCACGGCGCAGGACTCCAAAAACGACGTCATCACCTCGGGCTCGGTCTTGGCGGCGGCACTTATTTCGCAGACGACCGGCTTTGACCTCGATGGCTGGGCAGGCCTGGGTGTGGGCATCTTCATCTGCATCAGCGGCATGGGCCTAGTGCGCGACGCCATCAGCCCGTTGCTGGGACAAGCGCCCGACCCCAAGCTCGTCCAGGCAATCCGCGACAAGATCATGTCGTATCCGCAGGTCCTAGGCACCCACGACCTGATGGTGCACGACTACGGCCCCGGTCGTCAGTTTGCCAGCGCCCACGTGGAGATGCCCGGCGAGGGCGATGCGTTTGAGCACCACGAGATCCTGGACACCATCGAGCACGATATCAAACGGCAGATGGGCATCGGTATCACGCTGCACTGCGACCCCATCGCCACCACCGGCGACGACCTGCGCGGCTGGGTCAAGCGCGGCGTCATGCAGATCGACCCCGCGCTCTCCATCCACGACCTGCACGAGCACGACGGCTTTGTGTCATTTGACCTGGTGCGTCCCGACGGCTTTGACATATCCGACGAGGAGCTGCTGGAGCTCGTCACGCGCATCGTGCACGAGCGCCGGCCCGACGTCTCGTGCGTCGTCACGTTCGATTCGGGCTTTAGCTCGCCCGAGCGTCCGGCCGAGCAGCTGTAGCCCCGCTCCGCTCGTCCGCTAGTTTCCCTGCGCGCCCGAAATGCCGTTTTGCAGGGCATCCCAGGCGTTCGTTGCCATATCACCCAGGTTCTGAGCGGTGTCGCCCAGGTTCTGGGCATTGTCGCCCAGCTCTTGCGCCTTGTCTCCCAATTCCTGTGCCTTGTTGCTCAAGTCCTCCAGCGTATTGGAGCTCGAGCTGTCGGTACCGCTTTGGCCGTCGGACGAGTTGCCCGAGCTGTTCTTGTGCGTGAGTTGAATTTCGAGGTTGCCGTTGTCGTTATAGTAGGCAGAAGTAACGACCCAGTTGGCATCGACGACGGGCGTTGAGCCGTCATCGGTCAGGACCACGGCATTCGAAAGATCGGCGCCGCGCGACTTGAGGAGCTTCTTGGCGTTGGACCAGTACTGCCCCGGGATGTCGCTCAGGTCGACGGTGCCGGACGGGGCGGACTCGGTTTGCTCGGCAGCGGTATCGGCCGTTGAACTCCCTCGCTTGTTGAGCATGCCCGACACGATGGCAAACACAACCGACAGCGCAAAGAAAATCGCCAGCACGATGAGGATCTTCTTGATCACGCTCGACGAACGCGACGGCTTCTTCTCCTCGTCCTCGCCATATTGCGGAATCGACTTGGGGTACTCGCGATACGGCTCCCGCGACTCGTAGCGAGGCTGCGCCGTGCGAGGCATATACGTCGTCTGCTGAGGCTGCGGAATGGGATTCTGTGGCAGGTCATCATAGGGATTCGGCGTCGAGGCGGCATAAGAATCCTGCGGCGCGTAATCAAACGGGTCCGGAGCTGCGTTGCCATAGGGGCCTTGCGAAGATGCAGCGTAAGAATCCTGCGCCGTGTCGCCATAGCCCATAACCCGGGTGGGCTCGGCAGAAGGCTGCGTCGCGGCGGGGTCGGTATAACCGGGGTTGGGAACAACGCCGGTCGCATCGGCGCTATCGCCAGCCTGCGCGGAACCGTAGCCGCCCATCACGGTTGTCTTGTCCTGATCCATGCAACGATTCCTTTCCGTCGCCTGTAAGCATCAAGTTATCCATGCATTCTACCCGCGCAAAAGCCTATGATGGGCAAAGGCCGTCGGTATCTACAAGACATGCGCGACAGGTGGCAACAAGCGAATCGAGGAACGTCATGGCAAAAAGCAAGCTCATCAAAGACACGACGCGTGCCGAGCGCGAGGAAATCATCAAGCTGGCACTCGCCGGCTGCGGCAACGGCAGCTGCGATAACTGCGGAAGCTGCAGCTTGGGAGCCGGCGATCCATATGGCACCTACCAGCCCTACATTGACGGCGAGATGGAAATCGCCGATATCAACATGATGGTCGCCGAGCGCAACGCCAAACTCTTCGGCCTCCAGCGCGGCTAGAAAACAAAAGCCCCGCCGGGCCTTGAGGGCACGGCGGGGCGGGCAGGCAGCTAGGGGCAACAGGCTTAGAACAGGCCGGTGATGTTGCCGTCGTTGTCGACGTCGATGTTCTCAGCCGCGGGGACCTTGGGCAGGCCCGGCATGGTCAGAACACTGCCAGTCAGTGCGACCACAAAGTGGGCACCGGCGGAAACCTTGAGCTCGCGCACCGTGATGCGGAAGTTCTCGGGAGCGCCCAGGGCCTTGGCGTTGTCGCTAAAGCTGTACTGCGTCTTGGCGATGCACACCGGCAGGTTGCCAAAGCCGTTCTCGCGCAGCTCGGCAAGCTGACGCTTGGCAGCCGGCGTAAAGTCGACGCCGTCGGCGCGGTAAACCTTGGTGGCGACGGCCTCGAGGGCGTCAGCCACATCGGCGCCGTCCTCGTAGGCAAACTTGAGCTCGCTCGGCTGCTCAATCAGACGCATGACCTCATCGGCCAGCTCGAGCGCGCCCTCGCCGCCCTTGGCCCAGACCTCGGAAAGCTTAACGTTGACGCCGAGCTTCTGGCACTCGGACTCGATGAGCGCAAGCTCAGCCTCGGTGTCCGTCGGGAAGCGGTTGATGGCGACCACGCAGGGCAGACCATAAACGTTCTGGATGTTGTCGACGTGACGCAGCAGGTTGGGCATGCCGGCCTTGAGCGCCTCGAGGTTCTCCTCATTGAGGTCGGCCTTGGCGACGCCACCGTTGTACTTCAGCGCGCGAGCGGTCGCGACGACCACGACGGCGCTGGGGCGAACGCCCGTCATGCGGCACTTGATGTCGAGGAACTTCTCGGCACCCAGATCGGCACCGAAGCCGGCCTCGGTAATGGCGACATCGCCAAAGCGCATCGCCATACGCGTGGCCATGATAGAGTTGCAGCCGTGGGCAATGTTGGCGAAGGGGCCGCCGTGGACAAACGCGGGCGTGCCCTCGAGCGTTTGCACCAAGTTGGGCTTGAGCGCGTCCTTAAGCAACGCAGCCATGGCACCCTGGGCCTTAAGGTCGCGGGCACGGACGGGCTCGCCGGCAAAGCTGTAGCCGACGACGATCTCGCCCAGGCGCTCCTTGAGGTCGTTAATGCTCGTAGACAGGCACAGGATTGCCATGACCTCGGAGGCGACGGTGATATCGAAGCCGTCCTCGCGCGGCACGCCCTGGGCCTTACCGCCAATACCGTCGATGACGTGGCGCAGCTGACGGTCGTTCATATCGACGACGCGCTTCCAAGTGATGCGTTTAACGTCAATACCGAGTTGATTGCCCTGCTGGATGTGGTTATCAAGCATGGCGGCCAGCAGGTTGTTGGCAGCACCGATGGCATGGAAGTCGCCGGTAAAGTGCAGGTTGATATCCTCCATGGGGATGACCTGAGCCCAGCCGCCGCCGGCAGCGCCGCCCTTAACGCCAAAGACGGGGCCGAGCGAAGGCTCGCGCAGGGCCACGGCACTCTTGACGCCGCGTCGGCGCAAGCCATCGGCCAGACCGATGGTCGTGGTGGTCTTACCCTCGCCCGCAGGCGTTGGGTTGATAGCAGTCACGAGGACGAGCTTGGCCTGGTGGTCAGTCGGCTCGTTGAGCAGTGAATAGTCGACCTTAGCCTTGTCGAAGCCGTACGGAATAAGGTGCTTAACGTCGACGCCGGCGTTCTTGGCCACCTCGGTAATAGGCAGCGGCGTGACAGAACGTGCGATTTCGATGTCAGTAGGCATGGGCGGTCCTTTCGTTACCGAATGAGAAAAAGACCAATTCAGCATAGCACGGGCGCGCAATAGTAAAACACCCATAACCGATGAACGGCGATATGTTTACCCGATGCCCAGCGATAGCCCAACAGCCCGCCAAAACAAAGCGCCCTAAACGGTAGGTTCAATCCCCAGGTGCTCAAAGGTGCGAAGGGTTGCCTGACGGCCCTGCGGCGTACGAATCATCAACCCGCACTGCAGCAGATAGGGCTCATAGACATCCTCGAGCGTGCCCGGGTCCTCGCCCACCGCGCTGGCAAGGGTCGTAAGTCCCACGGCACGACCGGAGAACGTCTTAGCGAGCGTCTCCAAAATGCGAATATCCATCCAGTCCAGACCGAGCTCATCGATCTCGAAGAACTCGAGCGCCTGGCGACAGATATCGAGCTCGATGGGACCGTTGCCGCGCACCTGTGCGTAATCGCGCACGCGCTTGAGCAGGCGGTTGGCAAGACGTGGCGTGCCGCGCGAACGCGAGCCGATCTCGAGTGCACTGGGATGGTCGATCGTCACGCCCAGAATGGTCGCCGAGCGCGTCACAATCTGCGCGAGCTCCTCGACCGTGTAGTAATCCAGGCGATATGAAATGCCAAAGCGGTCGCGCAGCGGGCCGGTCAACATGCCCGAGCGGGTCGTCGCCGCCACCAGCGTAAACTTGGGGATATCCAAGCGAATCGAACGAGCCGCCGGACCCTTGCCAATCACGATATCGAGCGCAAAGTCCTCCATAGCGGGATACAGGACCTCCTCGACCGAACGGTTGAGGCGGTGGATCTCGTCGATAAACAGCACGTCACCTGGCTGCAAGTTAGTAAGGATGGCCGCCAGGTCGCCCGTACGCGCGATGGCAGGGCCACTCGTGGTCTTGATCTGAGCGCCCAGCTCGTTGGCGATAACGGTTGCCAGCGTGGTCTTGCCCAGACCCGGAGGGCCCGAAAAAATCACGTGGTCGAGCGTCTCGCCACGGCTCTGCGCCGCTTCGATCAACACGCGCAGACTCTGCTTGATGTGCTCCTGGCCACAGTAGTCGTCCAGGCGCTGGGGGCGCAAAGTGCGGTCGACATCGAGGTCCTCGGGCGTTAGCTCCGAGCCCACCATGCGCTCGCCGTGCGCCATGGATGCCGCCGGCGAGTTGCCGGGCGTCGCCCACAGGTCCTGAGAGTCATCGGCTTCCCACATCACGCATCCATTCCGAGTCGCTTAAGCGCCGCGCCGAGCAAGTCCTCGACACGCATATCCTGCCCATCATACCCGCTCAGGGCAACATCGGTCTCCTGCGGGCTAAAACCCATGGAAAGGAGTGCCGCACGGGCATCATCGATCGCCGAAGGAGCGGCGGCAGGAACCGGCATCGCAACCTGGCCGGGAATCACGTCGACCGGCACAAAGCCCTTATCCTTGGCAAAGGTGCTCTTGAGTTCCAGGATCAGGCGCTGAGCTGTCTTTTTGCCCACACCGGGTACCTTGGCCATGCCCTTGTCGTCCTCGGCCATCACCAGCGAATACAGCTGCCCCACGGTATAGGTGGAAAGCACGGCGAGCGCCAAGCGCGGGCCAACGCCCGAGACGGACACGAGCCGGTCGAACATCGTGCGCTCATCCTTTGAGGAAAAACCGAAAAGTGTCATGGCGTCCTCGCGCACCTGCATACGGGTATAGAGGCGCACCTCGCCGCCGGGTGTAGGCAGCGTGGCGGCAGTGCTGCCCGAGATGCCGAGCTCAAAGCCCACACCCGATACATCGACAACGGCCGAGCTCATCGTGGCCTCGACAAGCGTTCCATGGAGCTGGGAGATCATCAGTATCCGGTTCCTCTCTGTTGATAGAACTCGCCGCCGGTAAGCGCCCGGGTGCGGCTGAGGTTAACGTGGCAGATGGCGCAGGCCAGGGCATCGGCGGCATGGTCGGGATGTGGGTCGTGATCGAGCTGTGTGAGCGTACGAACCATATACGCGACCTGCCGTTTGTCCGCGGCGCCGGTGCCCACAACAGCCTGCTTAATCTGCATAGGCGTGTACTCGCCAATCTCGAGCGCGCATTCCGAAAGCGCCACGAGTGCAGCACCGCGGGCGTGCGCCGTAGGGATGGCCGAGCGAACGTTGGCGCCAAAGTAAATGCTCTCGATAGCAGCGGTATCGGGTCGATAACGCTCCACGACACCCTTGAGGTCGCGGGCGATATGCGACAGGCGCACCGCGAGCGGACTGCCCGCGCTGGTCTCAATGCAGCCGTAGGCACGGCAGCGAACCTCGCCGCGCCGCTCCTCGATAATTCCCCAGCCCGTATGGGCCAAACCGGGGTCGATACCCAAAATGACCAAGCCAACCTCCCCTCGCCACACGCACGGCGCAAGACAAGGTCCCGCGCACTATTCACGAACGTCTGTTCTAGAATAACACAACGGGGACACGATGCTTAGTTGAAGTATCGGGGTTGGGAGCGAATCCTATTCCATAGTTAGTTTTGAGAGAAGAACGGGAACTGTCGGGGATCCACCGGCGGTTGCGGCATCGGCGTGCCCTGGGGCCCACCTTGCGGTCCGCCCTGGCCGCCCATCATCTTTTCGATGGCGTCCTGGACCTCGCCCTCAAACTTTTTCATACCCTCATGCAGGCGACGCTGGCCATCCTCGGAGCGCAGCTCTTCCATCTGCTCGGGCGAAATACCCAACAGGTCACCCAGTAAGCCCATCATCTCGCCACGCATGCGTTCGCTTGTATCCTCGTCGGCAAAACGACGCACCTCAGCGCGCGCCAGCGCATCGACCGTCATGCGTTCCTTGCCGCTCAACCCCAGGTCGGACCATGCGAGCATGTACGGCCAAGCGCGCTCGACAAACGAGCGGGCCGAGACGATCGGCGCCGTCGGCAGCATGCGGCGGGCGGCCTCGCCCTGACGCACGAGCATCAGCAGCAGTGAGCAAGCCTCGGGCTTGCCGGCGGCCATTGGGATGTCGTCGAAAGATCGATTGCGGTCCACGTGCGACTCGAGCGTGCCATCGACCTCGCCCGGCTCAAGCCCGCCGAGCAGCTGCGCCGCGCGGTCGAGCATGTCGACCGGGCCGTCAAGCGTCGAGAGCGCCCGCGCCAGCACGCGCTCCATGCAATCTTCCACCGCGTTGAGCGTCACAAGCTCCTGCGGCACCACGGCAGACGTGCGGTTGCGCACGCGCGCCACAAACTCGAGGGTCGACAGATACACATCACCAAAGGGCGCGTAATCGCCCTGGTAGCCACCGCAAAGCGCGGGCGCCGCCAGCGCGTACTCAGTTTTGGACAGCGGGCTCAACGCCATCGCACCCAACTCGAGCGCCGTATCCTCCAGCATGAGGCCCAGCGTGCGAGAGCGCAGACGCTCGGCGTCGCCCGCCGACACATCGCGGTCGAGCACACGCGCGGCATCCGGCGCATCGCGCTCAACCGTGCGAATATGCAGGCGCTCGGCAATGGCACGAACGGCGGCACAACGGGCGGCCTCGGCCTCTTCCTGCGCCGGCGTAAAGATGCGGTTGCGTCCCAGCACCAGGCCGACCACATTGCGCGGACCCAGGGCGTCGACGGCAAGCGCCGTAAGCAGGGACGACGGCAAGTCGCCCTCGAGCGCCACCACGGCGCGCGACGTACCGCGGGCGCGGGCGTTATCGCGCACAGCGAGCACCAGCGCCTGCCACAACCACTCCTCGGAACGAAACTCGGGCAGCTCGTGGTCCTCCAAGGCATCGAGCATCACACCGCGCTGGATCTCCTGAACCAGCAGGCTCTCCTCAAAGCACGGCGCCTGGGCCACCACGCGGCCGCAGTCGTCGAGCACAAACGAGCCGCCGGTATACACCGACTCGTCATAGGCACCGACCGGCGCCATGCAGGCAAACCATACGCTGCGCTTGGAGGCGATCTTGCGGTAGGCTCCGCTGCGCACGGCGGCGATCGCAGCGCTCTCGCGGTCGGTCATATCAAACGCGTTGAACTGGAAATAGGCAATGAGGTCGACACCAGTCGGCAGCATCTCGAGCTCGCGGTCCAAGTCGAAGATCACGGCGATACGCACGCCGTCCACATCGAAGACCGGCGGTGCCCAACGGGCGTCGCCGTTCCCACCGCGCTGCAGGGCAATGCTCGAACGGGCCGGCACCACATGGCCGTCCTTGAGCATCATGTAGTCGAGCAGGGGCTGGCCCTCAAACGAAACCGCCGCGGGCACGATGCAGATCATATCGAGTTCTTGGATACGCTCGGCGACGCCGGTCAGGCCCGTCAGCATGTCGTGCTCAAAGTCGACAGCACCCACCAGGCCGCCGGGCAGAGCGCCCATAAAGAGCGGAGCCGGGACGCACAGCACGCGCGCCCCGCGCTCGTGGGCCAAACGGGCTTGGTCCTCGATGCGACCGCAAATGCCCTCAATATCACCCAGGCGCATATCGATCTGTGCAAGTGCGAGCTTCATGGCTCAGCCCTTTCCGTCGTAAACCATCGTTGTCGTAGTAAAAGCGCCGGCCGCATGATGCAGTCGGCGCTCGCATGTGCATATGCTAGCTATAATACCCCGAGCGGGGGCGCGCTCCTAGAACGTCGCGGACCACAGCCCATGCAGGTTGCAATAGGCATAGACGGTACCGGTCTTGGAGCCGCCGGCAAAAAACGTCGCGGGCTTCATGCCGGGCTCAAGGTAATGGACCTCCAGACGGCCCTCGGCCTCAAGGGCAATCCACTCAATATAGTGCTCGGGCAGGCTGGGATGCTCGACCGAGCCCACGCGTGCGCGGATCACGTGACCGTCACGCTCGCTCTCAATGACCGGCACGTGCTTTTCGAGCGCCGCATCCTCGGTGTTCGCGGTCAGCTCCGTGCAGCCGGCAGGGGTCGCAACGTCGTCGCCAAGGGCGGCGATAAGCTTGCCATCGGGGTCCTTAAAGAATTTCGCCATGATGTTCTCCTTTGCTGATGTGCCAATGTTCTCGATGGTTCTTATGCCCAAAGGCGGGCGAACCATCCACGGCATGGCAAATGAACACATAACGGGCGGGGACGATGGGGCGGCGTGCGCTATCCGCCCTGGCGGCCCCACCCGAGCGGGTTAGCGCCCGTCGCCGCCCAGCAGCGCCAGAACATCTTCGCGGGTAAACAGCGCCGACGAGATGCCGTCACCGCCGAGCACGCTGTTGACCAGGTCGCGCTTGGACTCCTGCATCTGCATAATGCGTTCCTCGATCGTGTCCTTGGCGATGAGCTTATACACGGTCACGGTATGTTGCTGGCCAATGCGGTGGGCGCGGTCAGTCGCCTGGTCCTGCGCGGCCACGTTCCACCACGGGTCGTAGTGAATGACCACGTCGGCCGCCGTCAGGTTAAGGCCAACGCCGCCCGCCTTGAGCGAAATCAAAAAGACCGGAACCTCGCCCGCTTGGAACTGCGCGACCATCTTGGCGCGGCTCTCCTTGGACGAAGCGCCCGTGAGCTTAAGAAAGCCGATGTCCTCCTTGGCCAGGCGCCCGCCGATGATATCGAGCATGCCCGTGAACTGGCTGAACAGCAGAATGTGATGCCCGCCGTCGAACGCACCGTGCACGAGCTCCATGCAAGCGTCGAGCTTGGCGCTCCCCGCCTTGTAGTCCTCGTAGTGTAGATGCGGGTCGCAGCAGATCTGGCGCAGCTTGGTGAGCTCGGCGAGTACCTTGAGCTTGTCCTTCTTAAACTCGGATGCTTCACGATGCTGCACCTGCTGGGCGATGCGGTCCTGGTTGGCCAGGTAGAGCTTGCGCTGCTCGCCGGTAAGCTGCGCCATGACGGTGTCCTCGATCTTCTCAGGCAGATCGGCCACCACGTCTTCCTTGACACGGCGCAGCACAAACGGCGACACGAGTGCCTGCAGACGAGCGGCGCTGTCACCCTCGGCGTGCTCGACCGGGCTTTCGAAACGCTTGGCAAACGACTCGCGCGTGCCAAGCAGGCCCGGCATCAAAAAGTCGAAGATGCTCCAGAGCTCGGACAAGCGGTTTTCGATGGGCGTGCCCGTCAGGGCAAAGCGCACGCCGGCAGGCAGGCGCTTGGCGGCGCGCGCCACCTGGGTGAGCGGGTTTTTAATGTACTGGGCCTCGTCGAGCACCACACGGGCAAAGTCCTGCTCGACGTACTCGTCGATATCGCGCCGCATAAGGTCATACGACGTTACAACCACGTTGTGCTCGGCCACGCCGGCAATTTGCACGCGACGCTGGGCCTTGGCGCCCACAATGGCGCACACGTCGAGCGACGGGGCAAAGCGCTCCAGCTCGGCGGTCCAGTTGTACACAAGCGACGCAGGGCACACCACAAGCGTGGGCTTAGCGTCCCCTGCTTCCACGCGCGCCAGGATATGTGCGATCATCTGCAGCGTTTTGCCCAGGCCCATATCGTCGGCCAAGATGCCGCCGAGGCCCAGGTGCTCGAGCGAGCCGAGCCACTGGTAGCCGTCGACCTGATAGCCGCGCAGTGTGGCCTTGAGCGAGACCGGCACCGTAAAGTCCATCTTGCCGAGCGTATCCAAGCGCTCGACGGTGCGACGGAATGCAGCGTCGCGATCGGCTTCGAGCGCGGGCGTGCGCGCAAGCATGCTGTCGACAAACAGGGTACTCGACGCAGGAAGCGACACGCCGTCGAGCAGATCGACGGCATCGACCCCCAGATCCTCGGCAAGGCCAAACGCGGCACGAGCGCCCTCGTCCAGGCGAACGATGTCGCCAGACGTAAGGCGAGCGAACGTCTGGTGGCGCTTGTACGAGTCCAGATAGATGGCAAGGTCTGCAGCCGAAAGCCCGCTCGCGCCCAGCTCGACGTCGAGCAGGTTGCTCTTGACGGACGCACGCACCGAAAGCTTGGGCGCGGGACGCACCGAGATCTGGCGCAGACGGTCGCTGAGCATGACCTCACCCAGCTCGGACAGCACAGACAGACCCTCGGTGAGCAGGCAGAACAAACTCTCGTCATCGCGTTCCTCAAACGCCAGACCGCCCTCGTAGAAATCGAAGTACAGGGCCGCCGTGTCCATAACGCGAAACTCCGCCACCTCGTCGCGGGGCGGCACGCCCGGGCGCTGCTCTTCGAAGGGGCTGCCCGGAGCGCCCAGACTAAAGAGGTCTGCCGACCAGTCGCCGTAGGTAACCGTAATTTTGCAGGTCACGAGCCCATCGTCGACGCCGATCGCCATGGCAAAGCTCGGCTCGGGCGCCACGGTATCGAGCGCAGCGGGCGCGGTAAGGTCGGTATAGTCGCGCAAAATGGGCAGAGCCATACGACAGAACTCCCCCACCTGGTCGGCAGCGATATGGACTGGCGTGCGACAGGGCAGCAAGCGCGATAGGAACGGCGCCGCATGCTGGGCAAACGCCACATCGGCGCGGCGCGCACGGCGGGTGTCGACCAGATAGGCAACGTCGCCCGAAGCAAAGCAGTATGCATCGGCCGGCAGGCGCAGATCGTAGCTGCCACCAGCCGCCGGCGCGATTTTAGCGGCAAGGAGCGGCGGGCGCTTAGACAGAGCCTCGTCCTCCCCTTCCGGAGGCATCTCAACCGCCACGTCATAGGCGCGATGCGTCGTCGTCCCCCGCGACCAAGCGGGCTCAAAGGAGATGGTCTGGCCGCGCAGCAGGTCCAGCACATATACGATGCTATGCTCGGACAGCGGTAACTGACGCTCGGCGACAAAACCGCTGCGGGCAAAGTCGTACGACGCCGAACGCGAGCTTGTGATGTCATCGAGATAGGCAACTGTCGTCACAACAAGGTTGAGCAGCTTTGTCGACACGTCTTCGAAGGCTTCGGGCGTATGGGCAAACGTGAGCTTCTTGCCGTACGAGAAGGTGCCGCCTCGGACATAGGCGTCGGCCATGCCGTCGATATCCTTGACCACGTAGGACACCGAACCGCAGCGAATGCGGAACTCGAGCGCCCAGCTAAAGCGGTCGGCGAACAGCGGATTGTAGTACGGCACCAGCGAGGGCTCCAACACCGCCTTGGGGGCATCGGGATCCACACTGCTGGCGAGCTTGCGGCGCATGCTCGCCAGCTCATCCATGCGCGCGTCCGAAAGATCGGAGAGCGCCGCCATGAGGCTGGGACTCGTGGGGACGGGCGCCGGAAAGGGAAAGTTGGGATTGACGGCCGGCGCTTTGGGCGCGGTGCGCGCGGGCTGTTTCGGCTGCGCCGTAAACGTACGGACCGGCGTGCGCAAACCTTCGACGGGCTCGGCGCCGCTGGCATCCAAATACGCCAGAGCCGTGGCAATAGCGTGCTTGCACATACCGGGGTAACGATAGGCGGCGGGGCAATCGCAGTCGTAGTCGATCACCTCGTGCTCGTCCATGTCGAGCGCCACGTGCGTCTTGTACAGGTCGCCGCGCGAACCGCGCACCGAGCCCTCAACCGTCACGTTTTTGGAGAAGCGTGAGCCGCCGTCCTCAATCGACAGCACGGCGCCGTTGAGCATGAGCGAGCGACCCTTCATAAAGGTGCCGCTCAGCGCCGCCTCTTTCCGGAGCGCCTGCACAAACGTCCCCTGCGCCATCACTTCCTCCAATCTCACCCGGGGTAGCTAATTTGGGACGGGGCTATTTTAGCTACCCCCATATGTCGGTTGAGATGCATTCCGACCCCGACTCATTCGCCGTCAGTCAAAGGGTAGCTAAAATAGCCCCGTCCCAAATTAGCTACCCCGCCAACGCCGTCCTTAAATTACCGTCACTCTGCCTTGGTTACCCACAATGGCCTTGGCCTCGGCCAGCAGCGGAATCGAGCGCGCGTTGACCTTGGCAGGCACCTCGGCGCGCAGCACGCGCCCGTCCACCTGCTCGATAAAGATCTCCACGCGGTCGCCGCCCGGGTTAGCGGTGAGCACCGTGGCCAGGCGCGCCATATTGCCCTGGCTAAAGCGGCTGTTGGGCACCATGACCTCAAACACCTTGGGCTTGTTGTTCTCCTCGTTGAGCTCAAGCGGCACGATCTCCTGCGCGATGATCTGGTCGCCGCGGTCCGAGCGCTCGAGTTTGCCCTTGATGCGCACAAAGGCGTCGGACAGCTGCGCACCGGTCTCGGGATCGACCTCGCCGTACAGGTACCCCTCGGCCTCTTTATAGGTCTTGGGGAACACGACGACGGTGGCCTCGCCTTCCATGTCCTCGAGCTGCACGATGCCCATGGGGTCGCCGTTTTTGGTCACGCGCTTGGACACGCTCGAGACCATGCCGGCCCACCACAGCGCTTTGCCCTCGGGAATCTCCTGGTTGATGGTGCCGCCCGTAGGATTCTGAACTTCGTAGCCGGTGTCGATCTGCGAGAACGAGAAGTCGCGCGCTTTGCTGAGCGCATACTCAAACGGGCGCAGCGGGTGGTCCGAGACATAGATGCCCAGAACCTCCTTCTCCTGGCTCAGCTTAAGGTGGCGGTCCCATTCCTGGCCGTCCGGATCGGGCACGCTGACCTCGAAACCCGAGCCCTCAACATCACCAAACATGTCGAAGAACGAGGTCTGGCCGCTCGCGCGGTCCTTCTGGCGCTTTATCGCGGCGTCGATGATGTTCTCGGGGTTGTTCTTGTCCACAAAGTGCATCATCTGGCGGCGCGGATAGCCCGTGGAGTCGAAGGCACCTGCCTTGATCAGCGATTCGATCACGCGGCGGTTGGCCTGGCTCGAGTCCACGCGCTCGACAAAGTCGTGCAGCGTCTTAAACGGGCCGCCCGCCTCGCGCTCGGCGATAATCGCCTGCGCCACGCCGGTGCCCACGCCGCGGATGCCGGCCAGACCAAAGCGCACGCCTTCCTTGGTAGCCGTGAACTCGGTGCCGGACTCGTTGACATCTGGCGAAAGCACGGGGATGCCGTCGTGACGGCATGCCGAGACGTAGTGCACGATCTTGTCGGTCTTGCCCGTGTAGGACGTCAGAACGGCCGCCATGTACTCGTGCGGATAGTGCGCCTTGAGCCATGCCGTCTGCATAACCAGGATGGCGTAGCCGGCGGAGTGCGACTTGTTGAAGGCGTAGGACGCGAACTCGAGAACATCGTCCCAAATCTTCTGGGCGACCTCGCGCGTGTAGTTGTTCTTGATAGCGCCGTTCATCCAGTGGTCGTAGGTGGTCTCGTCCGAGCCATCCTCCCAGTGGAGCACCGTCGACGTGAGCAGCTTGATCTTTTTCTTAGCCACGGGCTTACGGATACGCGAGTCCGACTCGCCCTTGGAGAAGCCGCACATCTCGACGGAGATGAGCATAACCTGCTCCTGGTAGACCATGGTGCCGTAGGTTTCGCCCAGGATGTCGTCCAGACGGTCATCGTAGGAGACGGCCGGCTCCTTGCCGTTCATACGGTTGATGTAGGACGAGACCATGCCGGCACCTAGCGGGCCCGGACGGTACAGGGCGATCAATGCCACGACGTGCTTGTACTCTGTGGGCTTCATGTTCTTGATCGTGGCCGTCATGCCGGCGGACTCGACCTGGAAGACGCCGGCGGTGTGACCGGAGCCCATGAGCTTAAAGATTTCGGGATCGTCAAAGGGAATCTCTTCCTCTTTGATGTCGATGCCGAAGTTCTTTTTGATGTTGGCCTTGGCCTTGGAGATAACCGTCAGCGTGCGCAGGCCCAAGAAGTCCATCTTGAGCAGGCCCATGTCGGCGACGGTATGGCCCTCGTACTGGGTAATCTCGACGCCGCCCTTGGTGTCGAGCTTGGTGGGCACGTGCTCGTTGACGGGGTCGCGGCAGATCAGAACGGCACACGCATGCACGCCCTCGCCACGGGTGAGGCCCTCGATCGAGAGCGCCGTGTCGATGATGCGGCGAGCGTCGTCGTCCTTTTTATAGGCCTCGGCAAAATCGGGGTTAAACAGATCCTCTTTGCCGGGTTGTTTGTCGAGCACCTGCTTGAGCTTGACCTTGGGGTCGCTCGAGACCATCTTGGACAGGCGCTGGCCCATGTAGACCGGGTAGTCCAGAACGCGCGCGGCATCATTGATGGCCTGCTTGGCCTTGATGGTCGAGTAGGTGATGACGTGGGTGACCTTCTCGGGGCCGTAGAGCTGGCGAACGTGCTCCACGACCTCGAGGCGCCGCTCATCGTCGAAGTCCATATCGATATCGGGCATCTCGGTACGCTGCGGGGACAGGAACCTCTCGAACATCAGGCCGTTCTCGAGCGGGTCGAACGCGGTGATGTTCATGGCGTAGGCGACGATAGCGCCGGCGGCCGAACCACGGCCGGGGCCGACGCCGATGCCGTTGTCCTTGGCCCATTGCACGTACTCGGCAACGATCAAGAAGTAGGCGGCAAATCCCTTGTCGCAGATGACCTTGTATTCGTACTCAAAGCGCTCTTTGATGTTGACGCCACCGATCTCGCGCGTGGCCCAGTCGTCACCGTAGTGCTGGCGCAGGCCCTTCTCGCACTCGCGGCGGAACTGGCTCTCGTGCGTCTCGCCGGGATCGAGCAGCGGGAAGCGCGGCAGGATGATGGAGTCCCAGTCGAGCTCCACGTAGCACTTGTCGGCAATCTCGAGCGTGTTGTCGCAGGCCTCGGGGCAATACGGGAACATCGCCCGCATCTCCTCCTCGGTCTTCATGTAAAACTCCGAGCCGGTCATACGCATGCGGTTGGGGTCGTCGACCTTGGCGTTCATACCGATGCACATGATGACGTCCTGCACGGGGGCGTCCTCGCGGCGCAGGTAATGGAAGTCGTTGGTGGCGATGACCTTGACACCCACCTGCTTGGCGATATCGATGAGCGTGCGGTCCATCTGCTCGTCGGTCAGGCCGTTATCGGTGGTAATGCCGTGTTCCTGAATCTCGATATAAAAGTCGCCGGGGTCGAAGGTATCGCGGAAGGTCTCGGCCCATTTAATGGCGCCTTCCATGTCACCGCGGTCGATGTACTTGGGAATAATGCCCGCGATACAGGCGCTGGTGCAGATCATGCCCTTGGCATGACGGCGCAGGTTGTCGAGCGTCACGCGCGGCTTGTAGTAAAAGCCCTGCACGGCGGCCTCGGAGACCGTCTGCATCAGGTTGACGTAGCCCTCCTGGTCCTTGGCCAGAAGGATCATGTGGTAGAGCTCGGGCTTATGGTCGCGGGCGAGCGTCTCGTCCGGCGTAAAGTAGACCTCGCACCCAAAGATGGGCTTGATGACCAGGGGCGGCTTGAGCTCGTCGATGTTGCCCTTTTCGTCCCACATGGCCATGTCTTTGACGTACTGGGCATGCTCGCGCGGGTTTGCCTCGGGGTCGGGCTCCACCAGCTCGTCGCGGCGGTCCTTTTCCAAGAAGGCCTTGTCGTGGCTCCAGGTTTTGTACTCGGGCGTGTTGTGATTGACGGCGTCGCAGGCCAGCGCCAGGTCGGGCACGCCATACATGTAGCCGTGGTCGGTAATGGCCACGGCGGGCATGCCAAGTTCAACGGCACGATTGACCATATCCTGGATACGGGTTGCGCCGTCGAGCATGGAGAAAACAGTGTGATTGTGCAGATGGACGAATGCCATGTGATGAGCTCCGATGCGGGTTCGTGTTCTGACTGAACGATTTTACCGCACGGCGCGGACGGCACCCGAACCTAGCCAAACCCACACGGGTAGCTAATTTGGTACCTTCAAAAAGGGGAATGAGGGCATCCAGATACATCGAGTATTACTGGAACCCCGGCGATGCGCGAAATGATTTGTGACGAATAGTCATGTCCATCAAGAAGGCTCGACGCTTCGGGCAGCTCGTCAATCGATATATCAATTCTTGGAGACATGTATTCCTACCATTTTTAAAGAAACAACGGCGGTAACTGCTATCGCGATTGCGCCAATAACACCGAGTGCTATCTGAATGGGATATAACCCCAACACATATCCAAATATGGAGAAAAACACTGCAGAAAAGAGAGCCCTTACCAGAGACGCGACGGAAAGGATCGTCGCGCGGAGATCGTCCGCTATCGCGTCTTGGATTAAGTTTTCCGAAGTGATGTACACCACTTCTGGGAGAAAACAAAGCACCATGCTAAGGCCAAACAAACACAGCGGATTTGAAGCGAACCACGGAAGAATCATGAAAAGACCGGCCTCGATTAGCATCGAGCCGAGCATGGTATTTCTTTTCCCGAAACGCGATGAGAAGAAATCTGCTGCAATGTAGGCCGTCGCATTTACTGCATAGGATGCACCGAAAAAGATTCCTATTATGGAGACGGGAGCATCAAATGCGTCGAATACCAACTGATTCAAGTTGTAATAACTCCCATAGAATCCATCGAGCATGCTTGTGCCGATTAGAAGAAGCAACACCGCAAAAGCGGATTCTCCAATGCACCAGGTTTCGCGTCTGAAGACCTTGGCTACGTCAAACCTTTCCTCCCCAGAGTTTTTGGAATGGGTCGTTTCCATTCTCTCAATGGGATACAGAAGGAAAAGCTGCAGGAGATAGAAAACGGAAACGCATACGTAGAGGGCACTCCAAGATACTTGGGCAATGAATGATCCAAGTACGATTGCCACTCCCGTCGCGATTGATTGCGCGGCAAGCAGCCGAGCGTTGATGGTGAGGAAGCGCTCTCCTTGACCGGCATTTCGGGCAATTTCATATAAAAGTGCTTGTTCGGATCCCGATTGAAGGGAGTAGGCGAGTGCCTCAACAAGGGAAAGCGCGACGAGAAAGGGGCCTGAGAGCAACAGCATGCCAGCCGTATGGAAGAAAAGCAGCAGCACGCCCACTTGAATCGAGAACTTCTTTCCAAAGAAATCGCCTATCAGCCCTGTTGGCAGCTCGAGGACGACCGTTGCAATGTTAAACAGGGCTTGATAAAGCGCGATTTCCGTGACAGACATTCCTTTCTCCGCAAGGAAAAGTAGAAACACTCCCCGATTTAAAACAAATCCCGCGAGAACGAAAAAGGCGGAATAGATGTGCAGCTGCGCAGTGGCATTCTTATTCATTTGGCACTCCTAACGACTATTTTTGTCGGGGTGCTCGCTACTGGCTCGAAGCCTGAAGTGTTCACAGCTGATGTGAAGAGTGGTAAAGCTTTTGCACAGGGTATCAATGGAATACATCCGAAGCGTTTTCGGCAGTATCATCGGCGAAGGCGGGATTAGCCCTTACGCGGCGCTCACCCTCGATGTATTTGACGATTTGATCAATCGTCTGGTTGGCGTGGCTCTTGAGCTTTCGCTCATAGAAGAAGAGGCCAAGCTTGCCGCGCGTGCCAGACGTGTTGCCACCCACACCCTGAAAATCCTCGGTATAGGTGAGCTCGCAGGCACCATCGCCAGCAGGTGCAGCCTCATAGCGCATGGTATTGATGCCCGCCGCATACTGAAAACGGACCTCATAGAGGCACGGGTAGTCGAAGTGCTTGATCTTAACCTTGATCGCCGTGCCCTTGGCCTTGCCTTTTGCGGACTGGGCGCGCTTCTCGTACTTATAACCGTTGAGCTTGTTGCGGCTGGGACGCTTGCCCGTGGCGTTCTCGATATCCTGCATGATGAACCCCGCCAGAGCGTCAAAAAGCTCCTCCGGCGTCACCTTAAGCATTTTGGTGAGCTGCATGATGGCTCCTTATTCGTTTGAACCGTTCGAGTCATTGTACCGCCCCAGGCTCTCCCATGCGTTGCGGTGAAATGCGGACTGTTTGGCGGCTTTTTTGGCCAAAACAGTCCGTATTCCACCGCAAGTTATCTGAGGGCTAGAGATTGTAGGTGACTACTTGGGGTTCGGCGGGTCCGACGAAGATGGCGGGGTTCGCTTGCTCCACGCGAACGAACTTGACGGTCACGGCCTCAAAGCCCGCCTTGTGCAGAACATCAGCGTAGACGCGCGCCTGCAGAGCGTGCTTCTCGAGCAGCTGGTCCGGCGTCTCATCCGGCGTGCCACCCGTCTTGTAATCGATGACCAGTGCGCGCGACGGATCGGCCGGGTCGGTGGCCAGTGCATCGATGGCGCCCTCGGCATAGGCACCGTAGCGAGCGATGTCCTCGTCCTCGCAGCCCAGCGAAAAGAACGGCACCTCGGCGCGAACGCACAGCCACGCGAGCAGGTCGGCACGAACAGCCGACTTGAGCCAGCGGTCCAGGGCAACGTCGAAGCGTTCGCGCTGCTCCGGCGTCAGGCGCCACAAGCGTGCCAGCGCATCGGCACGCGCGGCGGGCAACGCGTCGGCACCCATCTCGATGAGCCACTGGCAGGCGGCGTGGAAGGCCGAGCCCAGCGCCATGGGATTGCCGGCGGGCTCGACAGCGGCCACGTCTGCATCGGTTATTTCCGAGCCATCCGACTCTGCATCATCGCCAGCCTCGTCCATGGGCACGTGCGCCTCGGCGGCACGGTCCTCGGACTCGGCATGGAGCGCCGCGGCAATCGACGAATAGCTGTACGAATCACGCGCCGGGAACGGACACACGCCCATGCGCACGCCCGCCGCCTGGGGATACACAAGCTCAAACGAATCGGGCTTGGGGTCGGCAGGACCGGGGACGGTTGAGCGCGCAGCATTATCGGCGGCATCGGCATCGCCACGAACGAGCCTGCCCTCGGCATCCAGCGAAGCGTTGGCCTCAAACGCTTGCTCGCCAAACGTAAAGTCCGCCAGCGAGATGAGCTCGTAGTCGCCCGGCTTGGAGCTGTCGAACACCAAACGGTCGCTATCGAGCTGCGGCATACCCAGAGCATCCGTCGGCAGAATGCGGCGCAGGACATCGTAGGTCAGATCGGTCTCGACGTCGAAGGTCGGCGCCGTCACCTTGCCGCGGCTCACGCCGGCGTCCATCGCCAAAATGACCAGCTCACGCGCTCGCGTCATGGCGACATAGAGCAGACGAGCCCGCTCCTCAAGCGAAAGCTGCAGGTCGTCGTTGCGCAGGCGGGCAAATGCCTCGGCGGGAGAGCCCGTCGCGCATACGTCCTCCATAAGCTCTGGCGGCAACCACAGCGACGTGCCCTTGCCCTTAAACGCATGCTCAAACTGCTTTTTGACGTCGTCGCCCTTCACAAAGGTACCGTCGGCAAGCTTAACGCCGTCGAAGCGTGCCGGCAGTGCCACGACCTGCGCTCCGCCCTCGACGCGACCCATCTGTGCCGCACCCGAGGACTTACGCACGCCAAAACACTCGGCAACCGCTACGACCGGATATTCCAGACCCTTGGACGCATGCACGGTCATGATGCGCACCGCGCCGTCACCCTCCTCGTTGAGGGCGCCCGGGGCCTCCTTGCCCGCCAAGAAGCGGTCGAAGGCGAGCGCGATGGAGCGCGGAGAATTGCCGAACTCGGCCTCTGCCTCGGCCACGGCGTCGAGCGCCTTGAGCACGTTGGCGGCAATGGCCTTGCCCTCGGGGCCGAGCTGCGCCAGACGCACGAACCAGCCGGAGGCATTGACCACGTCGCGCGCGACGGCGGCGAACGAATCACGCCCCACGCGACGAAACGCGTAGCGCAGCACCTCGCGGGCGCGCGTCACGAGCGGCAGGTTTTGCAAACCCGGCACATCGGAATCGCTCATGATGCCCGCATCGATGTTGCGGCGCGCCGTCTCGCCCGTCTGCTCGTCGAGCTTGGTTGCCAGCGCCAGGAACTCCTGGGCGCCGAGTGCAAACATCGGCGAGGCCAGCAGTGGCATAAGGCCCTGCGCCGTATCGGCCGGATTGGCGAGCGCACAAACCAGGGCGCGCACCGTCTGCACCTCGGCGGCTTGGGCAAAGACCGAGCCGCCCGCGATGACGCAGTCGAGCCCCTGGTCGCGGAAGGCCTGCGCGTAGACGTCGGCATTGGTCATGCGACCCAGCAGCAGCACCATATCGCCCTGGGGCTGCCCCGCTTTGCCGAGCGCTTGGAACCGCTCGGCAATCACGCGAGCTTTCGCTTGCGTTCGCTCCTGCGTGCTGCCGCCGGCAACGAAGACCGCCTGGCGGCGCGAAGCCTTTGACTTGAGCTTGTCCTCGCGATCGTCGCTCGGCTCAAGATCCAAGAACCCCTGCATCAAACCACCGGTGTCGCCGTCAAAGACGCGTGCCACGTAGCGCAGCACCTCGTCGTGACTGCGGAAGTTGCGCACGAGTTTGACGAGCTCGCCGGCAGGGGCATCGGATGCGACGGAGGTCTCAGGCGCGGCAGACAGGCCAACTTTGCGCTCCTGGCGACGGAACACCTCAACCTCGGCACCACGGAAGCGGTAGATCGACTGCTGCGCATCGCCTACGGTGCACAGCGCGCGCTCCCCCGCTCCCGTCAGATAGCGAATCAGATCGACCTGCATCTGGTCGGTATCTTGGAACTCGTCGATCATGACCATCTTAAAGCGGCCCTCGTAGGCGGCTCGGATGGCGGGATAGTCGCGCAGCGCCTCGTACGCCATGCGCAGCAGGTCATTGTTATCGAGCGCGGACTGGTCGGCCTTGAGCGCACGGTACTCCGCCTCTACGGCACGGGCAAGCCCCACCAGCGCATCGAGCGCCGGGCCGCCGCAGGCAAGCACGATATTGATAAACGCATCGGCGGCCTCGGCCTTGAGTAGCTCCACCTGCTCCTTAGGAAACGCCTTGCTCGCCCGAGGCATGCTGCACGACATCATGAGTCGCGCCGCATCCTCCATGGTTTTGCCGCTCGCCTCAAACGCGTCGATGGCGTCGAGTGCCACCTGCGCTTTCTCGGTCGTGGCCTTGCTTGCGCCCAGCGCCGCACGATAGGCATCGGCAAGTGCCGAGGTGTCGGCCTGGCCACGCGCCACGCGCACATCGTCCATGCCGCCCGGAAGCTGGCTCGATAGCTCCAGCAGGTCGCGCACCAGGCCTTTGATGGTGGTACCGGCGCCAAACGGCCCGCCCTCGCCCGCCATGGGATACCAAGCGTAGAGGGCCTTAAGCGAAGCGGCGAGCTCGAGCGCGGCATCGGGCGCCGTCGCGCGCCCCAGCACATGCTCAACAGCCTGATCCATAAGCTCGTCGGTATCGGTGAGCACCGTGAACTCGGGATCGATGCCCAGCTCCAGCGCGTGCGCGCGCAGGATGCGCGAGCACATGCCGTGGATGGTCGAAATCCACGCGTCGTCGACGGTCAGTGCCTCCTCGTCCATACCCTCTTCGATAAGCGCACGGCGCACACGGTCGCGAATCTCGGCCGCGGCGTCTTTGGTAAAGGTAATGGCGAGCACCTGGTCCAGATGTTCGACAAACGGACCGGATTCGGGCGAGAGCGCATAGACGATGCGGCGCGTGAGGGTAAAGGTCTTGCCCGAACCGGCGCCCGCCGAGACAAACAGCGGGCGGTCGAGCGTTTTGACGACTTGCAGCTGTTGGGGCATCAAAGTCGAAAGATCCATAGTCTACACGTCCCTCCTTACAAACGTTCCTTCGTGGTTATACGAGCAGCGCGCATGCGCGGCCTGCGCCGATGTCGGGTCGACGGCGGCGACGTCGCCCGCCTCGAGCTCGTGCAGGCGCTCGGCAATTCCGGTCTCCACGCGGTCGAGCAGCGTATCGAAGTCCATGCTACCGCCCTCGCCCGGAAAGCCCTTCTTAAGGCCCGGGATACGACCGTCGCCGCGCTCTTCCTCAAGCAACTCGGCGCTCGCCGCACCGCGCAGCGCGGGCTTGCCGCCCTTGGTCGAAAAATAGAGCGCAGCACGGGTATCTAGGCCCAGCGCCCGACGCATGGCCTGCGCGTAGATGAGTGTCTGGGTATGGGGCGGCAGCCAGCGCGGGTCGTCGATGGGGGCCTCGCCCGCCTCCTCGTCGCGCACCGTGGGGTCGGCGAGCTTTAACTCCTCGCCACCCGAACGATGCTTGTAGTCGATTACCACGGCGCGATTCTCGGCATCCACGTCAACGCGGTCGATGCGCCCACCGAGCGGCCAACCGGCATACTCGACCTGGAGCTCGTTGAACGCAAACTCCAGATAGCGCGGCGCGAAGGGCGCGAGCGCCTCGGACTCGTAGGCGAGCACGCCCTCCAGCTGCGGCAAGATCTCGGCCACCTGGCGCTCCTCCACCGCAGAGAGCGGCACCAGCGGGCCCTCCGTGCCGCGCTTGCCGGCGTGCTCGGCCAACGTCTCGTCAAAGACCTCGTGCAGCAGCTCCTGAGCACGCGGCAGATTCTCGGGCGTCACGCGCTCCATGCCTTCTTGGGGCAGACGGGCATGCAGATGCTCCAGCACGTCGTGGACAAAGTTGCCCTTCTCCATGTTGCCAAAGCCAGCGTCGATCGACTGGGGCTTGACGCGATACGAGACGAACCAGCATAGCGGACAGGTCGAATAGGCCTCGATCTGCGAGGCAGACGTCAAGCGCGGCACCAGCGGCGCATCCTCGCCCTCGCCATCGCGACGGCGCAGGACCAAATACGGCACGGCCTCGGCACTCAGATGCTGAGGGGCTTCACAGGTCACGCGCTCGCGCTTGAGGCCTTCACCTGCCGCGGGATCAAAGTCGGCGATGATATCGCCCTCGCCCACGCACGTGGGCTTGGCAGCGCCAGCGGCCTCGGCATGTGCCCGCAGCTCGGTCCATACGGCTGCCGGGTAGCACTCGCGCGCCTGGCGATCGTGCGTCACGCGGGCGAGCGCGACCGGACCGCTCGCCGCCTGCATCGCACGGCCAAAGCGCACGCGCAGCAGGGCGGCGGGCTCCAAAGACACGCCGTCGCGGCGCAGCTCGGCCGTCAATGTGGCAAGCGGGCCCTCTTCGTGCGAAAGCGGATAGCTGTCCAGGTCGACATCGGCAAACAGCACGGCATCGTAGCCGCCAGGACGCAAAACCGACGCATCGGCAAGCGACACGAAGCGCACTTGTGCCCGTGGCGTGCGATCGACCTCGTAGGTCGCGTAATCGTAAGCGGTACTGCGCTTGTCCACCTTGGTTCGAACGCCGTCGAGAACCGGCACGGTCACGGCCTGCGACACGTCGAGTGCGCGAGCATCGTTCATAAGGATGTCGATGGCATGGCGCAGCAAAGCCGTCTCTGCCTGGCGACGGGCCAGGCCGTCAAGGCCGCCTAGAGCGCGATCGGGCAGCGCCTCGGCAACGGCGAGCATGGCCTTGAGCGCCGTCACGGGTTTGTCGCGCCACAGCGCCTGGAACACGTCCGAGACCACACACGGCACGTTCTTAAACCAGTTTTCGTCGCTCGCCGCCTTGCGCGCGCCCCTCACCTGACCCTGGACGCTCTGCAGCAGGCTCTTAACGCCCGCAGTGGTCTTGTTGCGCGACAGGCGTATGTTCTTGTCGAAGCCGCGGGCGCTCGCGGCGTCGGCACCCGAAAGCGGGCTATAAATCCAGTCGGTAAGCTCCGGAGCGGGCCACCACTCGGTCTTGGAAGCGGTGCCCTCGTCGGCGGCTTTCATACGGTCGATCAGGTTGGCGAGCGCCGTAAACTGCCTGCCCGCGATGGACTGGGAAAACGCCGTGAACTCAGTCGTCTCGGCCGCAATGTGACGCGCCGCCAGACGAGAGGCGAGCTCAACGAACAGCTGGGGTGCCCGGGCAGAAACAACGAGCACGCGCACAGGGTCGGCAGGCGTCGCGACGCCGTCGACCTCGGAACCCCGGCACGTTTTTACCAGATCATCAATTGCGTCCGCATAAGCATGAGCACGGGCATGGGGGCCAGCGACCTCAATAAAGGCAGGCTGAGCGGCGGTCCCGCAAGCGGCATCAGACGCGCCGACACCCTCCCCTAGCGGCGCGATCTCAAACAACACATCGCGGGCATCAAATGCCGCGGCAAGCTCCTCGCGCATCGCCGCCTGCTCGCGGGCAAGCAGCACGACGACCTCTCCCCCATTGTTCGCCACGGCAGACAGCAGCTCGAGCAGACCGTGCGTAAACGACGTGATACCGCGCACGCATACGGCGCGAGTGCACGCCGGCAGGCTATCGGCCAGGACACTGGTCATAATGTCAGCTGCCTCGCAGGGCTCAACCATATCTCGACGGTCCAAACCGCCCGCGTAGGCGCGCAAAAGCTCGAACACACGAGCCTCGGCATCGCTTTTTGGCTCAGGCCGGCAGTTGTCGCCACGGCATCGTTCGGCACCCGTCCCCGCAACGCCCGGCAACACGTCGCGGGCCATGCGCGCGAGCATGCGCACTGTGCCCTGGCTGCGCGAAAGCGGCTGCAGAGCGGCGTCGTCGCAGCGGTCGATCATGTCCGAGAACAGCATCTGGCGCTGAAGGTTGTCCACAAAGCTGCGGCCATCGCCCATAAGCTCCCACAGCGAGCTGAGCCACGATGTGGGCGTCTTGTAGTCGACACCCAGTGAAACCCCGGCTTCCGCCGCATCATGACGGCACAGATCGAGCTCGGCAAACGTTGGTGCCAGCAACACGGCACGCCCGTGACGGGCAATAAGGTCGGCAAGCAGCGCCGACTCGGCATCGCTCAAATCCGTGCCGGCATTGGTGGTATAGATTCGAACAGGCATGGTCCTCCGCTCAAACCGTTCGCAATAATCAATGCATCCATCCTACCCGCCCAAGCGGACACATTGCCACCGCAGTTCCATCTTTTGGTACAAAGCAACCTGAACCCAACGCACCAGCCGATTGCAGGCATATAAAAACCGCCCCCGGAGGGACGGTTCTTCGTAATTCAATGTTGTCGCTGGCCTACTCGCCATCCTCCAACTTAATGAGGATCTTGCGGTAGCCACCGTACTCGCCGTTCAGCGCCTTTGAAACGCGGCTCACCGTGGTGGACGAAGCGCCGGTACGGGCCTGAACCTCAACATAAGGCTCGCCCTCGTCCAAATAGCGCGCAACCTGCAAACGCTGAGAAAGGTCGCAAATCTCGCGCGGCGTGCAGATATCGGTCAAAAACGCTTGAATATCCTTCTCGTCGTCCAAAAGGCTAAATGCGTGGACCAGCTGCTTGACATCAGGCTTGTCAAACATGTTCTCGATATTCATCGATCACCGCCAAACCCGCCAAAAGGCATCGAAGTTGATACTGACATCGGGCATCGTTCACCCGTTCTATGCAATAGGGCAACGCCTGTGGCTTTTGCCCGTAGCAGTGTAGCACACCACCAAACTAAAGCGACAAGACTCTCTGCCAGCGGCGCGTTTTTCAGGACGAACGCCGTTTAGAAACCATATGCGCACGTAAGCTCCACGAATATTTGAGACAATGGGCGCCCAAACACCGCGGCGCGCCCGCGCAACCATCCAGGTCGCCGCCGTAAGCCGCTTCACGCGACGCCAGCAATCCCGGCGCAAGAAAGGATTCACGCCATGCGCTTTATGCTTAACTGGCTCTTCACCTCGATCGCCATCGCGATCGCCACGTTCCTCGTCCCCGGTATCCAACCCTTCGGCTTTGCCGAGACCTGGGTCTGCTTTGCCTTTGTGGGACTGTTCCTGAACATTGTCGATTCGTTCGTCAAACCGTTCCTGACCGTCATCTCACTGCCGCTCACTATTATTACGCTTGGTGTTTTTCAGCTCGTAGTCAACAGCTTTATGCTCGAGCTGGCCAGCTACCTGTCGGTCAATCTGCTGGGCGCGGGCATCTCCATCGCCAGCTTTGGATCGGCCTTTATGGGCAGTATCCTGGTATCCATCACGCGCAGCATCCTCGACAGCATCGCCGAGGACTAAAACGGCCATTCCGGCCGTGCCCGTCTCAACAGCCCAAAACGAAGGCCGCCCATCGCAAAAATGGGCGGCCTTCTTATTTGTCAAGTCTCAAAGGGCGAGAGAATCTACCATTTCCGCTCCGTCCCCAAATGGCGGGTATGGGTTAGATGACGTAGTCGTAGCCATGGTTGGGAGCGACAAGTTGATCAAGCGTCACA
Organism: Collinsella sp.; assembly: GCA_014871655.1. GTDB lineage: Bacteria > Actinomycetota > Coriobacteriia > Coriobacteriales > Coriobacteriaceae > Collinsella. The sequence goes on along the minus strand of WGSK01000006.1, from coordinate 7,068 downwards.
CCGTCGAGGTAGTCGTTGATGAGCTTGTCCAGGTTCTTCCACACGTCGAGCGTGGGGCACTCGTCCGAACGCGAACAGCCCTTGCAGTCGCCGTCCAGGCATGCGACCGGCGCCAAGCTGCCCTCGGTCAGGCGCAGGATCTCGCCCACCGTATACTGCTCGGGCGGGCGCGTAAGCACGTAGCCGCCGCCCTTGCCGCGCATGCCCGAGAGCATGTTGGCGCGCACGAGCGTAGCCAAGATGTTCTCGAGATATTTCTCGGAAATCCCCTGTCGCGCCGCGATCTCTTTGAGCGGGATGCGACCGGCCGCCTGGTGCTCGGCCAGATCGACCATAACGCGCAGGGCATATCTGCCCTTAGTAGAAACCAACATGTATAGTGCTGCCTTTCGGTCATTTAGTCCGTAGAAATTCTAGCCGAAAAATTGGTTTTGAAAATACCCGTTCCGGTCAAGATGGTTAATCGACTCGTAATAATCTTCTATTTCCTATTGCGTTACTAGGCTTTAGTGTCTACTATGCTTGCCAACAGCAAAACGAACAACCTATACGGTTTGTGGGTTTATCTGCTACACATACCGTAAAACCACACGGTATCCAGTCATTTGAACACTTTGGAGGTTCACCATGAGCAACGTTTACACGTCCATCGATCAGCTTATCGGCCATACCCCGCTTCTGGAGCTCACTCACTTTGAGGCCGATGAGGACCTCAAGGCCCGCGTGCTCGTCAAGCTGGAATACTTCAACCCCGCCGGCTCCGTCAAAGACCGCGTCGCCAAGAACATGATCGACGAGGCCGAGAAGGCCGGCAAGCTCGTGCGCGGTGGCGACTACACCATCATCGAGCCCACGAGCGGCAACACCGGCGTCGGCATCGCCTCGGTGGCGGCGGCTCGCGGCTACAAGGTGATCATCACCATGCCCGAGACCATGTCCGTGGAGCGCCGCAAGCTTATGCAGGCATATGGCGCACAGCTCGTGCTCACCGACGGTTCCAAGGGCATGAAGGGCGCCATCGCCAAGGCCGAGGAGCTGCAGAAGGAGACCCCCAACAGCATTATCGCCGGCCAGTTTGTGAACCCCGCCAACCCCGCCATCCACAAGGCCACGACCGGCCCCGAAATCTGGGATGACACCGACGGCGAGGTCGACATCTTCGTCGCCGGCATTGGAACCGGCGGCACCGTGACCGGCGTGGGTGAGTTCCTCAAGGAGCAGAACCCCGAGATTCAGGTCGTCGCCGTTGAGCCCGCCACTTCCCCGGTGCTCTCTAAGGGCCAAGCCGGCCCGCACAAGATCCAGGGTATCGGCGCCGGCTTTGTGCCCGACGTCCTCGACACCCAGGTCTATGACGAGATCATCCCCGTCGAGAACGACGACGCCTTTGCGACCGGCCGCGCCGTGGGCCACAAGGAGGGCGTGCTCGTGGGCATTTCGTCCGGCGCCGCCGTGTGGGCCGCGCTGCAGCTGGCCAAGCGCCCCGAGAACGAGGGCAAGACCATCGTGGCGCTGCTCGCCGACACCGGCGAGCGCTACCTGTCCACGGCGCTCTTCCAGGACTAGAGCCTCGTCCATAGGTTGAACCCAGGGACGAGCCGGTCTCCTCTCTTCTGGCAGCCTGGGCTCATCCCAACAGGGCGTCCCACATGACGCCCGAACTTGCTACAATGTCTGCGGCGCGGAACCAGCCTCCCGCGCCGCTTTTCTTTTTTGGCCACATGCCACCAAGGAGAACCTCCCCATGCACAACAAGCGCGTGCTCGTCGCCATGAGTGGCGGCGTCGATTCCAGCGTGACCGCGTACCTGCTCAAGCGCCAGGGCTACGAATGCGTCGGCGCCACCATGCGCCTCACCTGCCCCGCGCCCGATCCCGTCACGGGCATGAGTAAGGTCGACCGCGACATCGCCGATGCAAAGGCCGTCGCCGAGCGCCTGGGGATACCCCACCATGTGCTCGACCTGCAGCAGACCTTCGACCGCAATGTTATCGAGCGCTTCGTGACCGCCTACCAGGAGGGACTGACGCCCAATCCGTGCATCATCTGCAACCGCCACATTAAGTTTGGCGCGCTGCTCGATGCGGCGCTGGACATGGGCTGCGACTACATCGCCACGGGCCACTATGCAAAGACGAGCCAGGCGCCCGACGGCACCTGGCAGCTGCACCGCGGCGAGGACCCCAAAAAGGACCAGAGTTACTTTTTGTATTCGCTTACGCAGGAACGCCTGGCGCACACGATCTTTCCGCTGGCTGGGCTGGACAAAGAGCGCGACGTGCGCCGCATTGCCGCCGAGCAGGGCTTCATCAACGCCAAGAAGGCCGAGAGCGAGGATATCTGCTTTATCGCGGACGGCGACTACGCGGGCTATATCGAGCGCCGCCGTGGACATGCCGCCGAGCCGGGCGATATTGTATGGCGCGACGGCAGCGTGGTCGGGCGCCACAACGGTGCGCTGCGCTATACCATCGGCCAGCGCAAGGGCTTGGGCGTCGCGATGGCGCATCCCGTGTACGTAACGGGCGTCGATGCCGCCAGCAACATTGTGCATCTGGGCGAGGCCGAGGACCTGACGGCCACAGCGCTCGCGGCCAACGACTGGATCTGGAGCGCCCCTGCCGACCGCATGGAAGCAGAACTCACGTCCGGCGGCATTCATGTGGGCGCCAAGTACCGCTACCGTCAGAAAGACCAGGCAGCAACCCTTACGCGCGGCGAAGACGGGCAAATGCTGCTAACTTTTGACGAGCCGCAGCGCGCCATCGCCCCCGGCCAGGCCGTCGTCGTCTACCACGGCGACGTCGTCTTGGGCGGCGGTACCGTGACCGGCGCGCTTAAGTAGCCCCATCCCCTTCATAAATTGCGGTGAAATAGGGACTGCTTATGCGTTTCAAATGCAAAAACAGTCCCTATTTCACCGCAACGCACAAGAGCGCCCCTGCCGGCAACGTTATACCGGCTAGGGCGCTCTTAACTTGCCACGCGCTATAAATGCGCCTAACGCTGCACGTAGGCGCGGACGAGCTCGTAGGTGTTGCGCACGCCGTCCATGTGGCTGCGCTCGTAGTTGTGGCTCGCGTACACACCGGGGCCGATCAGGCCGTGACGGATGTCGTAGCCGGCAGAAAGCGTGGCCTCAACGTCCGAGCCGTAATGCGGGTACACGTCGATGGCGTAATCGAGCTCGAGCTCGCGCGCGATGTTGGACAGCGTGGTCACCAGGTCGTAGTTGTAGGGGCCACCCGAATCCTTAGCGCAAATCGAAACCATGCGCTCGGTGCAGCCCAGGTCGTCGCCCACGCAGCCCATGTCCACGCTGATCATCTCGCGCGTGTCAGCCGGCACAAAGGCACCGCCGTGGCCGACCTCCTCGTACACCGTAAAGAGCAGCGAAACCTTGCGCGAAAGGGTCACCTCGCCGTCAGCAACGGCACGGGCCAGACCCAGCAGAATCGACGCCGACAGCTTGTCATCCAGGAAGCGGCTCTTAATGTAGCCGCTCTCCGTCACCGTGGTACGCGGATCCATAGCGATGATGTCGCCGGTCTGAATACCCAGCTCGAGCACATCGTCCTTGCTGTCGACGTTCTCGTCGAGCAGGATTTCCATGTTCTTCTCGATGGCCTTGACCGGCTCGTCGGCCACGTGCGCCGAGGGCTCGGTATTGAGGACCACACCCGTGTACACATTGCCGTCACGCGTGTAGACGGTGCAGTTCTCGCCATCGGCCGTAGACCACTGATGCCCACCAAGCGTCGTGGGACGCAGGCGACCATTGTCCTTAATGGAGCGCACCATGGCGCCAAGGGTATCGACATGGCTCGCCAACACGAGCGGCTCGCCCTCGCCGCCAAGCTCAACCAGCACGTTGCCCTTATTGGAACGCTCGGGGCCAAAGCCCATATCGCGCAACGTTTCCATCAGATAATCAGTCGCCGCACGGGTATAGCCGGTAGGCGAAGCAATAGAAGTCAGCGTCTTAAGCTGTCCCGCGATATAGGAGAGCGTCCCCTCTAGAGAAGCATCAACATTAGAAGCCATATGCATCCTTCCAAGTAAAACTAAGACCGAGTCCCGATTTTAACCGTTCTGCACGGTCAATGCCCTAGGAGCCGAGCCGCCTCCCGACGTCCCCGCACCGGTTTTGTGCACGCGCACGGTTTACAACCCGAATCTTGCATAAAGCTTTTCGATTTCTGCATAAAAATGAGGCATCTTCTTGCTTCGTCTCAGGGTACCCCACTTTGGACCGTGCAAAAAACGGAGTATTCAGCACCGTGGGCCCCAACGGCCCCATCACAAACGACAATACGACGCGGTTACAGCAGTGTTGCAGGCCAACGCAAACCAAAAACGCGACGACAGCCATCTCCGTCCATCGATAGCCCGCCCACAAGGGCTGTCGATGGGCGCCTGCGGGCCACTACGACCCATTCAAAACGTTATGCATTTTTAAGAGCTTGCTGAATACTCCCAAAAATGCACGCTGGGAAGTGCGCCACCTATCCGCAGCGGGCAGTATGCCTTGGTTTTGCCCGTCTCGGGGCATCGACGCAGCACAAAAAGCCCCGCCGTGCGTAGCACGGCGGGGCCAGCGGCAAGTCAAAAGTCCATACGCCTACAGGCGAAAGAACACCAAACTAGGCTAGGCAGCCGGGCAGATCTTCTTGAAGAGCTCGATGACGTCGTCGAGCGTCGCCTCGCGCGGGTTACCCGGGAAGCAGGCGTCGGCCATGGCGTCCTTGGCCAGGACCTCGATCTCGTCAGCCTTCATGGCCTCGCAGACGTGCGGGATGTTCACGTCGGCGGAAAGCTGCTTAACGGCGGCGATGGCGGCGTCGGCGGCCTCGTCGGTGCTCATGCCCGTGGTGTCAACGCCCATGGCAACGGCGACCTTGGCCAGGCGCTCGGCGCAAACCGGCTTGTTGAACTCCATGGCGATCGGCAGCAGCATGGCGCAAGCGACGCCGTGCGGGGTGTCGTAGTGAGCGGACAGAGTGTGAGCCATGGCGTGGTCGATGCCCAGGCCAACATTGGAGAAGCCCATGCCGGCGACATACTGACCAAGAGCCATGCCCTCACGGCCGGAGCCGGGCTGGCCGGACTTGGCCTCGGCGACGGAGTCGCGCAGGTTCTCGCTGATCAGCTTAATGGCCTCAAAGTGGAACATGTCGGAGAGCTCCCAAGCGCCCTTGGTGGTATAGCCCTCGATGGCGTGGGTCAGAGCGTCCATGCCGGTGGAGGCGGTCAGGCCGGCGGGCATGGAAGCCATCATGTCGGGGTCGACGACGGCGACCTCGGGGGCGTCGTTGGTGTCGACGCACACGAACTTGCGGACCTTCTCGGGGTCGGTGATGACGTAGTTGATGGTCACCTCGGCAGCGGTACCGGCGGTCGTCGGCACGGCGATGGTGAACACGGCGTGGTTCTTAGTGGGAGCAACGCCCTCGAGGCTGCGGACATCGGCGAACTCGGGGTTGTTGATGATGATGCCGATGGCCTTGGCGGTGTCCATGGAGGAGCCGCCACCGATGGTCACGATAGCGTCAGCCTCGGCGGCCTTGAAGGCCTCGACGCCGTCCTTGACGTTCTGAATCGTGGGGTTGGGCTTGATCTCGGAGTAGAGGCTCCAAGCGATGCCGGCGGCGTCGAGCTCGTCGGTCACCTTAGCGGTAACGCCAAACTTGACCAGATCGGGGTCGGAGCAGACGAAGATCTTCTTGTAGCCGCGACGCTGGAGCTCGCCGGGGATCTCCTTGATGGCGCCGGAACCATGATAAGAGATGGTATTGAGAACGAAACGATTAGCCATTGATAGCCTCCCATCGTGTGCGGGGCATCCATTACGCCCCACGCTATGAGTCCCATCCTAACGCTTTTGAAACAAAAAACGCGTGAGAACGTCAAACTATTTAAAGCGTTTCAACAGACGATGAAAAATATTGCGGCAAAGGGACAGCCCCTTTGCCGCATTCGGTTACTTTCGGCAGCCCTCTTTCCAAGCCTCGGCCGCAACCTTCCAGCGTAAGCGCAAGTCGCGCTCGCGGTCGATGAACATGATGGCAAACGCGACAAACAGCAGCAAGCTCGCCACGACGATGGCGTGCAGGCCCATGCGCTCAATACACCAGTTGCCCAACACGGCGCCAAACACAAAGGTAAAGATCACGCCAAAGTACAGCAGGCCGTTTTCCAAAAAGCCGCGCCTGTGGGTGATGATGTAATCGTCCACGTTTTGCAGCGCGTTGCGCAAGTTGCCGATGCACATGGTCGTAGCGATGCCGTGACCGTGGATCTTGCGGAAGCTCTCGACCTGCATGCCGCAGGCAAACGAGGTAAGGCAGTTGGCGAGCAGGTTGTAACCGCCACCGGGGATAAAGCTCACGCCCAGCAAGATGACGGCTTCAAAGAACACCGTCACCTGACGCCAGTGGATCACGCTGCCAAACCGCTCGTGCACCAGGTCGGCAAGCATAATGCCCACGGCAAACGACACCACGGGGAAGAAATAGCGTCCCGCCAGCACCCAATTGCCCTCCGAAATGCTCACGCCCACAAGCAGGATGTTGCCCGTCTGCGCGTTGGCGAAAACATGGTCGCGCCCAATGTACGAATACACATCCATAAAGCCACCGGCGAGCGCCAGGATAATGCCCAGTTCGATGGACTCCGATATCTGTTTGGCACGCTGCATCGTCGTGCATCCTCCTTGTTGACGACCCTCTCGTGCGTTGGCGGAAACATAACCGCCGTTCATACTGTAACCCATTGACAACATGGCGTGCGCGCGAGACGGGTTCTCCAACGCGCAGATACACAGTCTGGAAACAAACGACTGGCTCAGCGACGCTCTCACTCACCAGCTCATGTACTCCCCCAGTCTTTTTAGCCCCGCCCCAAAAAGACTGGTTACAATTACGTGCAGCATACAAACACCGGGAGGGATCGTGGCAAAAAAGCCTCAGCACGCTCAGAACAACCAGCGCAGTCAGCAGGGCAAACAGGGCCAGCAGCAAAAGCGTGGCGGCAAGGCCCAGGGCGGCCACGCCGCTCATACCCCGGCAG
>WGSK01000059.1:0-8659 GCA_014871655.1 Collinsella sp. | reverse complement strand
CCGCACATGTGCGGATGAATGTGGGAAGTGTTCGGATGAAGTTGATAATCAAGGGCGCGCAAGCAAACTGGCATAAAAGTGCATCGAGGCCGAGCGCCATCGCTCGCTGCGGTACACTTACCTAAAGTAAACCATGAAGGGAGACATTACCTATGAAGAAGATCGTTTTGGCTTGCGGTGCTGGCGCTGCTACTTCCACGCTCGTTGCCCAGAAGGTCGCCACCTTGCTCGACGCCAACGGTTACGCCGACAAGTACGAGATCGTGCAGTGCGCCATCTCCGAGGCCAAGGACTACTGCGACGAGGGCGCCGACCTGCTGATCGCCACCACCGTTGCCCCCGAAGGCCTCACCTGCCCGTACGTGAGCGGCGTGCCCTTCATGACCGGCATGAACCGCGTCGCTGCCGAGAAGGCCGTTCTCGACGTCATGGCTCAGTAGGCACTGCCTGTATGAGTGAGCAGAACGTCAACCCGGTCGAGCTCTTTGGCATGCGCGTTGCCCATGTGGGCATTAACGCCGCCGACCCGGCAGACGCCCTGGAGATCGCGGAGCTGTTCTCGACGATGATGGGCCTGCCTGTTATCGAGACCCCGGTTTCGTACTTCAACGATTCGCTGGTCGAGGTCATGAAGCAGAACGGTCGTGGCACCAAAGGCCACATCGGCTTTGCCGTTAACGACATCGATGCAGCTGAGAAGTGGTTTGCCGAGCGCGGGCTCGAGGTCAACGAGGAGTCGCGCGCGCTGCTACCCGACGGTGGTACCAAGCTCGTGTACTTTAAGCGCGAGTTCGCCGGTTTCGCCGTGCACCTGTGCCGCGAATAGCGCACAAGCTGCCATAGTTAGCAAAAAGGGATAGGGCCGCGTGGCCCTATCCCTTTATTTATGCCGAGGGGCTTCCTAGCGCGGCAGGCGAATCGTAAAGCGGCTGCCGACGCCCTCGACTGAGGTCACGCCAATGACACCGCCATGGCTATCGACGATCCACTTGGCAATGGCAAGCCCCAGACCCGAGCCCTGCGTGCCGGCATCGCGTGCGTTGTCGGCGCGGTAGAACCGTTCAAACGCGTGAGCTGCGGATTCCTGGTTCATGCCGATGCCCTCGTCCTCAACACTTATGTCGATCTTGTCCGCGCCCGCATCCGGCGCTATGCCAAATGTGACGGTCGTGCCCGCGTCCGAATACTTGGCGGCGTTTTGCACGATCACGCGCAGAGCCTGCTTCACGAGCGCCACGTCGACGGGCGCGTCGCAGCGCGGGTCGCTGGCAAGGGCAGCGTCAAAGGCTAGCCGATACGTGTGCTCGGTATCGATCATCTGCGATTCCTCGCACACCTCGCCGACCAGTGCTGCCAGGTTGGTATGCGCGCGCCGCAGGACCGTGCGCCCGGCATCGCCGCGTGCCAAAAACAGCAGCTGCTCCACGAGCTCCTGCATGTGCTCGCTTTCGGCTTTGAGCGAGGCGATGGACTCCGCCAGCACGTCCGGATCGTCTTTGCCCCAGCGGTCGAGCATGTTTACGTAGCCCTGAATCACCGCGATGGGCGTGCGTAGCTCGTGGCTTGCATCGTTGACAAAGCGCATCTGCTGCAGCTTGGCCTCTTGCATCTGGCGCAGCAGGCGGTTGAGCGCGACCTCGATGCTTGCCAGGTCGGCGTCGCCGGTGGTGACGCTCGGCGAGTCGACGCTTGCGCGCGCGATGGCCTGCTCCAGTGTTTCCATTTTGCTGCCGGAGAGCTGCATGCGACCGAGTTCGTCCACGCGCAGGGCCAGATCGTTGAGCGGCGCCATGGTGCGGCGCACGCGGCGGGCGCCGCCGAGCATGTTGAGCACGCTGATGACCTGCCAACCCACAACGACAAGGTAGAGAGGCCATAGCGCGACGAGGTCCTGCGCGAGGGGGAAGGTCTTGGTGGTGCGCGCAAGCTCGACGGTATAGGTGAGCGTTGTCGGGTCCCAGCCGCGCGCGGGCGTCAGCGACATGCCGTGAACGGTGGCACCGGGGATCCATCCTGCGGTAAACGTGTCGTCGGGCAGTGTCTGGTTGTATCCATAGACGAGGATCGCCGCCGCAATCACTACCAGCAACAGATCGAGCCAGATGTAGCTCATCAGACGGCGCCACATATAGCTCCAGTTGATGGCGCGGGCGATGGAGGTGACGCGCTTGGCCTCGGCGTTACGCACGGCAGACATAGCCCACCCCGCGCACGGTTTGGATGATGCGGGCGCTGCCGGCGTCCTCGATCTTGGCACGCAGGTGCGCGATGTGTACGTCGACGTTGTTGGTGTCGCCCACGTATTCGTAGCCCAGCGCCTCGTGCGCGATGCGCGCGCGCGTGAGCACGCTGCCGGCAGGCGCCATAAGCAGGGCGAGGACATCGAACTCGCGGGCCGTGAGCGCGATGGGCGAGCCGCCGACCGTGACTTCGCGGCGGTCGGGATCGAGTGCGACCGAGCCCACGGCGAGCGTGGCGGGGGAGGACGCGGCAGAGGTTTTGGCAGAGTCACCAGCCGGGGGTACCGCAGCGGCACCCGTAGCGCCCTCCCCGGCCCCAACGTCGCCAACGCCCGAAGCCGCCCGCACGGCCTCCGAGCGCTTCAGCGCCACGCGGATCCGTGCGAACAGCTCCTCAATCGCAAATGGCTTGGTCAGGTAATCGTCGGCGCCGGCATCGAGTCCGGCAACCTTGTCCATCACGGCATCGCGCGCGGTGACCATAATCACCGGCACATCCTTGTGCTTGCGGACACGCCGCAAGACCTCCATGCCGTTGAGCTGCGGCAACAGCACATCGAGCAGAATCAAATCGTAGTCGCGCTCCAGCGCCAGGTCCACGGCGGTGCGGCCGTCGGCGGCGTGCTCCACCTGGTAGCCCTCGTGCTCCAGCTCGAGCGTCACAAAGCGGGCGATTTTCTCCTCGTCCTCTACGATCAGGATCCGTGCCATGTGTGCCCCCGTCTGCGATTACTTGTCGTCGTTCAGATTTTGTTTGATGTCGTCCGCGGCGTTGGCGGCGTGATTCATAAGGTTGTTGATGCTGCCGGGCACGTCGCCGTCGCTGTCGATGCGGTAGCGCATGCCAAAGAACAGGCCAATCAGCATCAGCCATATCGTGGCGCCCCAGGCAAACAGCGCGACGATGGGGATCAGGATGGGAATGTTTAGGATGATCGCATCGCGGCGCGTGGCGATAAACTTGGTGTCCAGACTCAGGCGGAAGAGCTTTTTGAGGTACTCCCACACGCTGTCCATCTTCTTGGAGAAGTCGGTCTTTTCGCTCGACTTTTCGTAGGCGGCCTGCGCGGCGACCATCTCGGCCGAGGGCTCATTGACTGGCGCGGACTCGGTGGCGGCGTGCGCCGACGTGGTCTGTGTCTTGCCCTGCGACTCGAGCCAAATGATGGCGTCCAAAACGTTGCCATCGGCGGCGTCGAGCGCGGCTTTGGCGTCGGTGTAGCTCACGTTGCACTTGGTGCGGATGGTTTCAACTTTTTCGAGGTCGTCCATGACCTGTCCTTTCGTTCGATGGGCGCGACGCCGGGCGATCTGCCCGGGCGCGAGCGTTGCGTTCGGCGGCCTGCGTTGCGCGGCGCCGCCCCGCCCTTGGTCGAACTCTATAGTGCAGGTTATAGATTAAGCGATTCTTGAGCCAAGATTAATGTTGGATGAGTTTTTGGGTGGCGGTGGGGAAGGGAGAGATGCCTTTCTGGATAGCGGGGGATGGGGCGCCGGTGCAAAACGGCGTCAAGGGTTGGTCGAGCAGGCGGTTTCTCCATTGATGTCCGCACGGCATGTGACACTTACCCTGCCGCCCCGCTCTGCCGCGGCGGCATGCGTCTGAACAATGACCCTCTAAGGAGTTCGATACCGATGAGTGACAACGCAAAGCATCTCGCAAAGAAGTGCGTCAAGGACGCGGGGCCGTGCCTCGCACTGTGCTTTGCCGGCGCAGCGGTCGCGCTGCTGGCTGTTCTGGGGCCATTCGACGTGCTCCGAAGTACCAGTTCCCTGCACGTTTGCATGGCCCTTGCCGGCGCCATGATGACCGGCGGCGTGCTCGATCTGGTTTTTTGGGTGCTTGACCCGTTTGGATGGAAGAACGAAGGGTAAGCCCTAAGGGATGGAAGGGCTGGAACGGTTAGCTTAGTAATCGTGCAGAATGTGGGCTAGCGACTTGCAGGGAAGTGGTAATCCGATGACGGTCTATGTGACGGGCGATATTCACAGCGGCCTCGACATGCAAAAGCTGCGCGACTGGGATCTTGGGGATAGTCTGACGAGTGACGACTATCTCATCGTCGCCGGCGATTTTGGCTTTCCCTTGGATTTTTCTGCCGAGGAGTGCGCCGATATTGCTTGGCTGGAGTCGCGCCCCTACACCGTGCTGTTTGTCGACGGCAACCACGAGCGTTTCGATCACTGGGCGGAGCGACCCATGGAGTTGTGGCACGGTGGGCTGACGCAGCGCCTGTCGGATACCTCGCCCATACGGTGCCTGACGCGCGGCGAGGTTTTTGAACTCGACGGCTCAACGATCTTTACCATGGGCGGCGCCACGAGCGTGGACAAGGAATATCGCGTGCCGTATTCCAGTTGGTGGCCGCAGGAGCTGCCGGACGAGCGCAACTTTGGGGAGGCGCGGGCAAGGCTCGACAGCGTGGGTTGGAAGGTCGACTACGTAATCACCCACACCTGCTCCACGCGCATGCTCTCGCCCACGCTCTATCCGGCACCCGGCTGGAATTGCCCCGGCGTTGATCGTCTTACTGCATTTTTCGATGAGCTGGAAGACCGCTTGGATTATAAGCGCTGGTACTACGGGCATTTTCATCGGGATGCCAACCCGGCCGAGCGCCACACCGTGCTCTATGACTGCATCGTTCGCTTGGGTGACGAACTCCAGCCCTGGGATGTTGCGTAGAGGCGGGGTGGCTGGCTACTCGACCGTTACAGTGATGTTCTCCCGATGCGTACGGATAACATCCCAGCTAAAGTGCTCGACCAGCTGCTCGGCAGAGCGCGGTGTGGCGTCCGGCGCGATGCCCGTTTGCCCGGCGAGCCATCCCAGCAGCGTCTCGGGCGTGCCAAAGCGTGCGCGTAGTTCGCCCAGGTCCAAATCGCGGTCTCGCTTGGAAAGGCGGCGGCCATCCGGCGACATGAGCAGCGGAATGTGTGCGTAGTGCGGCGTTGGAAGTCCCAGCAGATGCTGCAGGTAGATTTGGCGCGGCGTGGAGCCCAGCAGGTCGCATCCGCGCACAACCTCGGTGACGCCCATGGCAGCGTCGTCGACCACCACGGCCAGCTGATAGGCAAAAACGCCGTCGCTGCGGCGCACCAAAAAGTCGCCGCACTCGGTGGCGAGTGCCTCGCATTGGGCTCCGTACGTGCGGTCAACGAATTCGATCACGTCGCCGGCGAGGTCGTCGACGGCGGGCACGCGCAGGCGCGTGGCGGGAGCGCGCAGGGCACTGCGGCGGGCAACCTCCTCGGCAGAAAGGCCTCGGCAGGCGCCGCGGTAGATGGGCGTGCCGTCGCTGGCGTGCGGCGCGCTTGCGGTGTGGAGCTCGGCGCGCGTGCAAAAGCAGGGATAGGTGAGGCCGGCGTCTTGCAGCTGGTGCAGGGCGTCCTCGTACAAGTCCAGGCGATCGTGCTGGTAGTAGGGGCCTTCGTCCCACTCAAGCCCCAGCCAAGCTAGGTCGTCAATCAATTGGGCGGCAAGTTCCGGGCGCTTGCAGCGATCGTCCAGGTCCTCGATGCGCAACACGATGCTGCCGCCCTGGCTGCGGGCCGAAAGCCACGCACACAGGCAACTGAACACGTTGCCCAGGTGCATGCGGCCCGAGGGCGACGGGGCGAAACGGCCCACGACGGGCGCGGGGGCGGGGGCGAGCTTGCTGTTGGGCGCCGTCGATGTGGCCACAGCGGGCGTTGTTATGTTGCGTGCGTTGATATCCATGCGGACGAGTATAGCGCGGGGCGCGGTGGGGGAGACGCTGCCGTGGCCTGCAAGTTGCCGAGGCCGCGCGTTGCGCGTGCCGGACCACCGGCTCGACAGCTCGATCGCCACCCGCCAGCCCAACCCCTCAAACGACAGAAACCCCGGCAGCTCTTCGCAACTACCGGGGTCTCCGCGGAAAAGGGGGACATGATCCTCAAGCGAACGGCAAAGGGGCAAACCGTTTTCGCTCAACTGCTTTATGCCCCTCGCTCGCCGGCTTAATCGGCTCACGCCGCGCCCACACAAAGCCGCTACACCTGTGACGGAGCTATGAAGTGGTATCTATTGCTGGCGCAGGCCATGCCAAGGGTGTCCCTAATGACTAGTCATTTAAGAACGCCCCCAATGACTAAAGAACGCCCCCAATGACTAGCTGCCGGGGTGCGGGCGTGACTTTCATCCCGTTTGGCGCTCCGGTCGCCTAGATGTTCGTCATGCGTACCCGCAAACGTGGGACAATGGCGCTGTTGGTTTTACAGACAAAGGATGTGCCTATGAACACCCTCGCCGCCAAAGTCAGCCGGCAGCGCCGCCCGTTTGCGCGATTTGCTTCCATTTGCGCGCTCGTCGCGTGCGCACTGCTGCTACTGCCCGCCGCCGCACACGCCGACGGTTATTCCATGACCCAAACCTATATCAGTGCCACGGTTGAGGCCGATGGATCGCTGACCGTTGTCGAGGGACGCCAGTTTGATTTCGACGACGACATCAACGGCGTGTTTTGGGAGATCAATACGGGCACCAACCAGCAGGGCGGCACGGCGGGCGTTGACGTGCTGAGTGTCGAGGAAGAGGACACCGCGTTTAACAAAGTCGATAGCGCGAACAAGGGCGATTCTGGCGTCTACACGGTCGAGCAGACCGGTGACGGCGTAAGGATTAAGGTGTTCAGCCCCCACGAGAGCGGCGACAGCGCGATCTATTACGTGAGCTACACCATGACCGGTGCGGTCATGAACTGGGCCGATACCGCCGAGCTCTACTGGAAGTTTGTGGGCGACGGCTGGTCCGCGGACTCCGATGACGTTGAGATGGAAGTGTACTTCGCAAATGCCGCTGCCGGGACGGCGGCCGTCAAGGGCGATAACTTCCGCGCATGGGGCCACGGCCCGCTGACGGGCGATGTATCGCTCGATGCGGACGAACCCATGGTCACCTATACCATTCCCTGCGTGCATCAGGGCGAATTCGCCGAGGCACGCATCGCCTTCCCCGGCGACTGGGTGCCGCAGCTTGCCGCTTCGGGCGAAGAGCGCATGTCAACGATCCTGAGCGAAGAGAAGGAATGGGCCGACGAAGCTAACGCCCGCCGCGCTCACGCTCGCATGATTGCCAATGCACTTGCCGTGCTAAGTGTTGTTGCGGCGGTGGCCTTTACCGGCACAATCGTTATGCTCAAGCTGCGCAAGCGCAAGCCCAAGCCGCTTTTCCAGGACGAATATTTCCGCGATGTGCCTTCGGCCGACCATCCCGCCGTGCTTTCGGCCCTCATGAGCTGGAACGAGGTGCCCGATCAGGCATATATCGCCACGCTCATGAAGCTCACTGACGACCGTGTGATCAAGCTGGAGCAGGCGACCGTGACCAAGGCCAAGAAGGGTCTGTTGGGGCGTGAAAAAGAAGAGCAGACGTATCGCGTGACGGTGAGTGATGCGGGCTGGAAGTCGGCCAAGGGCATTGACCACATGGTGCTCAAGGTCTTCTTTGCCGGTACTAAGCCTGACGAGAACGGCGATCGCTCGCGCACGTTCGACGAGCTGCAGCACTACGTCAAGCAGCACGCTACACCCGTGGGCGACAAGCTCGAGGACTATCAGAACACCGTTAAGGGCAAGCTGGCCGATAGCGAGTACGTTGCCTCAGACGGCATTGTTGCAATGGTGTTTTGCCTGGTTCTTGGTATCCTGATTGCCTTTGTTCCCGTGGGATCCATCTTCTTTACCGATGGCGCACAGGCGAACATTACCGCCGCGGTTATCTCGGTGCCGATTGTGCTGGTGGGTATCGGCGTGGGCCTTACGTTCCGCCGCTTTACGCCGGAGGGCGCCGAGGTGGCGGCTCGCTGCAAGGCGCTCAAGCATTGGCTCGAGGATTTCACACGCCTAAAGGAAGCCGTCCCGGGCGATTTGGTGCTGTGGAACAAGCTGCTGGTGATGGGCGTTGCCCTGGGCGTTTCGAAAGAAGTGCTGCGACAGCTGGCCGAGGCCGTGCCTGCGGACCTGCGCAACAGCGACGATTTCTACGACAACTACCCCTGCTACTGGTGGTATTACCATCACTACGGCAACGAGTCTCCGCTCGATTCGTTCAACGATGTGTATCACGAGACCATCCGCGAGCTGGCTTCGAGCTCCGATAGCTCGAGCGGCGGCAGCGGCGGCGGCTTCTCTGGCGGCGGTGGTGGCGGCGTCGGCGGAGGCGGCGGCGGAACGTTCTAACGGTCGTAAATTATGGGATGGGCTTTTCTCGACAGCCGTCGGGGAAAGCCCATCCCCTTTTTACGCGCTACCTACGAAGACTGTCCCCAGCGACTAATCATTTAAGAACGTCCCCAACGACTAGGTGCGGTTGCTGCCAAGGAGTGTCCCGGGGTGCCGGCACAGACGATATGAGCAGGACATAAAAACATTGAGAGCCCCTGCTGCATGAAAGACCG
>WGSK01000058.1:0-8711 GCA_014871655.1 Collinsella sp. | reverse complement strand
CCAGACCGGAGGGGCGCCGTGGGCGGGAATCTGGGCGTACACATTTCCTACACATCTTTGAATCCGACTAACGTTTGCCAGCCGTTACCTACCGCTCGCCGAGCATCTCTTTATATAAGGCAGTCTCATGGTTAAAGCGGATACGTCCCCCTAGCTAAAGCACAGCCAGCATCGAGCAACTCATCACGTTCTTCCACCGAGAACCCCTCGGCGTAGACGCGCACCACTGGTTCGGTCCCGCTAGGACGGACCAGCAGCCACGTGTCATCCTCGAATGCTAAACGCAAGCCATCCATATGACTAACGTTTTGCGGCACCTTGCCACAAATCGACTTGGGGTTTACGCCCGGCAGCAGGGTTCGTAACGTTTCGGCATCTTCGGCCTCAAGGCGCAAATCGCGTCGACCGTAACTCGTCTTACCAAAACTGTCCTCGAGTTGGTCGACCAGAACGCCCAAAGGCGCGTCCGTCTTTGCCATAAGCTCACACAGAATTAGACAGGCGAGGATTCCATCGCGCTCGGGCATATGCGCGGCGATGCCGATACCACCGGCTTCTTCGCCGCCTATGAGGACGCCGCCCTTCTTCATCTCTGCCGCTATATATTTGAAACCGACCGGTTTGACGGTCACGCGGCAGCCAAGCGCCTCGGCAATGCGACGCACGAGCGTCGAGCATGAAAGATTGACGACGACGCGCCCCTCCAAATTACGAAATTGAACCAAGTCGCCCAAAACGAGCGCCATGATCTGATGCGGATGTATATATCTGCCGCGCTCGTCAACCGCACCGATACGGTCGGCGTCGCCGTCGGTCACCAGACCAGCGCAAGCTCCGTCATCGATAACCGTGCGCTCGCAAGCGTCCACCCAAGGCTCAACGGGGTCGGGGCAGATATCTTCTTGGTCAGACGCCTGCCCGGCGTGAATCTCGTGCACCTCAACGCCTAGCTCGCGCAGCAAGTCGGCTAGATAACCCTGGGCTGCGCCGCCCATGGGATCGACAACCACGCGCAGGTGCGCGTCGCGGATGGCTTCGGCATCGACAAACGATGCCACCGCCTGCATATAGTCAGGAATGATATCCGCGGTGCGATATTGCCCCTCGATCCCCATTGGCTCGGGAGCCATGGTCTCTTCGAGCTCTTCGATGACATCCTGGTTGGCGGTCGAGCCGTCACCCATGCGAATCTTGAGGCACAGATAACCCTGCGGATGATGGGACCCCGTCACCATGAGCGCGCCGCACGCCTCACCGTCATAAGCCGCCGCCCACGTAAGGGCAGGGGTCGGAACAGGTCGCGAAGCGAGCACGGCGTCCAGCCCGTGCGCTGCTAGCACGCCCGCCGCGAGCTCAGCGAACTCGCTCGCCAGGGGCCGGGTGTCGAACCCTATATATACCGTTTTGCCCGGATTGGTCTTTTGCCACAACTCGCCGACGGCATCGGCGATACGGGCAACGTTATCGGCAGTGAAGTCCTCATCGACGCGAGCGCGCCAACCGTCAGTTCCAAAATGAATTATCGCGCACACGCGCAGACACCTCACAGTGTTTGGATCATGGTACGCGTGAGGTATACCCGCAACACGCACTCGGCAACCTGCCGGCACCAGCATTCACCATTTGGGCAAATGCTGCCGAGGACATGCAAGCAATAAAAAAACCGCCCCGTATGGAGCGGTTTTGCCCTTTATATATCGAGCGCCTCGGCCATCGCTGCCGTAGTGATTGCCGTGGTTCCACAGCAACTGCCCACCATTGCGGCGCCGGCATGTCTCCATTCGATGCATGCGCGCGCGAAAGCTTCGGGATTCTCGTGCCATACGGGGCCATCCTGAGTCTGGACCGGATCGCCTACGTTGGGACGCACCGTAACGGGAGTAGTCGCCGATGCAACCATCCTGGGCACCGCCGCATTCGCGGCCGCAAGCGAACAGCAATTAACACCAACCGAGTTTGCGCCGTGTTTTTCGGCGTACAAAACGGCTGCCTCGATGTTGAGGCCATCGCCCAGCAGGTCGCCTTTATCGTCAACGACAAAACTCACCAGAACAGGCATGCCGTCGGCGGCATCTCGGACGCCGGCAAGCATGGGCTGCAGATTACGGATAGACGTCACCGTCTCGATCAGCAGACCGTCAACACCAGCATTGAGCAAGGCGTGCGCCTGTTCGCGCGCAATGCCTCGGATTTCACGATACTCGGCAGAGTCCTCGGCAAACCACTCAATACCGATCGGGCCCATCGAGCCCAGCAGCAGCTGAGGGTGCGCCTGGCGGGCATCGTCGACGGCCCCGCGATTGACCTCCGCCACGGACGGCGCAATCTGGTCGTGCTTGAGGGCATAGCTTGATGCCTGAAAGGTGTTGGTAATGAGCACCTGCGCGCCGGCGACGACATACAAGCGATGGATACGAGAAACGGTCTGCGGCTCTGCCAGATTCCAAAACGCTGGTGGAATGTCGGCGGCATCGTACTCACTCAACAGAACACTGCCCATGGGGCCCTGCGCCAACAAGGTCTCGCTCGACAAGCGGCGCGTAAGTTCCTCGGCACCAAAGCGGTTGTAATAACTCGTATCCATATATATCCCGCTATTCCTCGACGCTGATTCCCTGCTTTTCGAGATAGGCGAGCCAGCGGCTCATCGTGTCCTCGGATAGCGCATGCTCCATCATGCAGGCCTCGGAATCGGCTCGCTCAAATTCGACACCGAGCTCCTGAACCAAAAACGTGCGGATGAGGCGATGACGGTACCAGATAGCCGTGCCAACCTCGCGGCCGCGATCGGTCAGGATCACCTTGCCGTAGTGCGATTGCTCGACAAGCTCGGATGCCTTGAGAGCCGAAACCGCTTTATTGACCGATGCCTTGGAGACGCCAAGGCGCTGCGCGATGTCGACCGATCGAACGCCGTTGGTTTCCCCCTCTTCGCTTTCAATGCGAACCATGCACTCCAAGTAGTCTTCGTTCGCCACCGTCAGATGTAGTTCGCGCGAGCTATTTGTCGTATCCATGATCTTCCGTCCCTTCTGCATTCAATGGCTGATTCTACCCCATCCAAGCGTCGCGGTATGCCGTGGCATACCGTGCTAGAGTTCTTGTTGCACACGACGACCAAGATTGGAGCGGTCTTTATGGAAAACACCACCACGAACCCCGATGTCCTCGAGCGCTTTTTGCGCTACGTCCAGATCAACACGCAGTCCGAGGATGCAAACTGCGACCAGGTACCCTCGAGCGCCGTTCAGTTTGACCTTGCCAACGTGCTGGCTAAAGAGCTGCGCGAGCTTGGTGCGGGAGATGCCCACGTGACCGAGCACGCCTATGTCTGCGCGCATATCCCCGCAAGTGCGGGCGCTGAGGACAAGCCCGCCCTGGGCCTGATCGCCCATCTCGACACTACCGAAGTTGCACCGGGCGCCGGCGTGAAACCGCACATCGTACACTACGAAGGCGGCGACCTGGTCTGCGGCACGGTTGACGGTAAGCCCGTTGCCATGAGTACCGCCAAGCTTCCCGCCCTGAACGACCTCGCGGGTGAGGACCTGGTCTGCAGCGATGGCACCACGCTGCTGGGCGCAGACGACAAGGCAGGCGTCGCCGAGATCATGTCGCTTGTCGCGCGTATCGCTCAGGACCCTTCTCTGCCCCATCCCGCACTCGGCATTTGCTTCTGCCCTGACGAGGAGATCGGCCACGGAGCCGAGCTGTTGGATATCGATACCTTTGGCTGCAAGTACGCCTACACGGTCGACGGCGGCCCCATCGGCGAGCTGGAGTGGGAGTGCTTTAACGCCGCCGAGGCGACCGTCCGCTTTGAGGGCCAGTCCATCCACCCAGGCGACGCCAAGGGCCGCATGGTCAACGCAGGAAATCTGTTCTGCGACTTCAACGCGTTGCTCCCCTACGTGCAGCGCCCGGAGTATACGGAAGGCTACGAGGGCTTTTATCACCTTGAGGGCGTATCTGCGACCGTCGATCACGCCACAGCGCGCTATATCGTCCGCGACCATGACGCCGCCAAGTTCCAGCAGAAACTCGACCTTATTGATGCTGCCGCCTCGATGCTCAACCAGCGTCTGGGTGAGGAGCGCGTGACGGTCGAGATTAAGCAGCAGTATCGAAATATGGCCGAGATCGTTCGTGACTATCCCGAGCTTATTGATGTTGCCAAGGAAGCCTACCTTGCCTGCGGCGTTGCGTCCCAAGTGCTGCCGATTCGTGGCGGCACTGACGGCGCTCAGCTGTCGTTCCGCGGTCTGCCCTGCCCCAACCTTTCCACCGGCGGCTATTGCTACCACGGCGTCAACGAGTTCGTCCCGGTCAGTTCGCTCGTCAAGATGACCGACGTGCTCCAGGAGCTCGTCGCCCGCTTTGCATAAGCCTGGCTGCACAAGTCCAAAAGACGAATTGCCCCGTCCTCAACCAAGAACGGGGCAATTTTTTTGCTGCAATGAGAACAGGTTGACGCGCGCCAGCCTATTAACGCAAGGAGTGTCCCAAACTGCCGGTACAAAAGGAACGTCCCCAAGTGCCAAGTGCATCAAGAGTGCCCCCTTTGACCAGTCGTTTAAGAACGTCCCCAATGACTACCCATGTGCCAAGTGTTACGCCGATGTTTTGGCACCGACAGCGAAAACCCGCCAGAGCGAGCAAGGTGCCTTGAAACGAGGTGGCATTGATCTTTTGATCATGCCGCCGAAGTTGAAAGGCAGATTGCCGCTCTGGCGGGTTTGCAGCGTCAACTGGTTACGCGGTTTGGTAAAACCGCGTAACTCTAGTAGTTGGCTTCGTAGCCGTTGCCGTCACCGGTGGGCTCTTCGTAGTAGTCCGAATCGCTTGAATCGCTTGAATCGCTTGAGTCATCGGAATCGTCAGAGCTGACCGATGAGGTTGCGGTACCGTTTGCGTAGTCGTCAGACGTGTTGTTGTTCAGGTCGCCGATCGTAGAGCTGGAACCGTCGGAAAGACCCATGGTGTTGGGACCCTTGGGGTCCTTGCCGGCGTCGACGCGCTCCATCATTTCCTTGAGCTCGTCCTCGTAGACAAAGACGTAGCTCACACCGTCGATCATGGTGCTGTCGTCGGCGTACGAGGACAGGTTGGCCGAGTAGATACCGTCGACATCCATACCGCGCATGACATTGACCGTAGCCACGATATCCTGAACGCTCATATCGGTTACGAGCATATCGGACAGCGAATTAACCAGGCCAAAGATCTTCGTGGCATCGAAGTTATTGAGAATCTGGTTGGCAAGGGCGCCAAGCACCTGACGCTGGTGGCGCATGCGCGTGTAATCGCCGTCGGCATAGGTGTAGCGGCAGCGGGCATAGGTAAGGGCGGTGGCACCGTCCATATGCTGCTGGCCAGCGGTAATCTTAATATCCAGGTGCTCGGGGTCGTCAACATCATCGGTTGCGTTAATGTCGATACCGCCAACCGAATCAATCAGCGCCTGCATACCGTCGAAGCTGACCTCGGCATAGTGGGAAATCTGAACACCGCACAGCTCGTTGACCGCCTCGACCATGGCCTCGGCGCCGCCAACGGTATGGCAGGCGTTGATCTTCATGGTCTCGCCCTTGTACTCGACCTTGGTGTCGCGCGGAACGGAAATGAGCGTCGCCTGCTTTTGCGTGGGGTCGATGCGTGCCAGGATAATCGAGTCGGCACGATACGTATCCTCGCCCGGACGGCCGTCGGTGCCAAGAAGCAGCACGTAGAACGGATCCTTTGCCTCATCGGTGTCAACCAGAACCCGACGCAGATTGTCGGTAATGACATTAGAATCGCCGAGCTTGCCCATAATGGTGGCAAACCACAGGCCGGCAGCGGTAGTGGCACTCAGCAGCACGCCAAGCACGACAATGAGCGCGACGTGACGAATCGTGTGGCTACGACGACGTTGACGAGCGCGCTCGGAATAGCGAGCCACGTTATCGCGACTGTAGATCTTGGCCTGCGCACCAGTTGAGGGTCTTCGGGCGGTGGTATCCGCGAGGGGCTTTTTATTAAACATAGGCAACCTGTATTAGTAGATGACGGGATCGGGGACGGTAGCATGCTCGACATGCGCGCCGAGCGCCTGCAGCTTTTCGACAAACTGCTCGTAGCCGCGCTTGATGTGATGGATGGCCGAAACCTCGGTCGTCCCGTCGGCGATCAAGCCCGCTACGACGAGGGCCGCTCCGCCACGCAGATCGGGCGAGGTAACCTGTGCACCCGAGAAGCCCTTGACGCCATGAATCATGGCATGATGGCTCTCGATACGAATGTCGGCACCCATGCGCACCAGCTCAGAGGCAAACATAAAGCGATTCTCGAAGATGTTTTCGGTAATAACGGAACTGCCGTCGGCAAGGGCGGAGAGTACCATAATCTGCGCCTGCATGTCCGTCGGGAAGCCGGGGAACGGAAGCGTCTGGATGTCGACCGGCTTGATGCGCTCGGCGCGATTCACGTGAACGCCGTCGTCGGTACGCTCGCAATCGATACCCATGAGCTCCATCTTCTTGAGCACCATGCCCAAGTGAATGGGGCAAAAGCCCGTGACATCGACACCGCGATCGTCGGCCATCAACGCACCGGCAACGATAAAGGTACCGGCCTCGATGCGGTCGCCCACTACGCGATGGGTAACAGGATGCAGCTCTTCCACGCCCTCGATGGTCACGACAGGCGTACCGGCGCCAACAATCTTGGCGCCCATCTCGTTGAGCATGTTGGCGAGATCGACGATCTCGGGCTCGCGGGCGGCATTGTCGATAACCGTGGTGCCCTGCGCGCGCACGGATGCCATAATGAGGTTCTCGGTCGCACCGACACTGGCGAACTCGAGCGTGACGGTGGTACCGCGCAGACCTTGGGGCGCATTAGCGTTGATGTAACCGTGGGCGGTATCGAACTCAACACCCAGGGCCTCAAGACCAAGAATGTGCATATCGATCTTGCGAGCACCCAGGTTGCAGCCGCCCGGCATGGCGATCTTGGCGCGATGGAAGCGACCCAGCAGGGGTCCCATCACGGCGGTGGAAGCACGCATCTTGGCAACGAGCTCGTAGGGGGCCTCCCAAGAATCGACCTGAGAGGTATCAATCTCGAGCGTATGCTCGTCGAGAACATCGATCGTAGCGCCCATGCCCTTGAGCACCTTGCCCATCACGTGGACATCGGAAATATCGGGCACGTTCTGCAGCGTCGTCTTGCCCGGCGCCAGAAGCGTTGCCGCCATGAGCTTGAGTGCGGAGTTCTTGGCGCCCGAAACGGGCACGGAGCCTCCGATGGCGTGGCCACCCTCAACGCGGATAATATCCAAGGTCTACCCTTTCAAAAAGCATGCCCGGGATGGCTGGGCCATCCCGGGCATGATGTGTTCGCAAATGGTCGAACGCTAAATCGTTTGACTATTGGGCAAGCTTGAGCTTACACCATGCGATTTCATTATAGAGGTAGGCGCGGCGTGCATCATCCTCCGACAAATTACCCAGCTTCTCTTCAAAACCTTGAATATCAGCTTTAAGCTTGTCGGCATCGACGGTCGCCAAATCGCAAGCGCGCTCGGCGAGAACGGTCACGACATCGTCCGCAACCTGGGCATAGCCGCCGGCCACGGCAAACGTGTGGTCGACAGTGCCCATGGCCTTATCGGAAACGCGAACGTAGCCGCGGTCGATCGTGCAGATCTCGCTGGAGTGAGCAGGCAGAACGCCAAACTCGCCATCCGTGGACGGAATCGACACAAACGCAGCGTCGCCCTCATAGGCGCAGCTCACGGGGCACACGATGCGGATACGCATAACCTACTTCTCCCCCATCTTGCGGGCGCGCTCGCGCACGTCCTCAATCGTGGAAGCATAGCGGAAAGCCTGCTCGGGCAGGTCATCGGCCTTGCCGTCGACAATCTCGGCGAAGGAGCGGACGGTATCCTCGACGCGGACGTAGACACCGGGGTTGCCGGTGAACTTCTCGGCGACGTGGAAGGACTGCGAGAGGAACTGCTGGATCTTACGGGCACGGTTGACCGTAAGGCGCTGCTCCTCGGACAGCTCGTCCATACCCAGGATGGCGATGATGTCCTGAAGGTCGGAGTACTCCTGCAGGAGCTCCTGGACCTTGACGGCGACACGGTAGTGCTCCTCGCCGACGATCGAGGGATCGAGAGCGTCGGAGGAAGACGCGAGCGGGTCGATAGCCGGGAACAGGCCGAGCGACGAAATACTACGCGAAAGAACCGTGGTGGCATCGAGGTGCGTAAACGTCGTGGCAGGCGCCGGGTCGGTCAGGTCGTCTGCGGGGACGTAGACAGCCTGGACGGAGGTAATGGAGCCCGTCTTGGTCGAGGTAATGCGCTCCTGGAGGTCGCCCATCTCGGTTGCCAGCGTGGGCTGGTAACCAACGGCGGACGGCATACGGCCCAGCAGTGCGGAAACCTCGGAACCTGCCTGGGAGAAGCGGAAGATGTTGTCAATGAACAGCAGAACGTCCTGGCCACGATCACGGAAATACTCAGCGGTGGTAAGGCCGGCCAGACCGATGCGCAGACGCGCTCCGGGCGGCTCGTTCATCTGACCATAGACCAAGCAGGTCTTGTCGATAACGCCAGACTCGCTCATCTCGAGGAACAGGTCGGTGCCCTCGCGGGTACGCTCGCCGACGCCGGTGAACACCGAGGTGCCGCCGTGCTCCTGGGCGAGGTTGTTGATGAG
>WGSK01000057.1:0-9155 GCA_014871655.1 Collinsella sp. | reverse complement strand
AGCAAAGGCCCTGTCAAAACGAAGCATAGACGTCGCGCTGCCGGTATACCGAGATTACTGGTTTGCCGAGCAATCAGGCGTTGTGCAGTCGGTATCGTTGGGGACCATATCCCTCACCGCCATCCACAGCGGAAGCAACCTGAACAAAGACCTTCAGAACATCGCCTGCACCAAATCATCGTTTGTCAACAAAAATGCACTTGAAAGCCTGTTTCCCACAGCGACCGTGACCGAATACCAATCCGACGATGAAGCGTTCGACGCCCTCAGGAAGGGAACGGCGCACTGCATCGTCGCTCCCAGCTCACGCATAAAAACCATCGGCGACCGTTATGATCTCGAAGGTTACGAGACGGCCGAGCTCCCTGACACCTGTGAGCTCTCGTGCTGGATTTCGCGCGGAAAGCCCGAGCTGCTGGGAATCGTCAACAAGGGCATCATCAATGCCGGAGAATCGCTCTCCGCAAGCAATTACTCCTCTACGTCGTACACGGCCCAGGAATCCAACACGCTTCAATTCCTTTATCGCAACCGCACCGCCGTTGCCTCCACCCTCATCGGTATGTTGTCGGTCAGCATCGTCCTGCTCATCTGGGCGCTCGTGCGCGCTCGAACCGAGCGCGAAAAAGCCGACGCCGCCAACGCCGCTAAGACGGCATTCCTCACGCGCATGAGCCACGACATCCGTACGCCGCTCAACGGCATCCTGGGCCTTATCGATATCGAGGAATTGAAGGAAGGCGATATCCAGGTCGCCCGCGAAAGCCGCGCCAAGGCTCGTGTTGCCGCCAATCACCTGCTCTCGCTGATTAACGACATCCTCGAGATGGGCAAAATCGAAGACCGCAAGATAACACTGGAGCATGCGCCTTTTAACCTCAAAGAGCTCTGTGACGATACACTGGTGCTGTGCAAGCTCCGCGCGTCCAGTAACGCCATCACAATGCAGGACAATAGTCTGCCGTACGCCACGGGGCCATACATGGTCGGCAGTCCCACCCATATCCGACAGATCATGATCAACCTGTTAGACAACAGCATTAAGTACAACAAGCACGGCGGCTCCGTCACCTTTAGCTCAAAGACCAAGCCACTCGATAACGGGCGCGCGCTCTTTTGCTTTAGCGTTTCGGATACCGGCATTGGCATGACTCCCAAATTCTTAAAACATATCTATGAGCCGTTTGCCCAAGAAGGTGACGATGCGCGTAGCAAGTTCCAAGGAACCGGCATGGGCATGCCAATCGTCAAGTCGCTTATTGAACTGATGGGCGGCACCATCGAAGTCACCAGCGAGCTCCATGCGGGCACCTCGTTCTACGTGGAGATCCCGCTCGATATCGACAAGAACCCCCGGGCGCGGGCGAATACGGTCGAGGGGGCGCTCGACTGCTCGCTCGCCGACATGAACGTGCTGCTCGCCGAAGACAACGAATTGAATGCCGAGATTGCCCAGGCGCTGCTAGAATCCGAGGGCATCGTGGTCACCCGCGCCGCCAACGGCAACGAAGTCGTCGATCTGTACCTGTCGCATCCCGCCGGCAGCTTCGATGCGATCCTGATGGACATTATGATGCCGGACATGGACGGTTACGAGGCAACCCGCGCGATTCGTCTGAGCGAGAAGGTCGATGCAGCCGATATCCCCATCATCGCGCTCACCGCCAATGCCTTTGCCGAGGACGCCAAGGCGGCACACGACGCCGGCATGAACGCCCATCTGTCCAAACCGCTCGACTTTAACAAGCTCAAAAACATACTCGCCCGCATCAAGAAAAACGGATCCGTTTCGCTATAGTTTGTGCTCAACAACCATACGCAGCAGAAAGGAAGCCAACGATGTTTAGGCCCTTACGTCGAAAGAAACGCGCCATCACTGACGAGGAAGCGCGCGAACTGCTCGCCACCTGCAAGCGCGGCGTCTTTGCCGTCAACGGCGACGATGGCTACCCGTACGCCATTCCCGTCAACTACTTCTTTGACACCGAGCACGACAAGATTTATTTCCATGGTGCCAAGGCTGGCCACAAGGTCGATTCACTCAAGCGCGATGACAAGGTCTGCTTTACCGTTTACGGCAACGAGTGGTACAAGGACGGTGACTGGGCTCCCTACGTTATGAGCACCGTGGTCTTTGGCCGCTGTCGCTTGGCGAATGACACTCCCGCGTTTATCGAAGACAAAGTCCGCCAGCTCGCCCTTAAGTACTACCCTTCCGCCGAGGAAGTCGAAGAGGAAATCGCCAAAGACATCAAGGGCGTCCAGCTCTACGAGATTTCGATTGAGCATCTTTGCGGCAAGCAGATTCAAGAAAAGTAAGCCCCTCAGCAGGCCTCATCAATAGCAATATGGCCCGGTTCCAACCCACCTTGGAACCGGGCCATATGCTTATGAAGCGTCGGCGGCCATGTGCGCTAGCGCCTCGACGAGCTCCTGCGAGCTCACGGGTTTACTCAGGTGCGCGTCCATGCCTGCCTCACGCGAAAGCCTGCGGTCGTCGGCAAAGGCGTTGGCGCTCACGGCGATAATCGGCGTGGTCGCGGCATCCTCGCGATCGAGTGCTCGAATCTGACGCGTGGTCTCAAGGCCATCGATGCCGGGCATCATGATGTCCATCAACACCACGTCGTACTCGTGCGGTGCGCTTGCGGCAAACGCCTCAACGGCAGACTCACCATCCTTGGCATGCGTCACGACGGCACCGGCACGGCCGAGCGTAAACTGCGCGATCTCGGCATTCAGATCGTTATCCTCTACGAGCAAAACGCGCAAGCCCTGGAGCGCATCGCCATCGTCCGCCTCCACGCGAACTGTCTGAGGAATCTCGGAGCGGTCGCACTTCTCGAACGGCAGGCGGATGGTAAACGTCGTCCCCTGCCCCAAGACGCTCGTAAAGCTCATGGTTCCGCCCATAAGCTCGACCAGCTGTTTTGCGATAGGCGCGCCCAGGCCAGTTCCCGATGAAGCGCCTTCCACCTGTTGCTCCTCGCGGCAAAATGGCTCATAGAGGTGCTGCTGGAACTCCTCGCTCATGCCAATACCGTTGTCGGCGATCGTGTATTCATAGACGGGAACGCCATCCGCTGGCTCCACCTCGCGGCACACCAGGCGGACGTAGCCGCCCTGGCGGTTGTACTTGACGGCATTGCCGGCAATATTGAGCAACAGGCGCTTGAGGTGCGTCACGCTCACCCGCGCATAGGGATGATTAAGCGTCTGCTGGTCGCAGATAATTGTCACCAGACGCTCCTCGGCCTGGCGCTCCAGAATATCGCGCACCTCGTGGTTGAGGGTCGCCAAGTTTGTGGGTACGAGGTTCAGGTCGACCTGCCCGCTCTCCAGGCGACTCATATCGAGTGCCTCGTTGGCAAGGTCGAGCAGCAGTCCCGATGCCGTCCAGATTTTCGAGCGGCACTCAGTCTGCTTTTGCAGATCGTCCGCATTGGCATCGCCAACCTCGACCATGCCGCGAATGCCGTTGATGGGCGTGCGCAGATCGTGGCTCATGCGACGCAGAAACTCTGTCTTTGCCGAGTTGGCAGACGAGGCCTCACGCGCCGCCTTTGCCAGCTTGTCGCCATAGTCGCGCTCCTGCTGCAGCAAGTCCGTCAAACGTCGACGATCAGCGCGGCGACGCACCGTCACAACAACGGCTATAACACCGCCGTAGAGCACCAGCACGCCGGCGGCAACAGCCGCGGCGACCTCAAAGTAGCGCTGCGCCGAGGCATAGGTATACACATAGAATTTGTGCGCTTTTCCAAATGTGCCCAAATACCACTCGCCGTCGGCGTTAACCAATCTGACCTTACCAGCCAGGCATCGATCCTTAATACCGTCGACAATGAAGACATCCGTCGCAGGCAGATCGAACACGCCCAATACGGTGGGTTCAACGGCATTGGTCGCAACGACCTTGCCGTCGCTTTCGATCACGATATTGCCGCTATCGATGGTTTCATAGCCTTCGAGCAAACTCTGCAGTTTGAGCGTATTGCTTGCAACCGCCCTCGCGCTCTGATGCCTTACCGCGATAACGATACCCTCGCCATCCCGCCGGGTCACGCAACCAATGTCTGCAACCGAATCATCCGAAAGCGTAATGCGGGCGGTATAGGACTTAAGCGGATGAGTTGCCACCTCCAGCACGGGCGCTTCCTTGAGATACGTAGCGAGCGACCCGTAGCCCACATCGCCCGTCGAGGACTCGGACACCAAATTGCCCGATGCGTCCGTCACGATCAGTGCGCTCACGTTGAACTGGTCGGCATATTGCTCCAGCGTGGCGTTATCCACCGAACCGTCGCGCTCCATATCGCGGGCAGCCTCTCCGGCGATCTCCATAACGCGAATCAGGTTTTTGGTCGTATAGGCGCTGTTGAATGCATCGTAGGAAAGGCTCTGCGTCGCCACGTAATCGACAACGTCGGCAAAGCGCTGCTCGGCCTGGGCCGTCATGTAACCGTAGCTCATCATGCCGGCAGCAACCGAGAGCGCTATCCCCAGCAGAGCGACAAGGAGCCATGCCCCTGCCGAACGATTGGTCCGCTCCTGAGCGGCGTGGTCGGGCGCATCGATCATGACAGGCCCTCCACATTCAAAAATGGCGAAGGGTCATCAAAGTACTTTGACACTAGGCGTTCCATGGTGCCATCGGCAAGCATTTCTTGGTAGGCATGAGTGAGCTTGACGTCGATGCCGCGCGTATCGTTGATATCGAAAGCGGTGCCCAAACCAACCTTTAGCAGCGGCTCATCCAAAATGCGATATGTCACACCATAGTCTTTTTCGTAGGTGAGGAACGAGGACTCATGCGCGGCGATAGCGTCGACCAGGCCCTCGACGAGCGCCGGGTTCAGATATGAACCGTCCGAAAAGCTGTAGAGCTCCTTGATCTGCGGAACGTTTTCATTTGTGCGATTGAGCAAAATGTCCTCGGGCTTGGTGGTGGACTGAACCGCCACGATCTTATCCTCAAGATCGGCAAGCGTGTAGATATCGCTCTGGGGATCGACCGCGACCACCTGGCGGCTCGCGAGGTACGGGCCGGCCCAACGATACTCGTTTTCGCGACCCGTCATACTAAAGCTGCCCATGACGCAATCGAGTTCGCCGCTCGCCAGCAGCTCTTTCTTCTTTTCCCAATCGATCATCTGGTATTTTGGCTTGTAACCAATGCGGGCCAAAGCCTCGGTCAATATCTCGACATCCAGGCCAACGATATCGCCGTACTCGTCGGTATACACAAACGGTGGATAGAGGTCGCTGCCGACGTTGAGCGTCTTGAGGTCGTCGTCTTTGACCTGCGAGGCGTCCAGACCTTTTGATGCAGACGTCGAGGCTTCGCCATTACGCCCAGAACAGCCAGCTATCGCTACGACAAAGGCACTCGCCACCGCAAGCGCAACAAACAACGATATGGCAACCGAGCGACGGGGTCTTTTCATCGAGCTCCAGACGATCCTGTTTACAGACTAAAATGCTGAAAGAATAGCAAACAAAACCTGTCGAGCGCCCAATGGTTACAGACGTTTTACCATGTGGGGCCTTCCAGCCGACTTGGCAGAAGGCCCCACATGCAGTGCTCACTTACCGTGCATTAAAAACGTAGCGGTCCAGGCGGCCGCACGCTTCCTTTACGCGCGAAAGCGGCAGCGCCAGATTCACGCGAATGTGGCAGGGCCCGTGGAACGGACGGCCGTCCTGATACCCCACGCCCACGCGCGCCCCCTCGTCGAGCAGCCACTGAATATCGCGGCCATGTTCGCGGCACCACTCGGTGCAGTCCAGAAACACCATGTACGTGCCCTGCGGACGCGAATAAGACACGCCCTCAAAATGCTCGTCCACGTAATCGCAGAAGTACTCGATATTGCCGGCAAGCACCTGGTTGAGCTCGTCCACCCACTCGTAGCCCTGCGGCTGGTAGGCACCGATAAGCGCATGCATGGAGAGGACGTTCATCTCGTTGTAGTGAGTCTTGTTGGACACGGCGCACACGCGGTCGCGCAGCGTCTCGTTGTAGACAATGTGGTAGCTGCCGACCAGGCCCGCCAGGTTAAACGTCTTGCTCGGCGCATAGAGGGCAACCGTGCGCATGCGGGCATCCTCGCTCACCGACTGCGTCGGAATGTGCTTGTGCCCCGGCAGGATGATATCGGACCAAATCTCGTCCGAGATCACCACGCAATCGTGCTGGCGATAGATGTCCATGGCGCGCTCGATCTCGTCGCGCTCCCATACGCGGCCGCAGGGATTGTGCGGCGAGCAGAACACCGCAGCATGGATGTGGTTTTGGGCGAGCTTGCGCTCCATGTCCTCAAAGTCCATACGCCACACGCCCTGGTCGTCGAACTTAAGCGGGCTGTGGACAATGCGATAGCCCGCGGCCTCAATGGACTTGGTAAAGCCGA
The DNA here is from genome assembly GCA_014871655.1 of Collinsella sp. Taxonomy (GTDB): domain Bacteria; phylum Actinomycetota; class Coriobacteriia; order Coriobacteriales; family Coriobacteriaceae; genus Collinsella. The sequence goes on along the minus strand of WGSK01000057.1, from coordinate 2,742 downwards.
TGTAGGTAGGGCTGTGGACCAGCACCGCATCGCCTGGTTGGACATACGCGCGCAGCGTCGACACGACACCGCCCAGCACGCCGTTTTCGTAGCCGATATGCTCAGGTGCCAAGCCCTCAACGCCGTTGCGGCGGCTCTGCCATTCGATGATGCGGTCGAAATACTCGGGGCGCGGATTGAAATAGCCAAACATGGGGTGCTGGGCACGCTGAATGATGTGCTCCTGGACCGTGGGCACCGTGGCAAAATTCATATCGGCCACCCACATGGGAATGCGGTCGAAGCCCTCGTCGGGTGCATTCGGAGCCATACCGGGGATCTCACCCCAAGAGTCAACGGCGATGGAGTCCATGCCGTGGCGGTCGATAAGCGAGCTAAAGTCGTATTTCATGCTGAGCCCCCGTGCAAAGTGATTGTTTTGGTAGGCGTTATTGTCCACCAGCGCGGGCGGTTTTGGCGCGGAGTTTGGCGCTTAATTTGACGGGTGCGGAAGAATGACCGGTTAGTCTTGCGCGTCGTTGATGGCGACTACGGTTAGCTGGGTTTCATCGACCGTAAACGATATGTCGAGCCCGGCGTAAGCCAAGTGGTAAATGCGGTTTGGCTCGTGCTTGCTGCCTGCGCGGCGTGGGTCTTGGCGAAGGACTTCGACCAAGCCGGGGAGCTTTGCGGGCGGGACCATATCCTGTAGCGCTTGCGGAAACTCAACATCGAGCTCTTGCCACGGAGCATCCTCAATCCAGCCGCCGGTCGCATCCGGGTGACAGTCCGCAAACGGAATGTAGGGCTTGATATCGTAGATGGGCGTGCCGTCGCGCAGATCTGCTCCCAGCACATGGATGATGGGGCCGTCGTCGGTAAGCTCCACGCGGTCGAGCTTAACGCAGGTGAGACCGATGGGATTAGGGCGAAACGGACTGCGCGTGGCAAGCACGCCCACGCGCTCGGCTCCACCCAGGCGCGGCGGGCGCACGGTCTTCGACCATTTTGCGTTGGTACCGGACCTGTCCTGCGTTTTGGCATCGGCGGCTATGTCCTTAGCCGTGCCACCGGGCGTTCCGTTTTCGAAGCGCCACAACAGCCACAGGTGAGAGAAGGAGTCCAGACCCTCAACCGCTGCATTGGAGGCAAATTCCGGCTCAAAAACGATGCGTCCCTGCAGATGAGGCGCCAAAAAGCTGTTGCGCGGAATGCCGAACTTCTGCGGCAGGTCGGTATGTATGTGTGCAATAGGTTCCATGCCGGTCATTGTACGGCATGGAGGCGTGGGGCGTTGCGCGCAATTCTTCGCCGCGGACTCCTGTCATGCAACCAACGGTTGCTTGGAAGGGCGCCTGCCGCCGCGTATGCTTAAGCCATCAACCAGCAGAAAGGAGCCGCTATGGCCTTTGCAGAAAAGCTCATTGCCATCCGTCGCGCCCATCACCTTACCCAAGAGCAGCTCGCCGCCAAACTCTTTGTCACGCGCCAAGCCGTCAGCCGTTGGGAGCGCGACGAGGTCACCCCGGGCATCGACATGATGAAGCTCATTGCCGCCGTAACCGGAGAGCCGTTGTCCCACCTGCTCGAAATGCCCGAGCATTATTGCCAGAGCTGCGGCATGATACTCACGCCCGACGACTGCGGCACCGATGCCACGGGCGCCACGACCGACCATTACTGCAAGTGGTGCTACGACCACGGCAAGTACACCTACGACACCACCATGGAGGCGATGATCGAGGATTGCGCCCCGCGGCTGGCGCAAAACACCGGCATGTCGCTCGACGAAGCCGTCTCGCTCATGGGCGCCGTCCTGCCGCAACTGGAGCGCTGGCGCACCGTGCAGGAAAACGAGGAGCGCTACGGCGCCGAGGCTCGAGCTCGCTATGGCAATGAGGCTATCGATGCAGCAAACGAAACGTTACTGGATATGGATCCTCAGACATGGAACGACATGAAGGAACTTGAACGCGCCATTTTGGGCCAGCTCTCGATTGCCATGGGCATTGGCGACCCAGAGAGCAACGAGGCCCACAAACTTGTCGCAATGCACCGTCGATGGATTGCCCTTAACTGGGGACACGAGCCCCAAGACGAAGCATACCTGGGCCTCGCCCACGGCTATCTTGCCGATCAGCGCTTTGTTGACTACTACGACAAGCCCTGCGTCACCGGAGCCACGGCGTTTCTGGTCCAAGCCATCGAGTCGTCACTGGTCCGCGCATAGACCGCGGCAGCTTTGGGTATTTCAATCGAAACCTCAACCGATTGGAGACCTATGGCTACTGATCACGAGCTCGCGCTCTACGTTATGACCGGCTGCCCGTATTGCATAAAAGTCAAGCGCTTTTTGGCCGATAACGGTGTGACCATTCCCGAGCGCAATATCACGACCGATACCGAAGCCGAGCAGACACTCATCGCCGTCGGCGGAAAACGCCAGGTTCCCTGCCTGTTCATCGACGGCAAACCACTCTACGAGTCGAGCGACATCATCGCGTGGGTGCAGGAAAACCTGCTCTAGTACGCACGCTCTGTCCGTCCAGGGCCCCAACCCATACGACCCAAACATGTACACCAGCATCCAAAGTCGACATTTTTCGACATCTTTGGATGCTGGCGTACAGCTTTTTGGTAGTCATGGACGCTCTTGGCCGGCTAATTGTTTGAGGAGACCTTTGGATTATGGCTGTTTGACGCCTCTGGAAGGTAGCGCGCAGAGATGTGGTGTAAGAGGCGGGGCATGCCCCGCCTCTTCTC
>WGSK01000056.1:0-9278 GCA_014871655.1 Collinsella sp. | reverse complement strand
CCGCCCTCTCAAGGCGGAGATCACCAGTTCGAATCTGGTACGGGCTACCAAAATTGAACTCCCGGGCCTCGCAAGAGACCCGGGTTTTGTGTATTGACCGATGTTTAAGGCGCGTTGAGTCTGCCGCCTGGACCGAGGAGTTGTCATGGACCTGCCCATCAGCTTGCAAGACATCACGTATGCCGAGAACTATCTGGCGCAGGGCGACCTGGCTACGGCGACGCCGCTGCTGGAGCGCCTGGTGGAGCTCGCCGAGGAGTATATCGACGCCGAGTGCAAGACGGAGGAGAAGCGCCAATACTTTAGCTTTGATAGCAAGTTTGAGCGCTTGGCCTATCGCCGCGTGGAGAAGGATCCGCGCGAGCTCGTGCAGGTCGAGGTGCCGTTTGACCGCCTGTACTCTGATATGGCGTTTGCCTACATTCGCCAGCAGGATTATGTGAGCGCTCGCAATGCCCTGATGCAGGCTGTGCGTTGGGACCCCATGAACTGCAACTATCGCTTGGATTTGGCCGAGCTGTTCCGCGCACTCGAAGACAAGCAGGAATGGGCATCGCTCTCGTTCTCGGTGCTGGAGCGTGCAAGCGATGGCAAGTGCGCCGCCCGCGCTTACGCCAATCTGGGTCAGTACTTCTTGGAGCCCGAGACCGAGAACGCTTCGGCTGCCATGGGCTGCGCGCGTCTGGCGCTGCGCCTGGCGCCCAACGATGCGCATACGACGCGCCTGCTCAACAAGATCCATACCACCTATCCGGATGCCGCCGATGAGAGCGACGAGCACGTGATGGGTGAACTGGCCCTGCAAGGCGTTCCGACCTCGCCTTCGGCCGAGATTGCCATCTGCCTGATTATGTGCGCGACCGATGCTGCAAGCGACGGCGACAAGCAGGAGGCGACGCGCCTGACGGTACGTGCTCGCGACTTGGTGGGCGAGGAGGCCTGCGCGGCGATTATCAAACTGGTGCGCGAGAGCGATGCCGAGCTCAATGCCGAGCGCAAGGCAAAGCGCGAGGCTGCGGGCTCAAACGCCGATGGCGCCAAGGAGGCCGGCGATGCCCAGTAAGCGCGAGCGCAAACTGATTTCCAAGAATCGCTCGGCACATCACGAGTACTTTATCGATGAGACGTTTGAGTGCGGTATTGAGCTGAGCGGCACCGAGGTCAAGTCGATTCGCGAGCGCGCCTGTCAGATCACTGACACTTTTGCGCTGATTCGTGGCGGCGAGTGCTGGCTCGTCGGACTGCATATCCACCCTTATAGCCATGGTGGCGTGTGGAATCGCGATCCCGACCGTCGGCGTCGTCTGCTGCTGCACCGCAAGGAGATCGACTTTCTTGACGGCAAACTTCGCAACCGTGGTTATGCGCTGGTTCCGTTGGAGCTCTACTTTAATACGGACGGCCGCGTAAAGCTGCTGCTGGGTCTGGGTCGCGGCAAGAAGCTCTACGACAAGCGCGAGGACATGGCCAAGCGTGATGTCCAACGCGAGATCGACCGCGCCCTTAAGGAACGCAACCGCTAGGCACTCTGTAAGTTGCGGTGGAATACGGACTGTTTTTCCTGTTTGAGGGGCTATTCAGTCCCTATTTCACCGCAACTGCGGGCGTCTCATCTTTCTTACTGTTCTGACACATATGTCTCAAAGGCGGCGTCCGTTATGGGTGCCGCCTTTTTTGTGGGTACATACATTCATGAGGTTCCAACCCGAGCTAGGGGAGTGATCGTTATGGACAAAACTGCGTTCTTTACCATGCCGAGCGGTCTGTACGTGGTGAGTGCTGCGGCAGACGGGCTGCGCGCCGGCTGCGTCATCAACACTGCGGTGCAGGTGACGTCCATGCCGCCGCGTATTTCGGTTGCCGTGAACAAGGACAATGTCACCTCGGGCGTTATCGCATCGGCCAAAGCGTTCGCGCTGACCGTGATCGATCAGACCGCCGACATGCTCTACATCGGTAACTTTGGGTTCCACACCAGCAGCGATTATGACAAGTTTGCCAAATACGAGACCCGCGAGACGGCTCTGGGCATGCCCTATGTGCCCGAGCATGCGGCGGCCCTGTTTAGCTGCCGTTTGATCGACACTGTGGATGTGGGCACGCATCTGCTGTTTATCGGCGAGGTCGAGGATGCCGAGCGCCTGAGCGACGAGACGCCGCTGACGTACGACTACTATCACAAGGTGCTAAAGGGCAAGACGCCGCCCAAAGCCTCGTCGTATCAAGGCTAGAAATGTTCTAAAAATACTTGCATTATCTTATTGAGAATATATACTAATAAGTAAGTACACCAGCAGTCACGTTCGAGAGGAGAACATCATGGCTGAGGAGAAGAAGACGTATAAGTTTGTGTGCACCGTTTGCGGTTACGAGGTTGAGGTCGACACGCCCGAGCTGCCCGAGGACTACGTGTGCCCGGTGTGCGGCGTCGGTCCCGATCAGTTTGAGCTCGTCGAGGAGTAACTCGCAGGCACACGGCGAAAGCCGAACATAGCTCTGTCCAAGGGTTCCGGTCGAATTCTCGGCCGGGACCCTTTTGATTTATCTGACGGTTTAAAACGGTCTCACGTGTTACAGATTAAGACGTTATATCTGGACGGTCACGCCATCCCAATTACATCCCCGTTAGCAGCACGATGTCGAGAATCGTCACGATGACGCCGATCCCTACGAGCAGCGCGTTGAGCGGGCGCGAGTTGGCGTATTTGCCCATAACGCGGGCTGAGCTGGTGAGCCGTATGAGCACAAAGACCGTAATCGGCAGCTGAAGCGACAGCAGTGCCTGACTCCAGATGAGACCTTCAAAAGGATTTGGGATGACCAGACACGCCGCCACTGCGCCGGCGAAACAGGCCGCTACCCCGATCGAGGAATGTCGGTCGTGGATGTCGTATTCCTCGTCGAACATGCCCGCGGTGATGGTTCCCGCCGCCATGCCCGCTGTCACGCTGCTCGATAGTCCCGCGAACAGCAGCGCTACCGCAAAGATGGTCGAGCTCGCCGGGCCCAAGATGGGGGAGAGCGTGGCCGCTGCGACGGCGAGGTCGTCTACGACAATGCTGTGCGCAAAGAAGGTCGTTGCGGCCAGGATGACCATGGTCGAGTTGATTGCCCAGCCCACGCCCATCGAAAAGAGCGTGTCGAAGAGCTCGCAGCGCAGACGTTCCTCGATAACTTGCTCGCCTTGGCCTTCGAAGTGCATGGATTGGATGACCTCGGAGTGCAGAAAAAGGTTGTGGGGCATAACGACCGCACCCAGGACACTCACGATAATCGCGGCAGAGCCAGTGGGCATACTGGGCGTGATCCAGCTTGCGGCGGCTTGCGGCCAGTCGACCTTGACTAGCGCAAGCTCGGCCAAAAACGAGAGTCCTACCACGCCGACGAAGGCGATGATCCAGCGCTCGGCACGCTTGTAGGAGTTCGTCATGAGCATTGCCATCGATGCCGCGGCCACGATGACGCAGCCGGCGCGCACGGGCAGCCCAAAGAGCATCTGGAGCGCGATCGCACCGCCCAGGACTTCGGCCATGGCGGTGGCGATGGTCGCGAGATAGGCGCTGGCAAGCACCGTGCGCCCAACGAAGCGGGGAAGGTAACGTGTCGTGGCCTCGGCAAGACAGGCGCCCGTGGCGATACCCAGGTGTGCCGCGTTGTGCTGCAGCACAATGAGCATAATTGTGGACAGCGTGACGATCCACAGCAGTGCGTAGCCAAACTGCGAGCCCGCGGCCATATTGGAGGCCCAGTTGCCCGGGTCGATAAAGCCGACGGTCACGAGCAGCCCGGGGCCGACATGCCGGGCGATATCCAGACCTCCGTGGCCTCCGGTGCGGTGCGAGCCAAAGTGTTGTTTGGGATGGTTGAGCATGGTGAGCTCCTGCGTGCCGTTTGTTTGACGCCGCAAAGGATACCCGTTTTAGGCTCAAAAGTTAACCAAGACTAACAAAATTGTTGTATTTGAATAGGATGGTGAAAGGGGGGTTACCGAAATGTCTTGATCTGTAACATCTGGGCGCCAAAATTGGGTCTTCCTGTTACAGATTGAGATGTTTGAAACGGTGAGCTTACGGGTCGAGCCTGGGGCCCTTGTTGTCGCCCTTGAGGTCGGCGGTGTCCACTCGTAGGGCGTGCGTTACGCGATTGTTTCGAAACGGGCGGGAAACACAACGGGCCGGCGATGCTCCTACTATGCCTATTCAACTGACTGTCTAATATCTAGGGGAGGATCGCGATGCAGGCAGATTCCGCTCAGCAGCAGGGCCTTTATCGCCCCGAATTCGACCACGATGCATGTGGCATCGGTGCGCTTGCCGATATCAACGGTGAGCGCCATCACCAGATTCTGGACGACGCACTGTCCATTCTGGTCAACTTGGAGCACCGCGGCGGCACAGGACTCGAGAAGAACACCGGCGACGGCGCTGGCATCCTGTTCCAGGTTCCGCATCACTTTTTCCGTAAAGAGGCTCAAAAGTGCGGCCAGATTCTGCCGTCAGAGGGCGACTATGGCGTGGCCATGCTGTTCTTCCCGCAGGACGACAAGGGCGTAGAGGATGCCCGCCGCGTGTTTGAGGAAGGCTGCGCCGAGGCCGGCGTGCCGCTGCTCTTTTGGCGCGAGGTTCCGGTCGACCCGCACGACCTGGGCGAGACGGCCCGCGCCTGCATGCCCACTATCCTGCAGGCCTTCCTGGGCCGCCCCGATGACACGCCGGCAGGTGACGCCTTTGAGCGCCGCCTGTACGTGTGCCGCCGCACCATCGAGAAAAAGGCCGACGCCGAGTTTGCCCTGCGCGACAAGATCTTCTATGTGTGCTCCATGAGCTCGCGCACTATCGTGTACAAGGGCATGCTCGTCGCCACGCAGATGCGCCGCTTCTTCATCGATCTCAACGACGCGGCCGTTAAGACGGCCGTGGCGCTCGTTCACTCGCGCTACTCCACCAACACCACGCCCAGCTGGGAGCGCGCGCACCCCAACCGCTTTATCATCCACAACGGCGAGATCAACACCCTCAAGGGCAACGTCAACTGGATCCGCGCCCGCGAGCCCAACCTGTACAGCCCCGTGCTGCAGCACGATCTTGAGCGCGTGATGCCCATCATCAACCGCGAGGGTTCCGACTCCGCGATTCTGGACAATGTGCTTGAGTTCCTGGTCATGAACGGTCGTCCGCTCACGCGTGCCGCGTCCATGTTGCTGCCCGAGCCGTGGGACCACAACGACAGTCTGAGTGAGGAGCGCCGCGCCTACGACGCTTACCAGTCCATGCTCATGGAGCCGTGGGATGGCCCGGCGGCCATCGCCTTTACCGACGGGCGCACCCTGGGCGCCGCCCTCGACCGTAACGGCCTGCGTCCCGCCCGCTACTATGTGACGCGCGACGGTCGCTTTATGCTGGCAAGCGAGGTGGGCACCATCGAGGTGAGCCCCGAGAACATCCTGACGAGCGGCTGTCTGGGACCGGGTCAGATGCTCGAGGTCGACTTTGCCCGCGGGCGTGTCATCTACAACGAAGAGCTGCGCGCCCGTTACGCCAAGGAAAAGCCCTACCGTGATTGGATTGCCGAGGAGACGCTGACCGTCGACGCGCTCGATAGGCCTGCCACGGCGACGCCGGTCGAGGACGCCGAGGTGCCCGCCGCCGTGCGTATGGCTAAGCTCGGGTATCACTGGGATGACGTCGATGAGGTCGTGCGTCCCATGGCCCAGCAGGGCAAGGCCCCGCTCGCCTCGATGGGCATCGATGCGCCGCTGGCCTGCCTGTCCAAGAAGACACGATCCTTCTACGATTATTTCTATCAGCTGTTCGCCCAGGTCACGAATCCGCCGATCGATGCCCTGCGCGAGCACATGGTCACCTCGACCACGCTCTATCTGGGCAACCACGGCAACCTGCTCGAGGACTCCCGCACGGCCTGCCAGCTGGTTCGCTTGGAGCGCCCGTTGCTCAACGAGGAGGAGTTCGAGCGTATCTGCGCCATCGACCGCGTGGGCTTTAAGACCTGCCGTTTCCGTGCCGTCTACCGCCGCGATGCCGGCGAGGGCGCGCTGCAGGCTGCGCTCAAGCAGCTTGCAGAGGACGTTGAGGCTGCGGTCCGCGACGGCGTGAACATCGTGGTGCTGAGCGATCGTGCCGCTGCGGGTGAGGTGCCCGTGCCGTCGCTGCTCGCCGTGGGCTGCGTGCACAACCACCTGATCCGCGCTGGCGTGCGTACCTTTGCCGACATCGTGGTGGAGTGCGGCGACGCCGTGTCCCCGCACGACTTTGCGGCACTGGTGGGCTACTCCGCGAGCGGCATCTATCCGTACAACGCACACGCGTGCATCCGCGATCTGGCGGCACGCGGCGACCTGGATGTGACGGCCGAGCAGGGCATCGCCAACTACAACAAGGCTGCGACCGCCGGCATCGTCTCCATCATGTCCAAGATGGGCATCTCCACAGTGCAGAGCTACCATTCGGCGCAGATCTTCGAGGCCGTGGGCTTTACGCCGGAGTTCGTTAACGCATACTTCGCCGGCACGGTGAGCCGTGTGGGCGGTATGGGTGTCGAGGACGTCGAGCGCGAGCAAAACGAGCGCTACGACGCCGCGCTCGCCATCCTTAAGAGCCCGGCTCCCGATCAACTGCCCACGCTGGGTCTGACCAAGTGGCGCCCGCTCGGTGGCGAGGATCACCTGATCGACCCTCAGACCGTCTACCTGCTGCAGACTGCCTGCCGCGAGGACAGCTACGACACCTTTAAGCAGTACAGCGACCGCCTGCACCGCACCGGCCGTGCCGTGCGCCTGCGCGACTTGCTCGACTTTGATGCCAGTGGCCGCGCTCCGGTGGCACTCGACGAGGTCGAGCCCGCGCTCAACATCGTCCGCCGCTTTAACACCGGCGCCATGTCGTATGGCTCCATTAGCAAAGAGGCACACGAGTGCATGGCCATCGCCATGAACCGCCTGCACGGCCGTTCCAACTCCGGCGAGGGCGGCGAGGATCCGCGTCGCGAGACCCCGCTGGCTAATGGAGACTCCAAGAACTCCGCCATCAAGCAGGTAGCAAGTGCGCGCTTTGGCGTGACGAGCCGCTATCTGTGCAGCGCCTTCGAGATTCAGATCAAGATGGCCCAGGGCGCCAAGCCCGGCGAGGGTGGCCACCTGCCCGGCAAGAAGGTCTACCCCTGGATCGCCGAGGTCCGTCAGTCCACGCCCGGCATCGGCCTGATCTCGCCTCCGCCGCACCACGATATTTACTCCATTGAGGACCTGGCAGAGCTTATCTTCGATCTTAAGAACGCCAACCCCGGTGCGCGCGTGTCGGTCAAGCTGGTCAGCGAGGCCGGCGTCGGCACCATCGCTACCGGTGTGGCCAAGGGTGCTGCCGACAAGATCTTGATCAGCGGCCACAATGGCGGCTCGGGTGCCGCTGCGCGCGACTCTATCTGGCATGCGGGTCTGCCGTTGGAGCTTGGCCTCGCCGAGGCTCAGCAGACGCTGCTGCAAAACGGCCTGCGCTCACGCGTGGTGCTCGAGGCCGACGGCAAGCTCATGGACGGCACCGATGTTGCCGTCGCCTGCTTGCTGGGCGCCGAGGAGTTTGGCTTTGCGACCATGCCGCTCATCTCCATGGGCTGCCTCATGCAGCGCGACTGCCAGCAGGACACCTGCCCGGCCGGCATCGCCACGCAGAACTGCCGCCTGCGTCGCGGCTTTCGCGGCAAGCCCGAGCACGTTGAGCACTTTATGCTCTTTGTTGCCGAGCAGCTGCGCGAGGTCATGGCGAGCCTGGGCTTCCGCACCGTCGACGAGATGGTCGGCCATCCCGAGTGCTTGCGCCAGATCGAGGTGCCGGGCAACCGCAAGGCCAACCTGCTCGATCTGTCTCCCGTGCTGGCGAGCGCGACCTGTGAGTTCGGTGCCCATATTCCGGGCGCCGACGGTCGCCACTTCCTTCCGCAGATGGCCGCGGACAGCGAGCTCGACAAGACGCTCGACTCCACGTTGTTTGTGCCCTATACGGCCGATGCCCGTGCGCACCTGCGTCCGATTCGCTTCCGCGCCGATATCGCCAACGTCAACCGCTGCGTGGGCACCATCCTGGGCAACGCGGTGACCAAGGCGCATCCCGAGGGCCTGCCCGCCGGCTCCATCACCATCGATTGCGATGGTTCGGCCGGTCAGAGCTTTGGCGCGTTCCTGCCGCGCGGCATTACGCTCAACGTGTGCGGCGACGCTAACGACTACTTTGGCAAGGGCCTTTCGGGCGGTGAGGTGTCGGTGCGCCCCAACCCGCATGCGACCTACAAGTTCGACGAGAACATCATCGTGGGCAACGTTGCGTTCTTTGGCGCCACGAGCGGCCGCGGCTTCATTAACGGTCTTGCCGGTCAGCGTTTTGCCGTGCGCAACTCCGGTGCCACCGTGGTGGTCGAGGGTTGCGGCAACCATGGCTGCGAGTACATGACGGGCGGTCTGGCGCTCATCCTGGGCGAGGTCGGGCAGAATTTTGCCGCCGGCATGACAGGCGGCGTGGCCTATGTCTTTGACCAGTACGGCACGCTCGATGCCCGCGTGAACCACGAGAGCGTTGAGCTCAAGGCCCCGACGGTCAGCGAGCTGGCGCAGATTCGCGAGCTCATCCAAGAACACGTGGACGCGACGCAGAGCCCGCGCGGCATTAAGCTGCTCTACAGCTTCGACTCGATGAGCAAGCACTTTGTGAAGGTCATTCCGACCGAGTACGAGCGCGTGCTGGCGATTGTCGCCGCGGGCGAGGCCGTGGGCAAGACGCATGCGCAGGCTGAGGAGCTGGCGTTTGACATTGTGACCGGTCGCGCGAGCGCCGCGGATGTCGCTCGCTTTGATGTCGCGGGCGGTGCTGCGGGCGCTGCGTCCGTGGCTGCCAGCTCTGTTGCTTCGACCAAGAAGGAGGCGTAAGTGCCATGGGTAAGCCCGGTGCTTTTCTTGATATCGATCGCGTGACCCACGAGCTTCGCCCCGTGGAGGAGCGCAGCCATGATTTCGATCCGCTGTACGTGGAGCTCGATGACGACGCACGTCGCGCCCAGGCGAGCCGCTGCATGATGTGCGGCGTGGCGTTTTGCCAGATGGGCGCGAGCTTTGGCAAGGCACGCCCGAGCGGCTGCCCGCTGCACAACCTGATTCCCGAGTGGAATGAGCTGGTGTACCGCGGCCGCTGGGACGAGGCTGCCGAGCGTCTGTCGCTTACCTCGCCCATGCCCGAGTTCACGAGTCGCGTGTGCCCGGCGCTGTGCGAGGCCGC
>WGSK01000055.1:0-10069 GCA_014871655.1 Collinsella sp. | reverse complement strand
CCCCCCCCCCCCCCCCCCCCCACCCCCCCCCCCCCCGCCCCCGGATTCCCTGCGTTTACGGCCTTGAGGTCGGCGAGGGCGGAGATCGTGGCTGATGGGGATACGTGTCCCCTTCGCTGTTTCGCGCTTTGCGCGAAAGGCGCGTTGCTTTGGGATGGGTGGGGGACGTGGTTGCTTTGGCAACTGATCTCCGCCACAAATTACCCTTGGCATACTTGCGCGAGAACCTGCTCGTGCTACACTTGCAATTGCTGTTTCAGGGCGGGGTGGAATTCCCCACTGGCGGTAAATTGGGCGGTGCCAAAGGGGTGCCGTGGCGCAGGCGAGGACCTGCGTCGAGCCGATGAGTCCGCGACCCGTGCGTGTGTTGGTTCGCATGCCGGCTGAACTGGTGAGACCCCAGTACCAACGGTTAGAGTCCGGATGAAAGAGGCAGGTGATCTTATGTCTGAACAGTCGCAGCATATCCATTTTGAGAACACGAATAGGTGGAGCACCAAACAGCTCGTTACCATGGCGTTGATGTGCGCCTTGGGCGCCCTGTTTATGTACGTGCAGCTGCCTATCCTTCCTTCGGCGCCGTTTTTGACGTATGACCCGTCGCTGGTGCCGGCGATGGTGTGCGGGTTTGCGTACGGTCCTAGTGCCGGCACCGCTGTTGCCGCTATGGCTATCGTTATCCATGCGCTCACCACGGGTGACTGGGTCGGTGCGCTTATGAACTTGGTTGCCACGCTGGGCTATATTCTGCCCGCGGCTATCGTTTACCAGAAGATGCACACCTATAAGGGTGCCGTGATTGGCCTGGTGCTCGGCGTCATTGCCGCTACAGCGCTGTCTATGGTCGCAAACCTTACCATTGGCGTATGGTTCTGGTATGGCTCGGTCGATGTGATCGCCCCGCTCATGATTCCTGCCGTGCTGCCGTTCAACCTTATCAAGACCGTGCTTAACTCGGTGTTGACACTGGCGGTGTATAAAGCGGTCTCCAACCTCATCACGCCTAAAAAGGACCAGGTCAAAGGCCGCGCATGATTGAGTGTCGGGGCGTTTCCTTTAGCTATGACGGTGCCGTACCGGCGCTCGATGGCGTCGATCTGAATATCGAGGACGGCGAGTTTTTCTGCATCCTCGGTGGCAATGGGTCGGGCAAGTCGACGTTTGCCAAGCATCTGAATGCGCTGTTGCAGCCCGATGCGGGCACGGTACGCATCAACGGCATGGATGCGTCCGACCCCGAGCTGGTCTACGACATTCGTTCGACCGCGGGCATGGTATTCCAGAATCCCGACGACCAGCTGGTGGCAACGCTTGTCGAAGATGACGTTGCGTTCGGTCCCGAAAACCTTGGCGTGCCATCGGCGCAAATTGCGCAGCGCGTACGCGAGGCGCTGAAGGGCGTGGGCCTGGTGGGCTTTGAGCGCCATGAGACCCACGCGCTTTCGGGCGGACAAAAGCAGCGCGTGGCGCTTGCCGGCGTGCTCGCCATGGAACCGCGTGTGCTCATTTTGGACGAGGCGTCCTCGATGCTCGATCCGCGCGGACGCAAGGGCCTTATGAAGGCCTGTCATGCGCTCCACGATCGCGGCATGACTATCGTGATGATTACGCACTTTATGGAAGAGGCCGCCGAGGCCGATCGTGTCGCGGTGTTTCGGGCGGGGCGCGTTGCCATGCTCGGTACGCCCGAGGAAATCTTGACGCGGGCGGACGAACTTGCGCAGCTCAACTTGGATATGCCGGCGTCGTGCTGTCTAGGTAGGGCACTTCGTGCGAAGGGCGTGTCCGTTTGCGCGCAGGTGCGTGAGGCGGATATGGTCGCCGAGATTGCGCAGGCTTATGCCGAGCGGAGTGGGGCAGGCACCGCGGGGCAGTCTTCCGCATCCCAGTTGGAAATCGCTGACGGCACTGTTCCGGTAGACAACGAGGGCAACGCGTCGGAGCCCGTCATAGAGCTATCCCATGTTTCGTACAGTTATTCGCTCAGTCCGCGCGAGCGCCGCCGCTGGCATAAGCGCTCGGCCACTGCGGGCAAATCGAGCAAACAGGCTCTCTGGGGAAACGACCCCAGCAGTCCGTGGGCACTGCGCGATGTATCGCTGACGGTGCGTCGCGGCGAGTTCCTGGGCTTGGCAGGTCATACTGGTTCGGGTAAGTCGACGCTGGTCCAGCATCTCAACGGTTTGATTCGCCCCCAGGAGGGATCCGTTCGCGCGCTGGGGCTCGATCTGTCAAACAAGAAAGACGCCGCCGCGGTTAAGGCCAAGGTCGGCGTGGTGTTTCAATATCCTGAGCGTCAGCTGTTTGCCGAAACCGTGGCGCAGGACGTGGCGTTTGGTCCGCACAACCTTGGCTTGCCGCAAGATGAAGTCGACCGTCGTGTCGAGTCATCGCTCTCGCGCGTGGGCCTCGACCTTTCCACGGTCGGCGACAAGAGTCCCTTTGAGCTTTCGGGCGGTCAGCAACGGCGTGTGGCATTCGCCGGCGTGCTCGCCATGGAGCCCGAAGTCCTGGTGCTCGATGAACCCATGGCGGGGCTCGATCCGGCTGCGCGCAGGGATTTCCTAGGGCTCATCGGTCGACTCCATCGCGAGGGCCTGACCGTTGTCATGGTTTCGCACAGCATGGATGACCTGGCCAATTGCTGCGACCGTATCGTCGTAATGAACGAAGGTGCGGTGTTTGCCGAGGGAACCCCCGCGCAGGTGTTTGCGCATGCCGATGAGCTCAAGTCGATCGGCTTGGGCGTTCCCGCTGCCCAGCGTATGGCGCTGGCGCTTACGGAGGCGGGCGTGCCGCTGCGTCGCGGCGGGCTCTATACGGTTGAGTCGCTGGCAGACGAGTTGGTGGACCTGCTAATCGGTCGCTCGGGCGGTTCTTCTAACGTCTCGGACATTGCTAAATCCAAGACGGTCGCGCGAGAGGAGGGCTGCTGATGGAGGCGTTTTCGTTTGGCAGCTACTATCCCGGCGATAGTGCAATCCACCGCCTGGACCCGCGAACCAAGTTGCTCTTGGGCTTTGTGTTTCTGATCACGACGCTCACGGTCAGTGGCTTCCGCGGACTGGCCCCGGTCGCAATTTTCGTTGTGCTGACCTATGCCGTGTCTCGGGTGCCGGTTCGTCGCGTTCTGTCGTCGATGGCGCCGCTGCTGGCAATCGTCGTCGTGGTCGCGGTGCTCAACTTGTTTACCGATCAGAGTGGGCGCATCCTGTGGCAGCTCGGCTTTCTGCAGATAAGCGAGGGCTCACTGCGTTCTGCCGCCTTTATGGCGTGTCGCCTGACGTTGATGATGGCCGGTATGAGCGCCATTACACTCACCACGCCGACGCTCGACCTCACCGCGGGCTTTGAGCGCCTGCTCGCGCCGCTTGCGCGTGTGGGACTTCCTGCGCACGAGCTCGGCATGATCATGGGTATCGCGCTACGCTTTATGCCGCAGTTTGCCACTGAGATGAAGCAGACGGCCGATGCACAGGCAAGCCGCGGTGCGCGCGTGACGGGCGGTCCGCTCGGTGGCGTACGCATGCTCGGCAGTGTGGCGATCCCGCTGTTCACCGGCGTGTTCCGCCATGCCGAGACGCTGTCTGCTGCCATGGATGCACGCTGCTATCATGGCGAGCAGGGCCGCACGCGCCTGCATGCGCTTACGTTTGGCCGCGGCGATGCGTTGGCGGCGGTGGTGACGGCGTTGCTGCTCATCTGCGTCATCGTCATCAACCTTCAACTTGTTTAGGCGCGATTCGAGCGCAAGAAAGGGGTCCCTATGACCGTCAACGACCGCACGGCTCAGCTTGAGCGCGCCTGTTCGTATCTCAGACGCATTCCGGCGTGGTATCTGGCCACGACCGATGTGGCCGACGGACATCAGCCCCGCGTGAGACCGTTTTCGTTTGCCATGGTCGATGACGGTAAGTTGTGGTTTTGCACATCGCGCGACAAGGATGTGTGGGCGGAGCTGAGTGCGAATCCCAAGTTTGAGCTCTCGGGCTGGAAGCCGGGGGAATGTTGGATCGTATTGACCGGCGAAGCCGCACTTGAGGACGACGCAGTTGCGAGCGACAAGGTGCGTCAAGCGGGCTTTAAGCACATGGTGGGCATTGGCGAGGAACACGAGAGTGCCAACGACGGCCGCCTTGCTTTCTTTTCGGTCCGCAATATTGCCGCGCGCTTCTGTGATATCGACGGCAGCGAGGAGCGCCTGGAGCTCTAGCTCGCACAAACCAGGTTCCCAAACTAACTAGTACAGGAGGAAACGTGGACGGATTGAATACGGTGTTGGAGTATCTGACGTCGGTGCCGGCATGGTATTTGGCGACGAGCGTTGACGGACAGCCTCATGTGCGTCCGTTTTCGTTTGCGCAGATCCAGGATGGCAAGCTGTGGTTTGTAACAGCGCGCACCAAAGATGTGTGGCAAGAGCTGCTGCAAAACCAGCGCTTTGAGGCCACGAGTTGGTGGCCGGGCCATGGCTGGCTCATCTTGCGCGGGCGTGCCGGCTTGGATGACCGGGCTTTAGACGAAATGCGCGAAGCCGGGTGGAAGCATCTAGAGCACCTGGGCGAGCACTATGAGGGGCCTAACGACCCCACGCTCGTCTTCTTTAGCGTCGAGGATCCCGAGGCTTTTATCTGCAATCACGACGAATGGGTGCCGGTCGAGCTCTAGCCGGCTGGCTCATCCTAACAACTTGGTTTTCGCATGGGCGGGCCCCGTATTGCCCGGTGCCGTTAGGAGCGCCGGTCAATACGGGGCCCGCTCCATTTGTCAATTCCTTCAAGCGAATGTGTCGGGATCGTTTCAATGCATGAATATGCAAGCCATTTACGTGTTCATGCATCTTTTGGTGCTAAAGTTTCAACCCACTTCATAACGACCACTGCGAAATGCGCATCGGTGCATAAATCGCAGACAAGGAGTCTGATATGTCTTTAAAGGTTGGAATCGTCGGCGCGGCTGGATATGCCGGAGCCGAGCTCATTCGCCTCGTGCTCGGCCATCCCGAGTTTGAACTTGTCGCCATTACGTCCAACGCCGATGCTGGCCAGCCGCTGTCTTCGGTCTATCCGAGCTTTGCCGGCGTGAGCGATCTGCTTTTTACCACGCACGACGCCCCCGAGCTCAAGAGCTGCGATGCGGTTTTTCTTGCCGTGCCGCACACGGCTGCCATGGCACAGGTGCCCGCGCTCCTTGCCGCAGGCGTTTCCTGCTTCGATTTGTCTGCCGACTACCGTCTGAGCGATCCGGCCGTGTTCGAGGCGTGGTATGCCGCCGCGCATACGAGCCCCGAGCTGC
The DNA here is from genome assembly GCA_014871655.1 of Collinsella sp. Lineage (GTDB taxonomy): Bacteria > Actinomycetota > Coriobacteriia > Coriobacteriales > Coriobacteriaceae > Collinsella. The sequence goes on along the minus strand of WGSK01000055.1, from coordinate 4,774 downwards.
TCAAGACGCGTGCTTTCGGCCTCCCCGAGCTGTTCTGCCAGGACTTAGAGACCGCTGCTTCCAGCCATGCCGACGGCAAACCCGTGCTGGTCGCCTGCGCCGGTTGCTATCCCACCGCAACGAGCCTTGCCGCCGCGCCCGCCGTGCGCGCTGGCTGGGTTGCCCAGAGCGGCCCCGTGATCGTTGATGCCATCAGCGGTGTGACGGGTGCCGGCAAGTCCTGCAACGCTCGTACGCATTTTTGCAGCGCTGACGAGAACTTGGAGGCCTACGGCGTGGGCAAGCATCGCCACACGCCCGAGATTGAGCAGATCCTTGGCCTGACCGATCGCGTCGTCTTCACCCCGCATCTGGCACCGCTCAAGCGCGGCCTGCTCTCCACGGTGACGCTGCCGCTCACGCCGCAGGCCATCGACTCCCTGGCTCTTGAGGATGTCGTCGACTATTACAAGCAGTTCTACGCTGGACGCACCTTTGTGCGCGTGCTCGATGCCGGCCAGCAGCCCAAGACGGCTTCGGTCGTCGGCACCAACGCCGCCCAGATTGGCCTTGCGTTCAACAAGCGCGCGGGCGTGCTGGTGGCGACGGGCGCCATCGACAATCTGTGCAAGGGTGCTGCGGGCCAAGCGGTCCAGTGCGCCAATATCGTCTTTGGCTTTGACGAGCGACGAGGCTTGCCCACAGTGGCGTGCCCGGTGTAGCACATTCGATTGTTAACGATTTGGTAGTCGGGCATCGAGTGGGGCGCCACTCTTAAGCTGGTCTCATGATTACGACTGGCATGGCGCACCAACCGATGTCCGTTTTTTGTTTGACATAAGGAGTCATGAAGACGATGAATACCGAGCTGTTTGATATCAAGATTCGCGCCGTCGAGGGTGGCGTTACGGCTGCGGCTGGTTTTAAAGCTGCGGGCATCCACGCTGGGTTCCGCAAGAACCCCGAGCGTCTGGATTACGCGCTCGTCGTGCCCGATAAACCCTGTCCCGGTGCCGGCGTGTTTACCACCAATCGCTTTTGCGCGGCGCCCGTGCAAGTGAGCCGTGCCAACCTGGGCGGTGCCGACAAGGGCTACGGTATCATCGCCGGCGTTTCGGTCAACTCTGGCAATGCCAACGCCGCCACGGGTGAGCCCGGCCTTGCATGCGCGCGCGAGACGTGCAACATCGCATCGCAGGTCATCGGCTGCGAGCCCCAGCAGATTCTGGTTGCCTCCACGGGTGTGATTGGCCAGATTCTGCCGATCGACACGTTTGAGACCGCCATTCCTGCTGCCTACGAGGCGCTCTTCGCCCACGGTGGCGCCGATGCCGCTCGTGCCATCATGACGACCGACACGCACTCCAAGGAGTACGCCGTGTCCTACGTCAGCGAGGCTGCGGGTCATGCGGGCAATGTCTATACGGTGGGCGGAATGTGCAAGGGCTCGGGCATGATCATGCCCAACATGGCCACCATGATCGCAGTTATCACCACCGATGCCCCCGTCGAGCCTGCGGCACTTCATGCCCTGCTGCTCTCGACCGTCAAGCAGACCTTTAACAAGGTAACGGTCGATTCCGACACCTCGACCAACGACACCTGCATCATGCTTGCCTCCGGCGCCGCTGCCGCAGATGCCGAGCCTATCGTCGAGGGCTCCGATGCCTTTGACGAGTTGGCATTTGCCGTGCACGAGGTGTGCGAGAGCCTGGCGCGCAATATTGCCGCCGATGGCGAGGGCGCATCCAAGCTTGTTACGGTCAACGTTACCGGCGCCGTGAACGACGAGGAAGCTGATATCGCCGCTCGTGCCGTTGCCAACTCGCCGCTCGTTAAGACCTGCATCGCCGGCCACGACTGCAACTGGGGCCGCGTTGCCATGGCGCTTGGCAAGTGCGGCGTGAAGTTTAATCAGGAAGACGTTTCCATCGACATGATGGGTATGCCTGTCTGTCGCGATGGTCTGACTGTTCCCTTTGACGAGGACGAGGCTCTACGACGTTTCGAGGCGCCCGAGATCGTGATCTCGGCCGACCTGGGCGCAGGCGACGCGGCAACGACCGTGTGGACCTGCGACCTCACGCATGAATACATCTCCATCAACGGCGATTACCGTTCCTAGATTCCAGGCACGCTGCGCATCTTGCCGCGATTGCGGACAGCGGAGCACGGCGCGATAACGATACGAAAGACGAGGCAGATTATGAAATTCGCACGCGATTGTCGTTCGAGCGAATCCAACGAAGCAACCGCGCAGCTGCTGTTCGAAGCGCTGCCGTGGATTAAGAACCTGACCGGCAAGACGGTTGTTATCAAATATGGCGGAGCCGCCATGGTTGATGAGCAGCTGCGCCGCGACGTGATGAGCGACATCGTTTTGCTCAAGATCATCGGTATGCGCCCCGTCATCGTGCACGGCGGCGGCAAGGCTATCAACGAGGCGCTCAGCCACTACGACATCCCCGTCGAGTTTAAGAACGGCCAGCGCGTGACCACGCCGGCGACTATGGATATCGTGCGCGAGGTGCTGGGTGGTAAAGTCAACCAGGAGCTGGTTGCTGCCATCAACCACCACGGCAACCTGGCCGTGGGCGTGTCGGGCAGTGATGCCGGCACGCTCATCGCCGAGCCGCTCGACCCCGAGCTCGGTCGTGTGGGCAAAGTGACGCACGTCAACACCGACTATATCGAGCGCTTACTCGATAGCGAGTACATCCCCGTCATCGCTACCGTCGCGGCGGGGGAGGACGGCGGTTTCTTCAACATCAACGCCGACACCGCCGCCGGTGCCGTTGCCGCGGCGCTCCACGCGCATAAGGCGATCTTTTTGACCGATGTCGATGGCCTGTACAAGGACTTTAGCGACAAGGACTCGCTTATCTCCAACCTAACGCTCGACGAGGTTAACGAAATGCTCTACGGCGGCGAGGTCGATAAGGGCATGATTCCCAAGCTGCGTGCGGCCGTCGATGCGCTTACCGGCGGCGTATTTCGTGCCCACATCATTAACGGTACTACGCCGCATTCGCTGCTCCTGGAGCTGCTGACCGATGCCGGCGTCGGCACCGTGATTCATTCCACCGAGACGGCTTACGAGTTCGATACGCATCCGCATCCGCTTTCGACGTTTGCTGCGCGTCTGACCGAGAACCTTGACGAGGTCGAGAAGCTTCAGACGGTCTAGCTGACCCGCAGCCGCCCCATTCCTGCACCCATAGCCCCGCGCCGTCTGGCGCCCAACGAAAGGCATCTCATGTCACTTGCAGCTCAGCAATCGCTTGAATCCCATTACGTTATGCATACCTTTGGCCGCTCTCCGGTCGAGTTTGTCGAGGGTCACGGCATGAAGCTCACCGGCGACGATGGCCGTGAGTACCTCGACTTTCTTGCCGGCATCGGCGTGTGCAGCCTAGGTCATGGCGACCCGGCTGTGCTCTCGGCGCTCGAGGCACAGACCAAAAAGCTCATGCATGTCTCCAATTACTTCTACATTGAGCAGCGCGGACAGGTCGCGGCGCTGCTGTCCAAGCTTGCTAACGACGACGTAGATGGTGCGCGCGTGCTTGCCGATGCCATTGCCGCCGGCGATGAGACCACGGCAGCTGCTCTTGGTGCCCCGGCTGCGGATGAGCAGGTTTGGGAGACCTTCTTTGCCAACTCTGGCGCCGAGGCCAACGAGGGCTCGATGAAGCTCGCGCGCCTGTACGCCAAGCGTGCCGGTAATGGCGGCAACACCATCGTGTGCATGCGCGGCGGCTTCCACGGCCGTACGCTCGAGACCATTGCCGCCACCATGCAGGATTGGCTGCAGGACAGCTTCCGCCCGCTGCCGGGTGGCTTTGTGGCCTGCACGCCCAACGATGTGGATGAGCTGCGTGCGATCTTTAAGCAGCTGGGGAGCGAAATTTGTGCCGTGATGCTCGAGCCGATCCAGGGTGAGAGCGGTGTGCATCCCATGACCGAGGAGTTTATGGCTACGGCGCGCGACCTGGCACACGAAGTGGGCGCCGTGCTTATCGCCGACGAGGTCCAGTGCGGCATCTTCCGCTCCGGCAAGCCGTTTGCGTTCCAGACCTATGGCGTGGAGCCCGACATCATGAGCCTTGCCAAGGGCATTGCTGATGGCGTGCCCATGGGTGCCGTCGTGGCGAAGAAGGAGATTGCCGACGTGTTTAAGCCGGGCGACCACGGCTCGACCTTTGGCGGTAGCTGCTTGGCCATCGCGGCGTGTGCCGCGACGCTCTCCGCGCTTGTGCGTGGCGATTATGCCGAGCATGCTGCCAAGGTGGGTGCCTATATGGAGGCAAAGCTCGCCAAGCTGCCGCACGTGACCGAGGTACGTGGTCGCGGCTTGATGCTCGGCTGTGATTTGGATGATGCCGCGGGCGACGCGCATGGTGTTGTTGCCCGCGCGCTGGCCGCCGGTGCCGTGATCAACGCTACGGGTGCGCATACGCTGCGTTTCCTGCCGCCACTCGTCTGCGAGGAAGCCGACGTGGACAGTCTGATCGAGATCCTGTCGGGTGTTTTGGGCTAACGCGGCGCAATAACTCAATTTGGACCGAGTTCCGGACTGCGGACGTGCCCTATGCGGCATGATTCAGCGGTCTGGAGCCCGTTTTGCCTTAGATTTGCTAAGGCAGGGAGACCTGCTGGTCAAAAAACATCAAATATGAGTACTGTTACCGATTTGGTAGCAGCAATTTTGGACTAATAAGGCCAGATGGCAAGACGAAATGGTCGCGCGCGCAGACGTGGTGTAAGAGTGTCCTGAGGTCCGTCGCTGCAAGTC
>WGSK01000054.1:0-10127 GCA_014871655.1 Collinsella sp. | reverse complement strand
ACGAGCGGGGGCTCCTGTCGTTTCCGTGCCCCTGGATTGGGTCATAGTGTCTGACTTTGCCAAGGCATCGGCGCCGCCGTTGTTGGCACTTGGGGACGTTCCTTATGTGCCGGCACCTGGGGACACTCCTTGTAGTCTTTGGGGAGTGGTTACTTGCTCACGAACAGCCAGACCAGGATGATCACCAGGATTGCGGCGACGATGCAGACGATGGCGCCGGTGAATTTGATGCGCGAGTCGCGGGTGCGCTCTCGTACGTCGTCTTCGGCGGCCTCGAGCTGGTCGACTTCTTGCTCGGTCTCGGCGTGTTCGGCTTTGTCTCGGGCCAAGGATCCTGCAAGCGACTCAGTGATCTCTGGGTGGTCGTGCACCTCGGTCGCCTGTTCGATGATCGACTGCGCGTGTGCGGCATCTGCTTGGGCGTTGGCGATGGTCTGCTCTTGGTCGTGGCGTGCCTTGTCCTCGGCGGCGATTTTCTCGCGCAGTTCGCGCTGGCGCGTCGCGGCGGCAGTCTTTGCCGTCTGCAACTCGTCGCGCGCGGCATCGGCTTCGGTCGTCACGGCCTGATGGGCTCGCTTAGCGTCGGCGATGGGGGCTTGCGCCTGTTCGACGGCCTGCTCGGCTGCGGCAAGCGAGTGCTCAAGATCGGCGGTGATGCGCGGGACATCTTCTTCGGCTTTACGCAGGGCATCTGCCGTGTCGGAGATCTGCATCGAGAGTTCGCTGGTGCGCACCGTATAGTTGGCGGGATTTGCCGAGGGATTGCGTTGCAGCTCGGCGTACTCATGACGCAGCGTTTCGAGCTGGGCGCGCGTGGCGTCGACGGTTTGTTGTGCGGCGGCAATGCCGGCGTCTCGCTCTGCCTTCACCTTGTCGCGGATGCGCTTGGAATCCTCAAGACGTCGAACGAGGCGGTTGCCAGTCTCGCGTGAGCTTGCCTCGCGGGCCTCCACGGCGTCGAGCGCGGCCTTCAGGCGGAGCTCAGTCGCGTCATCCTCTGTCTTCATTTGTTCGAGCTGACCCTTGAGCTCTGTCGCTTTGGCGGCGTGGGCATCACGGTCAATCTCGGCGGCCGCTGCAGTCTTTTGGGCCGTGGCAATCGCCTGACGCTGGTCGGCGACGATCTGGTCGTAGCGGCCAGCGATATCCTGGCGCGTCTCGAGCTCCTCGGCCTGATCGGCAATGCGCTGCTCAAGTTCGGCCAGGTGGGCGCGGGCATCGGCAAGTGCCTTTTTCGCGGCGTTCATCTCGCGCATGGCCGAGGCGCCCTGGGCAATAAAGGTGCCCACGGCGTTCGCGGTGTTCGAGACAGCGGTCCCCAGATCGCGGTTCGCGGCAGGGGAGTGCGAGGCGGTCGGGCGAGCGGTGTCAGCAGCATCCGCATCGGCAGCCTGCGGCACGGAGATGTTGCCGGTGCCGCCCTCGACCACAGAAAAGCCTGCTGCGTGCGGGTCGACCGCATCGGCGCCAATCGTGGGGTGCTCGAGCTGCAGAAACGAGGGCATGGTGCTGCCCTGGTCGGCAACCGGAGTCTCGCCGGGTACAAAGGTCGAGGCCGCCTCGGCAGCCTCCTCTTCCTCGGCGTCAACGTCAGCGTCGGCCACGGCGTCTTTCATCGCTTTGACGGCATCCATCATGGAGTCCATGACGGCGTCGAGCTCTTCTTCCGAAGACACCTCGATAGGGCCCGCAGCTTGCGGAGCGGCATCCTGTACGGGGTCGTCGTCCTGAGCGGGCGCATCGTCGTTTTGCTCGCCTGCATCTTCGGCGCCAGGGGTTTCCGCCGTAGCGCTTTCGTCCAAGATGGGGTCGTCGAGGTCAATATCATCGCAGGTCACAGCATCAGCATCTGCGGTGACGTCTGCGGAATCATCAATATGCTGTTGAGTCTGGGGGTCCAGCTCGTCTGTCATAGGTATGTGCTCCTCATCGTTGTTTGTCACCCTATGATAAAGTCTCGCGCCGACTTCCCGCGCGCCGCAGCAAAGTTTCAAAACGTGTTCGATGGCTCGCGTCGATAGCAAAAACTCGGCCACTCTATCCAATTTTTACTTGACATTCCCTTCGCCGAAAGACGTTGCGCCGTTCGCCTGCCATGGGCTTTATTTTTCACTTGAACCCGTTAAAGTTGCATTTCAGCTTTTGGCGCGTTTATTTGGATGCGCGCAGTCGGCGGGTGCGCCCGTCGCGATTTGAAAGGACTTTATATGGGACTTTTCACTGGTAAGACCGTGATCGTCACCGGCGGCGGCAAGGCCACGCTTAAGGACGGCTCCGCTGGCTCCATCGGTTACGGCATCGATATCGCTTTTGCAAAGGAGGGCGCGAACCTCGTTATCACCGGCCGCAACGTCGCCAAGCTCGAGGCCGCCAAGGAGTCCCTCGAGGCCGAGTACGGTGTCAAGGTTCTGCCTGTTCAGGCCGATGTTTCGGCTGGTCAGGACAACGAGGCTGTCGTCCAGAACGTTATCGACAAGGCCATTGAGGAGTTCGGCCGCATCGACGCCGTCGTCAACAATGCTCAGGCCAGCGCCTCGGGTGTGACCATCGCCGACCATACCATGGATCAGTTTAACCTAGCCATTTATTCCGGTCTGTATGCCACCTATCTGTACATGCAGAAGGCCTATCCGCACCTGAAGGAGACCAAGGGCTCCGTGGTCAACTTTGCCTCGGGCGCCGGCCTGTTTGGCAACTATGGTCAGTGCAGCTATGCCGCCGCCAAGGAGGGCATCCGTGGTCTGACTCGCGTTGCCGCCAACGAGTGGGGCAAGGACGGCATCAACGTCAATATCGTTTGTCCGCTTGCTTGGACCGCTGCGCTCGAGAACTTCCAGGATGCCTATCCCGAGGCGTTCAAGGCCAATGTCCACATGCCGCCGGCAGGCCACTACGGCGACGTCGAGAAGGAAATCGGCCGCGTTGTCGTTCAGCTCTGCGGTCCCGACTTTAAGTACATGAACGGCGAGACTGTCACCCTCGAGGGTGGCATGGGCCAGCGGCCGTAGGGGTTACGGCGTTTTACCAAACGCCGTAACGGGCCGACGCTGCGCGGGCCGCATTTGGACAATCTGACGTTCAACTTCAAGGGCGCGACCAGAAGGTCAGCGCCCTTTCATTTCACGGCACCTTGTCTCAAATGCGACCCGCTCGCTGACGTTGCCAAAATATCGGCGTTGCCGTGGCTGGTAAATAGCTCCACTCATCGGGGACGTACTTAAATGAGTGCCCGCAGAATGAAAGTGGATAATCTCCCGTTTTTGGGCTGTGCTTTGGGCAAAAGTGGGAGATTATCCACGCTCATCCGGTAAGCGTCCAAAAATCCACGCTCATTTGCCGTGTCCCTGCCGTATCCTCCTCTCACTAGTTTCTGTCGAGTCGGTGCTTCTTGCGGGTTGCCCGTATAATGGGTTGCGTATGAACCGCAACCAAGGAGTTCCAGTTTATGGACCAGAGCCTTTTTAAATTTGACCTGATCGCCGAGGACCCGACGACGCATGCGCGTGCCGGCGTGCTGCACACCCCGCACGGCGACATCGAGACACCGATCTTCATGCCCGTGGGCACCAAGGCAAACGTCAAGGGCATTCCTACCGAGACCGTCAAACAGCTCGGCGCCCAGATCGTGCTTGCCAATACCTATCACCTGTCCATGCGTCCCGGCGAGGACACCATCGCCGAGCTGGGCGGCCTGCACAAGTTTATGAACTGGCACGGCCCTATCCTCACCGACTCGGGCGGTTTCCAGGTCTTCAGTCACAACGATGCCGTCAAGCTCACTGACGAGGGCGTGCGCTTTATCGTCAACGATTACGACGGCCGCCACGTGTTCTGGACACCCGAGGACAACATGGAGATCGCCATGAAGCTCGGCTCCGACATCTGCATGCAGCTGGACCAGTGCCCGGGCTATCCCGCCACGCGCGCCTACGTTGAGCGCGCCGTTGAGCTGTCGAGCATGTGGGCCGAGCGCTGCTATAAGGCGCATACCCGCGACGACCAGGCACTCTTTGGCATCGTTCAGGGCGGCATGCACCTGGACCTGCGCTTGCGCTCGCTGCGCCATCTGGAGGAGTGCGGCGACTTCCCCGGTTACGGCATCGGCGGCTACTCGGTGGGCGAGGACCACGAGACCATGTTCGAGACCCTGGCACCGCTCGTAAGCGAGTACATGCCCAAGCACAAGCCGCGCTACCTGATGGGCGTCGGCAACCCCACCACCCTCGTGCGCGGTGTGGGTGTGGGCATCGACATGTTCGACTGCGTGCTACCGACGCGCACCGGCCGTATGGGCACGGCGTTTTCGAGTGAGGGTCGCCTCAACTTCCGCAACGCGCGCTTTGGGCACGACGACGGCCCCATCGATCCCACCTGCACCTGCCCGGTGTGCACGGGCGGTTACAGCCGCGCACTCATTCGCCACATGGTCACGCAGAAGGAGATGCTCGGCGGCATTCTGCTGTCGATGCACAACATCTACTACCTGCTCAACCTTATGCAGCGTGCCCGTCAGGCCATTATCGGGGGCCGTTACGGCGCATTCGTGAGCGATTGGATGAATAGTCCTGCCGCGGTGGATTACTAAGGGCGACAGGCGCGCTTACAGAGCGTGGGCAACGGCAAAGGCTGAGCGGCAGCCGCTCGTCACATTCGCTGACGTCGGCTGCGCGACCGCTGACCGATGCCTTGCAAGCGCATAACGCATCGTGGGTACCATACCGAATAGTTGATGTTCGGGCGGGTGTTTGACGCATGGCGTCGACCCCGCCCGCTTTTCTTTTTCTCGATAGGAGTACCCATGATTAAGAATGAGAACGTCGAGGGCGAGCCCGCCTACGACGAGACGTACCGCCGCGGCCCCGTGGTTATGCGCGGCCCCATGATTCCTAAGGACAACACCTACGCCAACCTGCTGGCGCCCGAAGATTCAACCGACTGGTTGCATGCCGATCCGTGGCGCGTCCTTCGTATTCAGGCAGAATTCGTCGATGGCTTTGGCGCGCTTGCCGAGCTCGGGCCCGCGGTGACCATCTTCGGCAGTGCCCGCACGCCCAAGACCGATCCGCTCTACAAGGCGGCGCGCACGGTCGGCCGCAAGATCGCGCAGCGCGGCGTGGCGGTTATCACCGGCGGCGGCCCCGGCATTATGGAGGCGGCCAACAGGGGGGCGGCGAGTGCCAACGGCAAGTCGGTCGGCTTGGGTATCGAGCTTCCGCACGAGCAGGGGCTCAACAAATACGTGAACCTGGGTATGGACTTCCGCTACTTCTTTGTGCGTAAGACCATGTTCGTTAAGTACAGCTCGGGTGCCATCGTGTTCCCCGGCGGTTTCGGCACGCTCGACGAGATGTTCGAGGTGCTCACGCTGGTGCAGACGCACAAGGTCAAGCGCATGCCGCTCGTACTGGTGGGCAGCGAGTACTGGCAAGGCCTGTTCGACTGGCTCAACGGCCCGGTGATGGATGCCGGCATGATTAGCCCGCTCGATCCAGACCTCGTCCACATCACCGACGACCTCAACGAGGCCGTCGACATCGCCCTGAGCGGGTTGATATAGGGCGAGCGTGCCTGTCGTTGTAGTATTGTGAATGGCAGACTGATGCTATTTAACATCAGTCTGCCATCTAAATTGGGTATACTGATGCAAAAGACGAGGCGAGGAGGTCGCGTATGTCCACTGCAACGGTTAAGCCTACGACGGTTCGCATCGAAGAGGGGCTCAAGGAGCAGGCGACTGAGTTCTTGGATACGGTTGGTCTAAGTCTCAATTCGTATCTCAACCTTGCTGTTCGGCAGCTGGTAAATCAGCGAAAGATTCCTTTTGAGATCGTAGGAAGGGCAGAGGTGCCCAACGAGGCGACGAGACGCGCCATGGTGATCGCCGAGGCTCATGAGTTGGGGATTTTGACGGACGACAGCCCGTCATTCAATAACGCTGATGAGCTTATATCGTTCCTCGATGAGGACTAGCGATGTTTGAGATTAAAGTCGAGGCTCAGTTTAAGGCGGATTACAAACGGACGATGCGCATCCATCCGCAGCTAAAAACCGAGTTTAGGGCGGCGGTCGCAGAGCTTGCAGCTCACGGCTCGCTTCCCGCGGAATATGGCGCCCATGAGCTTTCAAACCCGGGCGGCAACTACAACGGCCACATCGATTTCCATCTATCCGATGGCTTGGTCGACGTGGTCGTTCTCTACTTGCCGCATAAGACTAATCCTGTGATCCGGCTGGTCAGAATGGGCTCTCATGAGGAGCTGTTCCAGGGTCCGCAGGGCTGATTGCCGATTTCTAAGTTGCGGTGGAATAGGGATTGATTGGCGGCTAATAAGCCAAAAACAGTCCCTATTTCACCGCAACTGATAGGCGCGCCCCGTTCGCTGCTGCGGCCCCCGGTTCTCCTCATTGCTGGATTTCGCTCAAAAACTCAGCGGCGACTTCGTTGCTTTTGAAACGGATGCTGCGGTCTTCTTTCTTGGGGAATGCCAGCAGCGGGATAGTCCCGTACCAGACAGTTTCCTCGTCAATCACGGCCGCGCACAGCCGCCCTTTGGCCTTGACGGAATAGTCGACGTTCATCTCGGCAAAAATCGCTTTCGCGTCATCGCGCGGAGGTGAGGCAACATAAACCTCAAGGGTAATCCCACGGGCGGCTGCGCCTGCGAGTGTGGTGGTGAGTTTCGTGAGGCATGCGGCGGATGCGTAGGATGCGGCTATGAAGGCACTCTTTGTGGCACCGGTGATGTCTTTAATTAATGCCTCAATAGCGTTTGCCGGCTCTATGAGAATGTTGTAATCGGGTTGCTCGCTGTCCTCTGCTGAATAAATTTCGTACCCCAACTTGGCGTACGTCTTGAGTCTTTTCTGGTACATGCGGGCGAGCATGGGTATCGACAGGTCAATGTAGTCGAATATCTCAACCTGTTGCTTGCCCTCGTGGCTTCTGTGCAGTCTGCCCACCTGCTGCGTTACGCTGCCGTCCCAAGATATCGGCGTGGCAATGAAAAGGGTGTCAAGGTAGGACAGATCGAAGCCCTCGCTCAGAAGGCTTTCGGTGGCGACGATGATTCGATGTTCATGCTCAAAGCCGGGAAGACTGTTCAGTATCGCTTTTCTTTCTTTGGCGCCGATTTCTCCGGTTAAGAGTATGGGCTCGTGTCTGCGATCATTAAGCAACCTGAACAGTTCCTCAGCATGCTTTTTCCTTTTGGATAGTATGAGCGGATGTCGACCGTTTGACGCTGCTTCGAGGGCGTCATCGACAATCAATTCGTTTCTTGCCGCATGTGCACACAGCATATCGAGAATCTGATTGAAGCTTGCATCCGGCTCGTAGGCGGATAGCCGAATGCCGGTAAATCTCGGTCGAACGATGCGCTGGATGCCCTGCTGAATTGCCTGCGTTTTTGGATCGATGACATAGCGAAGCGGGCCGCAGAGCATCGAGAGCGCCCGCGTGAGTCCGTCGGAGCGCTCGGGTGTCGCGGAGAGGCCATATATATATTTGGCTGGAGCGGACTTGAGGACGAGCTCGAGCTGTGGCGCGGCAGCATGGTGGCATTCGTCGCAGATAATGAGGCCGTAATTACGAACAAGGTTCTTAACTATCGGCTCCCCGGTTTGGGAGTCTTTGCCAGATAGCGACTGAAAGGAAGCGACGTCGATAAGGCCGCTGACGGCGGTTTTGCCCCCTCCGATTTGTCCAATAAGGGGAGGTTGCTTTTTGCTGATTCGTCCTTTTGGCGTTCGGACCGGCTCTCTGGTGTCCGTAATGTCGAGAAATCGTTCGAGCTGCGATTTCCATTGGGCTATGAGCGCGGTCTTTGGAACAATGACGAGCGCCGGAAGACCAACGGCGGCAATAAGATAAGCTCCGATGACGGTTTTACCGAAGCCCGTTGGCGCAGACATGATTCCGTCTTCGTATTCAAGCATCTGGTCGGCGGCAATTTGCTGTTCGGGATGAAGGGTCCCTTTGAATGCCATCTCAATTGGATTGCCTGTGCTACGTTCGTCTGAATAATGGGCAGTAACGTGGGCTTCTTGAATCAGCTGCTCAAGTTGGGCTTTGCAGCCTCTGGGAATCGCGACGCGGCCATCTCTAAGTTCGCTGAGGTCTATGAGTCGCGGTTTGCCGAATACTGATTGATGCATAGATTGCGCACGGAAGAACTCCGGGTTGGCAAATGTCGCAAGCCTGCGGATTTCCATTTGAGCTGCCGGGCTCAGAGACTTTTCGGGGATGTAGAGCATATCGGCTTGTGTGACGAGCAGGTTCGAGGGGAAGTCTCGTGGCGTGAGCGGGAGCCGCTTTCGTGGCTTTTGGACATTGCGCCTGGTTTTGTTTGTCGCTGCAGCTGTTGCTATTCCAAGCGGTTTGTTTTTGGTGTCCTCGATCAGACGATCCACCGTCGCACGCGAGATTAGTTGGATTTGCGAAAGGTAAAGCCATTGGTCGGGAAAGGGCTCGAATCGTTCGTCAACAAATACGCTGTTTCCTTCCCGCTGCGCTTTTCCCTGAAAGGGCAGCGCAATGAGATTTCCAAAGCCGCCTTCAGGAATGGTGGACTGCGCGGGTATCATTCGGTCAAAGGCTTCGAAGGTGATTGTCTTGTTGAGTGCCGCTGCTTCGGCGATAAGGCAGCTACCGAAATCTCGTGCTGTCTTTGCGTTTATAGGTTCTAGGAAGAAAAACCAGATATGCGCGCCGTTGCCTGACCTTGATCGCTCGACCGCAGCGTTAATTCCATGGTTTTTTACGACAAGCCTGATAGCGTTTGTCGCTTCTTTCCAATCGGCTTTGTCAAAATCAATGACAAGGACATTTGTGTTGCAGTCTTTGTCGAGAACATATTGACCTATGACGTCCCGGAGCCTGTCGTCGCTGCCTTTGAAATGGGCGATAATGGCGGCATCGTTCAGCTCAAGGAATGTGCGGCTGCGACATTCAGCGCATTTAATTCTGTGATGGTTTGCTTTGGGGCAAATGCCTGGCTTCCACTCATTTGCGCAGGCGGGTGTATAGCCGATGCCCCCGTCTTTTCTGCGATACCCGTGAGCGTGCACATCTTTGCGGCCGGTAAAAAGATTGCGAAAGAGCTCGAGTTTGTCGCGCGCTGGGCTCGCGCTGGTAACGATGCCCTCGGTCTGTGCACGTTCGCCGAAAGATTTGCCGGCTTTGTCCCATTCTTCGAGTGTTGCGTAACGGATGTCTGGACCGTTGCTACAGATTACGATCTGCTTACGCGGATCTGAAGCGTGGACAACCGTTTTATTGAGTTTGAATAAGGCGTTCCCGAAAAGGGCGTATTGATGCACGGCGTTGCTCATTTGAATGCCATTCTTGTCAGCGTTCATTGGGATGAGGGTACGTCATTTCAGCTTTATGAGATATGCGACTTCGATTTTGGTTCGGTAATAGTGGGGTACCGATCCGTGAGTGGCAATTAGCCGGTGCCAAAACGTGCGGCGGCTGTTGTTAAAGGTGTTTTGGCGGCTATGGGGTGTGTTGGCGGCGTGGGGAGGGGTCCTCGAATGACTCCGTGGTCAAATAACGTCAAATATGAGTACTGTTGTTAATGTAGTCTCATAACATTTGGTAAGAATAGAATACCAATTCCACATTATTCTATATATCTAACCCACTAAACACGGAATTTTGAGCCTTGGCAAGACGTGGAATTGATCGAAATGATCAATTCCGGCGAGATTTTGCTGCTACTAATTTGGTGGCGGTACTCATATTTGCCATTTTTTGTCCAGTGGGTACCGCGAGGGGCCTGTTCGACTGGCTCAACGGCCCGGTGATGAGCGCCGGTATGATCAGCCCGCTCGATCCGGATCTGGTACACATTACCGACGACCTCAACGAGGCCGTCGACATCGCCCTGAGCGGGCTGATGTAGAGTAGCTAAAATGGGACGGGGCTAAAAAGACTGGTCTGAAACGTTTGATACCAGTCTTTTTAGCCCCGTCCCAAATGAACTGCTTCTAAGTTGCGGTGGAATAGGGATTGATTGGCGGCTGAAGAGCCAAAAACAGTCCCTATTTCACCGCAAGTGGTAAAGGTGCCCGGTCGCGCGCGCAGACGTGGTGTAAGAGTGTCCTGAGGTCCGTCGCTGCAAGTC
>WGSK01000053.1:0-10689 GCA_014871655.1 Collinsella sp. | reverse complement strand
CCCCCCACCCCCCACCCGCGGCGGGCAACCGTCGTTGGGCTTATCACTGACACGAATAAACCGCTTGTATATCGTCTGCTGGCTTGGCACGGTACAATACTTGCAGCTTTAATTCATGAATTAGTGGAGTTATTGATGGCAGAATCTCGTGCGGAGCGTAGGGCTCGTCGTGCTTTGATCGAGGCGGCTGAGGGGTCGAAGGAGGAGAAATCTTCTACGAAATCCAAGTCTTCTAAAGCTGCAAAAAGCAAATTGACCAAGAGCAGGGCTAAGACCAAGCGTTCTGACTCTCGTCGAGGCGGGGACAAGGCGTCTCAGACTCGTTCCAAGCGCTCGCATAATAACTCGGTTCCGTCTGCGCGTAAGGCTGTGGATCCCAAGTCTCCCTGTTCCATCATGAGAGCTTGCGGCGGGTGCACGGCGCTCAATCGTCCTTATAAAAAGCAGTTGGCAGCTAAGCAGGCTGTTATGGAGGAGCTTTTTGCTGCCCTTTGTGAGCGCGAGGGTATTAGCGTCGACCCCATTCGCGGTATGGGAGTCACCCTGGGTGACCCGGGCACATATCCTGCGCCGCGCGGTTTTCGCCATAAGGCCGCCACTCCCTTTGCCCCCGGCAAAGAGGGCTCTGTTCGATGCGGCTTTTTTGAGCGCGGCACGCACAGAATCGTTGCCGTTCCCGAATGCCCCGTCGAGGCGCCGGGTGCCCGGCAGATTCTTAACGGCATCGCGCGTGAGGCCGAGCGCCTGCACATTCCCGCCTTTAACGAAGACAAACATCTCGGGCTGCTTCGCTATGCCGTCGTCCGCTGCGGTTGGCGTACCGACCAGATCATGGTCACGCTCGTGACCGCTCAGCGCGACTTACCGCATGCGCAGGAGTTCTTTGAGGCTGTCGCCGCACTCAATCCGCACATCGTCACCGTCGCCCAAAACATCAACGGACGTCCCGGCAACGCCATCCTCGGCGAGGAAACCCGCATTGTATATGGCGCCGAGTGCATGCGCGACCAGCTGCTCGGCTGCGAGTTCGATATCTCCCCCACCGCGTTCTACCAGACCAACCCGCAGCAGACCGAGCTGCTCTATCAGCTCGCGATTGACGGCATGGACCTGCAGCAGGGCGACGTACTCATGGATGCCTATTGCGGTAGCGGAACTATCGGCCTGTGCGCAGCTAAAGATGCCCAGAACAAGGGTATCGGCATTATGCTGCTCGGCGTTGAGCGCAACCCGGCGGGCATTGCCGACGCACGTCGCAATGCCGAGCTCAACGGCCTCACCCGCAGCGCTTGGTTTATGGCCGACGACGCCACCGACTACATCCTGGATGCCGCCGACAACAACGAACGCGTCGACGTTCTTTCCATCGACCCGCCGCGCGCCGGCTCCACGCCCGAGTTCCTCGAAGCTGCCTGCGCACTTAAGCCGCGCCGCATCACCTATATCAGCTGCAACCCCGTGACCCAAGAGCGCGACCTGCACCAGCTCCTCGACGGAGGCTATCGCCTGCTCAAGATCACGCCAGTCGACATGTTCCCTCACACCGACCACACCGAAACCGTAGCGGTCCTCGAACGCCGCTAACCAACCTCAGTAGATTTTTGGGACAAGAAAGGGGGCGACCCGTCTGGGCCGCCCCCCTTCGCTTGGTTTATAAATTCCGCTACATCCCATTGCGCAGATCACACACGCCGGCTGCCGCCATCTCGCGCAGCAGCGTCTCGCGATCGCGCGTCACGATCAGATCCAACGGGAAGTGAATCTCGTCGAGCATCTTGCGAGCGTAATCGAGCTTACCAATTGCCATGCCAATGTGCGCATCGGTCGAAACGCCAATGCCCACGCCCAGCTCGGCGCAGCGCTCGGCAATCTTGCGGCATACGGCCCAATGCTCAGTGTCGACACCGTGTTCAAGACTATGGTTGTTGATCTCGATAATCTTGTGCTTGGCCTTAGCTGCCAACAGCACCTCGTCGATATCGAACGGCACGCCCGAACGCCCCGTGTGACCCAGCATGAACACCTTGGGGTGCTCCAGGGCATTGATATACATCTCGGTCGTCTGGGCCAGCGTCGCGCCCTCAGCAATCTGCGGATTATGCACGCTTGCAACCAAATAATCCAAATTACGCGTAACCAAATCGAACAGTGAATGCTGACGGCTGTACGAATCGCCGGCGATATCGAGCGTGACAGGGGTGTCCTCGCCAAACAGGCTTCCGTCCAGCGAAACGATATCGGCCTCGGCACCACGCAGCACCAGCACGCCGCTCCAAATGCGCGGCCAGATATCCTGGTTGATAAAGAACTGGTAACTGCGCAGGTCATTGGGGCAAGCCGTAACCATAGAGCTCAAATGGTCGGCAGATCCGAGCACCTGCAGACCACGCTCTGCCGCCCAGTACACATTCTCCTCAATGGTCGAATATGCATGCGCAGAGAACATCGTATGGGTATGAATGTCACAAGAAAGCAGGTAGGGCATCGGGTCTCCTTATCTGGCACGGCCGTCGCTTATATTCATTGTACGCATAGCCTTCGATAGTCGTAAAACCACTCCATCCCAAAGACACAACGTCCATGACAACGGGGTCCGGCTTAACACCAAACCCCGTTTCACGTAAAACATTGTAGGCAGAGCGCTCTACTTTTAACGATACTCGTCCGCCAACTGTTTCCAAGCGGGTAGCGAATTGACAATCGTTTCGTAGCTCACGCAATAGCCCAGGCGGAACCAACCCGGCATACCAAAGCTGTCCGAGGGAACCGCAAGCAACTCATACTTCTTTGCGCGCTCGCAAAACGCATTCGCATCGGGCTCGAGTGCCTTCACCCACAGGTAGAAAGCACCGTCCGGCTCAACATAGGTATAGCCGTAGTCCGTCAAAGCATCGGTGAGCGCCGTGCGGTTGCGGGCATAGGCCCCGACATCACTCGGCTCATCGATGCAATCGATGATCACGCGCTGGAAGAGTGCCGGTGCGCATACAAAACCCAGCGTACGGGCAGCGCCCGCAACAGCCGGCATCAGACGGGCAGCCTGCGGATTGGTGTTGGGAACCAAGATCCACCCCACGCGCTCACCCGGCAGCGACAGCGACTTGGAATACGAGTAGCACACGATGGTGTGCTCGTAGATCGAGGGCACCCAAGGCACCTCGGCACCGTACACGATCTCGCGGTACGGCTCATCCGAGATGAGCATAATCGGATTCTCGGGATCGCGCTGAGCGTTGGCCTCGCGCAGAACATTGGCCAGTCGCGTCAGCGTGTTGCGTGTATATACGGCACCAGTCGGATTGTTGGGCGAGTCGATGATGACGGCAGTCGTCTTATCGGTAATCGCCTTGAGCACGTTGTCCACGCTCAGCTGGAACGTATCTTCATCGGCGAGCGCCTCAACACACGTACAGCCGGCCTTCTCAATCCAAACACGATACTCCGGAAAGTACGGGGCGATAACAATAACCTCGTCGCCCGGGTTCGTAACGGCGTTGAGCGCGCAGGTGAGCGAAGCCGCGGCACCCACCGTCATAAAGACGTCTTTGCCCTCATAGCTCGTGCCAAAGCGGCGGTTGAGCGATTCGGCGACGGCTGCTCGACATTGCGGCAGGCCCGGAGCGGGGGTGTAGCCATGCAACTGGTCACTCGGCAGCTCCAGGGCCTTCTTAATCGACTCGGCCACAGCAGCGGGCGCCGGAACGCTCGGATTGCCCAGCGAAAAATCGAATACGTTTTCCGCACCGATCTGCGCCTTGCGCTCAAGGCCATAGCTAAAAATCTCACGGATGATGGAGCTTTCCGCACCGCGAGCATACATAGTTTCGTTGATCATCTGTTCCCCTTTCGCATAGGCGCTATTGTACGCTTTAGCCGAGCAAAGTGCCGCAGCAATGTTGATTGGGGACAGACTTAAATGCGTGAAAATGCTCATTTAAGTCTGTCCCCAATCAACAGACGGCCCCATATCGCTCAAAAGAAAAGCCTCCGCAGGTTTCCCCGCGGAGGCTTTCGCCACAAAGACTATTTGTCGGCGTCGGTGTCGGCATCGGCATCGGCATCGACGACGGCATGGTCATCGTCAGCATCATCGGATGCGGCTTCGGCATCCTCCTGCATGGCCGCCTGCGCAAATGCCGCGGCATCGGCCGCCAGCTCCTCCTCGCTCATACGAGGCGCACGCTTCTTGGTCGGCATGCCGGCCGCCTTGGCATTGCGCTCCTCCTTGGCCGCCAGGATATCGCCCTCGCGCTCAAGGTAGGCGTCCCACTCGTTGTCGAGCAGGGCATTCACGGCGTCGCCTTCGACGGTCTCGCGCTCAAGCAGCACCTTGGCCATCAAATCGAGCTGGTCGCGACGGGCATCCAAAATCTCGACCGCACGACGATGGGCCTCACGCATAATGCGCTGGACCTCGATGTCGATGCGGCGCGCCGTCTCCTCGGAGTAATCCTGGTGATCGGCGTAGTCGCGGCCCAGGAATACCTGATGCTGCGCCTCACCAAACACCTGCGTTTCAAGCTCCTCGCTCATGCCCAGGCGCGTGACCATCTCGCGCGCCATCTTGGTCGCGCGCTCCAGATCGTTGCTCGCGCCCGACGTGATGTCGTCGCACATGAGTTCCTCGGCAACGCGACCGCCCAAGAACACGGCAAGCTCGTCGAGCATCTCGTTCTTGGTCTTGAGGAAGTGGTCCTCCTGCGGAAGCTGCAGCGTGTAGCCCAGCGCCTGGCCGCGGCTGACGATCGAGATCTTGTGAACCGGATCGGAGTGCTCCAGGATGTGACCCACCAGGGCATGGCCGCTCTCGTGGTAGGCGATCGTGGTGCGCTCGGCCTCGGTCATCACGCGACCCTTGCGCTGCGGACCGGCAATCACGCGCTCCATCGATTCCTCGACCTCGTCCATCGAGATCACGGAACGATGGCGGCGGGCAGCCAGCAGCGCAGACTCGTTGAGCAGATTTGCCAGATCGGCGCCGGTGAAGCCAACGGTCATCTGGGCGAGCTTCTCAAACTTCACGTCCTCGTCCATCGGCTTGTTCTCGGCATGCACGCGCAAGATCTGCTCGCGGCCCTTCACATCCGGACGGTCAACCGTAACCTGACGGTCAAAACGACCGGGGCGCAGCAACGCCGGATCCAGGATGTCAGGACGGTTGGTTGCAGCGATCAGGATGACCGACTCGCTCTCCTCAAAACCGTCCATCTCGACCAGCAGCTGGTTGAGCGTCTGCTCGCGCTCGTCGTGACCGCCGCCCAAGCCAGCTCCGCGCTGACGTCCCACAGCATCGATCTCATCGATGAAGATGATCGACGGAGCCTGGGACTTGGCCTCCTTAAAGAGGTCACGCACGCGGCTGGCGCCGACACCCACGAACATCTCGACAAAGTCGGAACCCGAGATGCTAAAGAACGGCACGCCCGCCTCGCCGGCTACAGCCTTGGCCAGCAGCGTTTTACCGGTGCCCGGAGGGCCCACCAGCAACACGCCGCGCGGAATCTTGGCGCCCAGCTTGCGATAGCGGTCCGGATCGCTCAAAAAGTCACGGATCTCCTCGAGTTCCTCGACTGCCTCGTCCACGCCGGCAACGTCTTCAAACTTGACCTTGGGGCGCGTGGCCTCGTTGGTCTTGGCGTTGGTCTTGCCAAACTGCATGTTCCTGTTGTTGGCGCCCATCATCTGGCGCATAAAGTAGAACATGATGGCGATAAGGGCGATCGTCGGAAGCACACTCATCGCCAAGTCGCCCCAAAAATCGGGATCGTTGGTGTTGACGATGTACTTGGTATCGGGGTGCTCCGCCATGAGCTCGGCAAGCGAATCGGAGCCGACATAGGTCGAGGAGAAGCTCTTGAGCTCGCTCGTATCGCCCTTGTCCTTCTTCGTCTTCCAGTAATGACCCGTCACGCTTCCGTCTTGAACCGTATAGGTCAGATCTTCGACGCGATCCTGCTTGATGGCGCTCACCATCTCGCTCGTCGCGAGCTTAACGGTATTGCTGGAATTGGCAAAGCCGGAGCCCATGTTAAAGAAGGCGTAGCCCAGAAGCGCGCAAGCCAAAAGAAAATACAGCCAGCCCGTACGCGTGGGCTTCTTGCCTCCGGGCATCCCCGGGATCTTAGGCTCCCGGGGAGTCTGGGAATTGTTATCGTTACGGTCGTCGGGCATCTTACGAATAAACCTCCGGTTTCAAAATGCCCAGATACGGAAGGTTGCGATAGCGCTCGGCATAGTCGAGGCCGTAGCCCACCACAAAGGCATCGGGGCAATGGGTTCCAACATACTTGGGCGTGATGGCCGAGACGCGGTCCTCAACGTCCTTCCACAGGAAGGCAGCGACCTCCAGCGAAGCGGGCTTGCGGCTCTCGAGGTTCTTCATCAGGTACTTGAGGGTCAGGCCCGAGTCCAGAATGTCCTCGACGATCAGCACGTCGCGACCACGGATGTCGATATCCAGATCCTTAATGATACGCACGATGCCCGAAGACTTCACACCGTCGCCATAGCTCGAAACAGCCATGAAATCGATGTTGGTCGGTAGCTCAATCTTGCGCATCAGGTCGCCCATAAAGACAACAGCGCCGCGCAGAACCGCGATCAGCACCAGATCCTTACCCGCGTAGTCGCGAGTGATCTCCTCGCCCAGGCGAGAAACGATGCCGTCGATATCCTCCTGCGTAAACAGAACCTTCTCGATATCCGGATGTTGAGAAGCCATGACAACCCTTTCTTGTGCTTAATCGCCCACACACCGCCGTATGGACGCGAACTACACATTCTAGCAGCGCACGGGGTATATTTTCCAGCCCGCGCACCATCAGCGCGGGAATACCGTCAACGCCGCACAGAACAGCTGGTGCGAGGGGCTAATCCGCGTCAACCACGCGAAGCAGATAAGCCACACGCGTCGCCGCCGTGCATTTAAAACGTTCGTCCGCGCGAACTCCGGCGACCCACACCACGGCACCTCCCGGCGCCGTCCTCACCACGGGCACGCCGGCGCGCTCGGAAACGGGAATGCGAGCCTCGCCTAGCAAGTCGGATACCTTCTTGCTTCGGCCACTCATTCCTAACGGGCACATCACGTCTCCCGGTGCGGGACCGTCCACCCACAGGCGCGCCAATCGCGCCTCTGCAGGGATCTCGCCACGTGAGCCCGCCAGGATCCGCTCACTATCGCTGTCGGCAAAACCCAGGGCAGCCGCGTCTACCAAAGCTGTCACTTCCCCGGCAACCGCAAGCTCACGGGCGCGACGCACGATATCGCATCCCGGCTCAACGGCCATCGGCTCTGCGACCAGCATGCGCCCCCCGCCCAACGGCAAACGACCGGGTACGGTAACCCAGTCCGCGGCCAGGCCCTCGCGAGCCGCCGGCGCCTTAAACGCCAGCATGCCAAACTCAATGCGTGCGTCAATCCCCGCCGGAAGCGTGACCGAGCCGGCGCCCTCGGCAACGCAGGAAAGGACTCGCTCCACATGTCGCATCTCTGGACGAGCGTCCGGATCGATGCGCTTAATCGCCAGTCGCACGATGCGCCGCGCGATTACCACCTCGGCCGCAGCAAGGCGCCTGGCATCGAGCACCAGCGCGCCCGCCGCCTCCTTACGCAGGCAGCTTCGAAACGCCTGTGCCGAAAGCTGAGACAAAAACGCGTCCTCATCGCCTAAGATCTCGCAGGCGGCGCCAATCGTCTTGCAGACGCTCGCGTTGCGCTGCGCCACCACCGGCATCACTCGATGGCGCACGTAGTTTCGCAGATACGAGATATCCTCATTGCTCTCGTCTTCACGCCACGGCTGACCATGTACCTGTAGATAGCCCACGAGCTCGCCATGAGTTAGGTCGAGCAAGGGACGCACCACAATGTTCCGACGGCGCGGAATGCTCGAAAGACCCGCAGGACCCGACCCTTTAATGGCATTCATCAAAAACGTTTCCGCGCGGTCCGATGAGGTATGCGCGGTGCAGATACGAGCCGCCGTCCGCGGTGCGCCCGATTCGGCACAAAGTTCGCGAACGTATCTCCGTGCCGCGGCGTAGCGCACCTCGCGGGCCGCAGCCTCGATATTGCCCGATTCGTTATCAAAATAGGCATGCTCAACACACAGCGGCAAGCCGTATTGCGCACACAGGTCACGTACAAAGGCCTCGTCGCCATCGGATGCCTCCCCGCGCAGATGATGGTTCACATGCAGCACGTGCAAACGCTCGCGCGCAATGGGAGCGACGCCGCGGCCGTCCTGGATATCCAGCTTTGATGTGCAAGCCATAAGGAGCAGTGCCGTCGAGTCCGCACCGCCTGATACCATGAGCACTACGGGGGCAGCGGCCTGCCGCGTTGCCAGAGCGCTCTTATCCGTCCTCGGCGCGGCATGATGTCCATAGTGCTGAGATACCGTTGGCATTCGCTTCCTCCTCTATTCGTCCGCACCCATTGTATCCTTTGGAATCTTATGTCTCGCCTGCACCTTCATATCCTCGGCAGCGGCTCAAAAGGCAACTGCGCACTCGTCGAGGGGCCTCAGGGGCTCATCATGATCGATAACGGCCTGTCCCGCCGCGAGACACTTAAACGCATGGCGGAGCTTGGCCTCTCGGCAGACGACGTCGCCGCTCTTGTAATCACTCATGAGCATGGAGACCATATCAAGGGGCTCGATGTATGGTGCAAGCACTGGCATGGTCCCCTCTTTGCCAGCAGGGGCACCCTTTCATGCAAAGAAAACCTCGCGCATCTGCCCGTGGAGGAATTTGACCCCGGCGACACGTTCCGCATTGCCGGCATCCACGTACAAACCTACTCAACATCGCACGATGTCATCAATCCTGTCGGCTATCGATTCAATGCTCTCGATGATTCCATTGGATTTGCCACCGACACCGGAGAGTTGTCGAGCAAGGCCATAGGCATCCTCAAAGACTGTCGAGTTCTCGCACTCGAAAGCAACCACGATGTGACCATGCTGCGCGAGGGAGAATATCCCCGCTTTCTTCAGGAGCGCATCCTGTCTGCAAGGGGACACCTCTCCAACGACCAAGCCGCCGAAGCCGCGCGCGAACTTGTTACCGATCGCACCGAACAGCTCATCGCCATGCATATCAGCCAAGATAACAATCGTCCGAGCCTTACCGTCAAAAGCTATGCCAAAGCTCTAGACGCAACCCTTGATGACGAGGTCGGTAGCTCCGCCACCCTTCTCCAAGGATCGCGAAAACTCTCGATACGCCCTGCAAGTCAGTATCAACCGACAACCATTGTATAGACCGCTCAATAAAACAAAAGGGGCCGGGAATCAAATCCCAGCCCCTTTATCTTGGCTCAAAAGCTCTGACCATCGGAAACGTTAGTCGATGGAGATCTTCGTAACGTTCTTCTTCTCGACGATCTTGGGAACCGTAACGGTCAGGATGCCGTCAGCATACTTAGCAGAGAGACCCTCGCTCGAAGCGTCCTTCAGATATACGCCACGCGTCGCGCTGTACGAGCTGAACTCCTTCTGCAGGAAGTTCTTGCCCTCGTTCTCCTCGTTTTCCTCGACATTCACGCTAATGGACAGACGGCCCTCGTTAAGCTCAACATCGATATCGTCCTTGGCGACGCCGGTCAGATAAGCCTTGACCTCATAGCCATCGCCCTTATCCTCAACGTCAACGGGGAACGCCTTGGAAGCAATCGAGTTGTTTGCAAGGTCGGTCATATCATCAAACAGATCGAACAACGAGCTAGCAGAAGGACGAACGCCAAAAACCGAACGATAAGGAACCATGCTTGCCATGTTTACCACTCCTTTTAGGACTGCCGAGCCATCTTCTAGGTGACTGGGACTTCTTTTGACGCTCTTATATATGCCCACACAGTGCTTATATATACATCGACTATAAAGTTTTTTGAGTCCAGTACTATAAGCATATCTAAGTGTGCATGACTAAGGTTTTAGTAAGGTTAAGGTTCTTTGAACCAGGGCTTAAATAACAAGTATGTTCGCAGCTACAAATAACAGGGGGCTTACAATGAGCGCGTACACGTTGTTGGTAGCGAGCTAAAGGGCATCATGGACGACCAAAACCAGAACAATATGTTTATGCCGACGCAGGGGGAAGATACTTCCACGCAGCCGCCGCGGTTCCATCGCCCCCACATCTCGCAAGAGCCCATTAATGATCCGGAGCCCGAGTATGTGACGAGAAATCGATATCAAACGCTCGAGGATGCCCAAACGGGACGTAAGCATATGGGTGTCGCATCGGGCGATCCCGTATATCTGAAAGATGCGCCGTTATCAAAAAACAGCGCAATAGATGACATCCCAATGAAAACGCCCATAACTCGGCAGCAAAGAGGTCCTCGACCAAAGCAAACCTTAACGCATTCGGCTCGTTATCTCGAGACGCCAAAACAAGGAAAATCAATCTTTGTTTCGTCAAGTAAACGACGCAAGCAACATCGACTGGCAATCCTGCTTTTGATCATTGCGGCCATAGCAGTTGCCCTTGTTATTCGATTTATTTTCTTTAAATAAAAGCTCAATACCAAAAACAATAAGATCGTCTGGTGTAATTGAGCCATTTACGACCCGCAAACGCAAAAAAGGGGGAGGCCGCGAGGCCTCCCCCTTCTAAGCTCGATGACGGCTCGGTGCCGTCCACCGGTCAGCGGCGCCCTGGCCTCCCACGGGCTGACCC
>WGSK01000052.1:0-10750 GCA_014871655.1 Collinsella sp. | reverse complement strand
TTCATGTGCCTGTCGATCATCGACGGCGAAGGCACCGTCTGCGGCGACCCCGTCCCGGCGAGCCTCTGGCTAGTTACAACAATCGAAAAGCAACAAGGGGCTCTTCCGTTCATCAACGGAAGAGCCCCTTGCCATGTCTAAGTATTCAGCCCACCCGGTTCTCCAGATCAAAAAGCGAGAGGCAGAGCAACGCTCGTTCAGCAACGTTACCCAAGGACCCGGGCGGGCGTATGGGGCAACACCGATCGCGAGTTCCGCACGCAAAGGAGAGCACTTAATGTGCTCTCCGTCTTGCGCAGGACTGCCCGAGCAGGCGATGTTGCCCCATACGCCCGCCCGGGTCCGCCGGGATTACGACAGCTTGACGATTGGAGCAAAGCCCTTCATCAACTTTTTGGTCTGGCCGGTCTTTTCGAATTGGACCTCGATTATGTCTCCGGCGACCGAGATCACGGTGCCCGTGCCAAAGGTCTTATGACTCACGGTATCGCCCGCGGCAAAGTCCTGCGATGCGCTGGCGCGATCGACCTTGCGCTCCAACGTCGGGGATACCTTGGATGACGACTTTTTGGCTCGCGGCGCGCCCGAGCCAAAGGTCGAGGCAACACGACCGGCGTCGGGCGAAACCCCACGATGGCGCTCGGTCCCGTAGCTGCTGCCGCCAAAGAAATCGTCGAAGCTCGATCCGCCGCGCGAACCGGAACCGCCGGTCGAGCGCGTATGCGAGCCAAACACCTTGCCGCCATACATGTCCGAGCCCATACCCGAGCCAAACGTGCCGTGACGGTCGCCGCGCTTCTCCCAGCCCGTGCCCTCAAAACCGGCAGAACCGATACCGCTAAACTCGATGTCCTCAAACGGAATCTCGTTGAGGAAGCGCGAGCGCGGGTTGGCAGAGGTCGAGCCGTAGGTGCGACGCGTGGCCGCATAGGTCAGGAACAGGCGCTTGCGAGCGCGCGTGATGGCGACGTAGGCCAAGCGACGCTCCTCCTCGAGCTTGCCCGGATCGTCACTACCGCCAAAGTCGTGCACGTGCGGGAAGATACCCTCCTCCATGCCGGCCACGAACACCGCCGGGAACTCCAGGCCCTTGGCGGAGTGGATGGTCATCATGGTGATGGCATGCGTCTCGCCGGCCAGGGAATCCAAGTCGGAGCGCAGGGCCAGCCACTCCATGAGTGCAGGCAGCGCTTTGCAGGTGAGCGGGCCGTAGGTGCGCTCGATCTCGTCGGCATGCACGGCACCCGCCGGCAGCTCCGTCGGCGCGGCATACGCGTTGTCCGCGATGGCGGCGGCCAGGGCATCCTGCGGAGACAGTGCCGGAGCGGCCAAGCCATCGAGCGGATTAGAGCCCGCGGCATCGCGCGCGCCAACGAGCGCCTCAAACGAAGACGCGGGCGCAGACGGACCGGGCTCGGGCGCAGGCGCGCTCAACACGACGGGCTCGGGCTCGGCGCCGGCAGGCACGTCGGCAACACCGGCTGCGCGCAGCTCTTCTAGGCTCTCGAGCGTACCCTCGATATCCTCGTGCGTCTCCTCAAATTCGGCGGCGACGCCCAGGAATTCCTGGATGTTCTCGGCGCGGCTCTCGGACTCCATGGTGCCCTCGGCGCGGAAAGCCTGCAGCAGGCCCGTCTTATCGACAATCATCTCGACGACGTCCTTGAGCTCGCCGTCCATGCGGCGACCCTCGCGCACCAGAGACACAAAGCTCGACAGGCCATTGCGCACCTTGGCGCTAAACATGCCGGTTTCGGCGCACGCGATCTCGCAAGCCTGGAAGAACGAGCAACGGTTGTCGCGCGCCAGCTGCTCAATCTTTTGGATCGAGGTGGAGCCGATGCCGCGGCGCGGCGTGTTGATGACGCGCTTGACGCTCATCTCGTCTGCCGGGTTCACAATCATCTTGAGGTAGGCCATGACGTCGCGGATCTCGGCACGGTCGAAGAATCGCGTGCCGCCCACGATCTTGTAGGGCACGCCCGCGCGCAGAAACATATCTTCGAGAATACGCGACTGGGCGTTGGTACGGTAGAACACGGCGATGTCGTCGTAACTCGTGCCTTTGGAGTGCAGCTTTTCGATCTCGCCGGCAATCCAGCGGCCCTCATCGCGCTCGTCGCTCGCCTGGAAGGCCTGGATCTTCTCGCCATCGCCCTCGGCCGTAAACAGGCGCTTGTCCTTGCGCTGCGAGTTGTGGCGCACCACGGCATTGGCGGCGCTCAGGATGTGACCCGTGGAACGATAGTTCTGCTCGAGCTTGACCGTCTTGCAGTTTTTAAAGTCCTGCTCAAAGTCCAGGATGTTGGTGATGTCGGCGCCACGCCAGCTATAAATGGACTGGTCATCGTCGCCTACGACCATGAGGTTTTGGTACTTGGCGGCCAGCAAGTTGGCGATCTCGTACTGGACGTGGTTGGTGTCCTGATACTCGTCGACGCTAATGTAGCGGAAGCGCTCTTGGTACTTATCGAGCACCTCGGGGCGGGTGCGCAGCAGCTCGAGCGTGCGCACGAGCAGGTCGTCAAAGTCCATCGCGTTGGCGGCGCGCAGGCGGCGCTCCAGCTCCAGGTAGACCTGCGCGGCCTTTTTGTCGTTGGGGCTGTCGGCGGATTTGAGCATGTCCTCGGGGCCGATCATGGCGTTTTTGGCCGAACTGATCTTGCTGCGGATCATATTGATGGGGAACTGCTTTTGCTCGATACCGAGCGCCTGCATAATATCGCGCACCATGCGCTTTGAGTCATCGTCGTCGTAGATGGTGAACTGACCGGTGTAGCCTAGCAGGTCGGCGTCCTCGCGCAGCATGCGCACGCACATGGCGTGGAAGGTGCATACCCACATGCCACGGGTGCCGCTGGGAATGAGCGCCGCCAGACGCTCACGCATCTCGGCCGCGGCCTTGTTGGTAAACGTGATGGCAAGGATCTGCCAGGGCTTAACGCCCAGGTCGCCGAGCATATGTGCGATGCGGAAGGTCAAGACGCGGGTCTTGCCCGAGCCGGCGCCGGCAAGGACCAGCAACGGACCCTCGGTGGTCAGGACGGCCTCGCGCTGGGCGGGATTAAGGCTGTCGATGTCGACGAGCGGCTTGGCGGGCTTGGGTGCCGGCGCGGGAGCGTCGTAGATGTCGAGCGGGACGAGCTCGGGCTCCGGCGCAGCGGGGGCGGTGTATGCATCGAGCGGCACGGGTTCCGGCGTGGGCGGCACGGGTACCGCGGCGTTCTTTTCCCAGGGCAAGGGCTGGGTCATGGGCGACTCCTCATCTGACGGACGGCGCGCCTGCGGGCAGCGCCATAGTTTGAGCCGTACCAGTATACCGAGCCGCGCGGACACCGACGCAAATCACACCACGACTCCGTGCGCCGCCGTCAGGCCCGCCCCAACGGATTTGGTGCAATGGGGTCAGGTTACTTTGCACCAATCTATTGACAATCACGAAACCGCCGATGTCATGGCAGCAGCAGCGAGCGACGGTCAGGGCGAACAAATTGGCATGAAAAGGGGGCGGCATAGACCTTTTGGTCATGCCACCCCCTTTGAATGACAAGTCGTCGCCCTGACCGCCGCGCAGCGTCGACTAAGTTAGAGGCCGAGCATCGGCTCCAGGACGAAGAAGTACGCCAGCACCACGATGCCCAGAATGATGCGGTAGACGCCGAAGCACTTGAAGTCGTGACGGCGGACGAAGCCCATGAGCCACTTAATGGCGATGAGCGAAACCACAAAGGCCACAACGCAGCCCACGCCCAGGATGGCGATCTCGTTGGCGCCAAAGGTACCGCCCTTGATGAAGTACTTGACCAGCTTGAGCGCACTCGCGCCAAACATGACGGGAATGGCCAGGAAGAACGTAAACTTGGACGCCACCGAACGCGTGCAGCCCAAAAGCAGGCCGCCGATGATGGTAGAACCGGAACGAGACGTACCAGGCACCAGCGAAAGCACCTGGAAGCAGCCGATACCCAGCGCAGTCTTCCAGCTCAGGTCCTCGAGCGTGGCGATGGAGCCAAAGTCCAGGCTATCGTCATCGTCCTCATCCTCAGCGGTAGCCGCGGCGGGCGCCGCAAAGTGCGCACCGGCGGGACGTCCGCCCGCTGCCACAGCACGCGAACCAAACGAACCGGCAACGGCCATTTCCTCGCGCTTGCTCGCGCGCCAGTTCTCAATCACGATAAACAGTACGCCGTACACAATGAGCGCCAGCGCCACGACGGGAGCATTGTAGAAATGCTCCTCCATCCAGTCGTTGAGCGGCAGACCGATCGCCGCGGCGGGAATGCAGCCGAGCACAATCTTGCCCCACAGCACCCAGGTGTCGCGACGGCCCTCCTTGCCCTTGCTGGGCGAGAACGGGTTAAGGTCGTAGAAGAACAGGACGCAGACGGCCAAAATGGCGCCAAGCTGAATCACGACCAGGAACATATTCCAGAACGTCTCGCTCACGTTCATCTTGACGAACTCGTCCACCAAGATCATGTGACCGGTCGACGAAACGGGCAGCCATTCGGTGATGCCCTCGACCAGGCCCATGAAGGCAGATTTTAGAAGCTCGATAATATCCAAAGGGACCCCCTCGTTAGACACCCGCCGGTAGATGTTCTGCGGACGATGCGGGCGATGTCCCATTATCAACCGTTGGCAGTGCGACCGCGCCTGCCCTTACCAAAAAACTCGCCCGTTCACAGAATTGCGAGCGGTCAAACCGAAATCCTTGGGTATAACTGCAACAAGATAAAGTGTCCGGCGGCCAACGCGCCCGCGCCCGCCCGACGCACGAGCCCCACGCCCGTGCGATAGACCAAGGAGGAAACCATGAACGAGGGCTACACCAAGGTATTTGTTTCACTCGACGGTACTGAGCAGCAGGATTTTGTGCTCGCACGCGCCATCAAGGTCGCCGCGAACAACGGCGCTAAGCTGATTATCGGCCACGTCATCGACTCCACCGCGCTCGAGAGCGCCGGTTCCTATCCGGTCGACCTGGTCAACGGCTTGGAGGAGGCCTTTAACAACTCCATCGCCAAGCAGCTCGAGGAGGCCAAGGCCAATCCCGACATTCCCGAGGTCGAGGTCATGATTCGTACCGGCCGCATTCGTGAGACGCTTAAGGATGAGATGCTCGACGTGGTTAAGCCCGACCTGGTGCTCTGCGGCGCACGCGGCCTGTCCTCGATCAAGTATGCGCTGCTGGGTTCGATTTCGACGTTCCTGCTGCGCAATACGGACTGCGACATTCTGGTCGTGAAGTAGGTTCCTTCCCGCCGGCGCAAGGCCTGCGGGGTTATCACGCCGACGTCCTCGCCGCTTCGCGGCTGCGGGATGTCGGCTTTGATAACCCCTCCCGGCCTTGCGCCTTCGTCACCGTACTTCAGCGAGTTGTCTGATTGAAAAATAGCGTGCCGCCCCGTTTGGGGCGGCACGTTTTGTTCGAGGCGGACATCTGCCGTGTGCGTTACTCGAAGTATTGAAACTTGTTGGTTGAGAAGGCGAACGTGACGACGAAGCCTTCGCCGGGCTCGGATGCCGCGGTGACGTCGATGCCCATCTTGGAGCACAGGCGCGCCACCAGGTAGAGGCCAATACCCGTTGCACGCTTGGTGGTACGGCCGTTGTCGCCGGTAAAGCCCTTCTCGAACACGCGCGGCAGGTCGGCCGCGCTCACGCCGCAGCCGTTGTCCGCGACGGTAAGCTCGATGCGCTCGCTTGCCAGACCCTCGTCCAGCAACGCGCCCGAAAACACGATCTTCGCACCGTCCTCGCACGCATATTTTATGCTGTTCTGAATGAGCTGGCCCAGAATAAACTCGAGCCACTTCTCGTCGGTAAAGACCTCGAAGTCGAGGTTCTCGCACACCGGGGCCACGTGCGCCGCAATGAGCTCGCGCGCGTTGGCTTTAATCGCGCCCGTCACCAAGGTCTTAAGGTCCCAGCGGCGAATCAGGTAGTCGCGCTCCACGACTTCCGAGCGCGCGTAGTACAGCGCTTGATCGATATAGCGCTCCACGCGGGCAAGTTCGCGTGCCAGGTCGTCCACGCGCGACAGGTCGTCTTCGCTGCTGTCCAGGTTTTCCAAAATTAGATGGGCCGCCGCCAAGGGCAGCTTGGCCTCGTGGACCCAGCTCTCGATATAGTCGCGATAGTCATCGGTCTGACGCCGGCCTTCGGCAACCTCGTCGCAGGCAGCTTTGCCCACCCGGCGCAAGACCTCGTACTCGAGCTCGCCCTCGGCATAGGTCGGGCATTGCACCATCTCCTGCACCCATGCGGGACTCTCGAGCTCCTCTGCCGCGCGCTCCAGCTGTCGCAGAAAACGACGACGACGCGCGTACTCGATCACGATACCGAACATGCCAAAAATAAAGGACACGCCAACCGCCACGACCACGATAGAAACGGGTGCGCCGGCGACCGTCAGCACAAAGCAGCTCAGCAGCACGCCGCAGGTCCACACGGCGACGGGAAGCAGCGCATCTTTAAAGAACTTGCCAAACGACATAGCCGGCCCCTAGACCGAATAGCCTTGGCCGCGGTGCGTCGTCAAATACCCCTTGATCCCGATTTTTTCGAGCGTGGTGCGCAGGCGGTTGATGTTAACGGTGAGCGTATTGTCGTCCACGAAGGCGTCGGAGTCCCACAGGTCCTGCATGATGGCCGAACGCGAAACGATCTTGCCCGCGCGGCTCAGAAGCAGCGAGAGGATACGCAGCTCGTTTTTGGTGAGCTCGGTACTGGTGCCGGTTGCCGTATTGGTGACCATGGAGCGGGCGAGATCGAGCTCCAGTCCCTTGTGGACAAGCGTGCTGCGCTCGCCCGCCGCCGCGGTGCGACGCAGCAAGGCATTGATGCGCGCCACGAGCACACGGGCGCTATAGGGCTTGGGAACAAAGTCGTCCGCGCCGAGCGTCATGGCCATGACCTCGTCGATCTCGGTCGTGCGCGACGTGAGGACGATGATGGGAACCTCGGATTCGCGGCGAACCTCGTGGCAGATATGCTGGCCGTCCTTGACGGGAAGCGTGAGGTCGAGCAGCACCAGGTCGGGCGCGGCGGCGAGAATATCGCGCGAGACATGCTCAAACGATTCGCAGGCCTCGATTTCAAACCCGGCGCGGGCAAGGATGTCGATAAGTTCACGACGAATGGGCTCGTCGTCCTCAACGATATAGATCAGCGCCATGGATTCCGCTCCCCTCTTGGTTGTCTTGCCCCATTATGACCGCGGAGCCGCAGATACGCGCCTCACGCGGCACCAAAGTGACAGAACTGTTCGCGAGTGGCAGAGGCTTGCCTCTCGCTCGCGACGAGCACGGGAATTAAATGAGTTTTTAATCCCCGTCCCAGAAACATCATTTAGCGGCGGGCACGGAGCTTTTCGTAGCCTTCGGCGAAGAAGGCGACCGTGGCGGCGTCGGAGTCGGCGGCGTCGGAGTCGGCGGCGGCAACCACGCCGTGCTCGTCGCTCACCAGGAACAGCGCGCCCTTGAGTTGCGCGGGAATGTCTACGCGCGTGACCGGGATGCCCTTGGTCTGGGCGAGCTGCTCGATGAGCGTCGCCGTGCCGCACAGGCACTCGTCCGCCGGCGCCACAAAGGCAAGCTCGCCGTTGTTGACGGCGGCGAGCAACTCGGGCGCCACGCCGGTCTCGTCGGCCTCGGAGCGGGCCTCGGCGGAACGGGCACGCAGCGCCTTGGCCGACGTATCGGCGAGCGGCTCGTACTCCCCCACCGTCATGGCGGCGTTGCCGTTGATGTCGATCACCAGCATGAGTACGCCGTCGTGCGCAGTGTAATCGCCCTCGGCAAGCGACCACTCAACGTGCTGTTTGGCCCAGCTGAGCATGTTATGGGTAAGCGGCTCGCCCTGCACCAGGCGCTCGGACAGTGCGCGAATGTGGCGGTTGAGCATGGGCACCTTTTTATTGGACATGCGCCAACGGCAGACAAGCGCGGGCTTGTCGAGCGTAAACTTCTCGACCGCCTCCTGATTGGCGCAAAAGTCCTCGTACGCACGCTGATCCTCGGCATTGCCAAACAGCTCGGCATCATCAATCTGGGGCATGGTCATACCTTTCGTGTTAGTCATTCCGTCCTCTTATACCAAAAAGACGGCCCTCCAAACGGAGCAGCCGTCTTTTGCGGAGATTATTTTGTCCCAAGGCGGAACTTAGTGGCGGAAGTGGCGGGCGCCGGTAAAGACCATAGCAATATTGTGCTCGTTGCAGGCCTGGATGCTTTCGTCGTCGCGCTTGGAGCCGCCGGGCTGGATGATGCAGGTCACGCCGTGTGCAGCAAGCACGTCGACGTTGTCGCGGAACGGGAAGAACGCGTCGCTTGCACAGGCAAAGCCGCCCTTCTCCACGCCCTCGCGCTCGCAGAAGTCCTCGGCGCGCTCGCAGGCAAGTAGCGCAGAGTCAACGCGGTTAGGCTGACCCGGGCCCATGCCAATGCCGGCCTTACCCTTGGAGACCAGGATGGCGTTGGACTTAACGCCCTTGCAGACCTTCCAGGCAAACTCGAGCTCGGCCATCTCGGCGTCGGTGGGCTTGCGGTCGGTGGGGAACGTAAAGGTCGCGGGATCCTCGGTCACGTGGTCGACCTCCTGCACCAGCATGCCGCCGTCGACGGAGCGCAGCTCCACCTGAGCGCCGTGGTCCACGCCGCCGGTCGCCAACACGCGCAGGTTGGGGCGCTTGGCCATGCGCTCGAGCGCCTCGGCGGTGTAGCTCGGGGCGATGATGACCTCGACGAACTGCTTGTTCTGATCGGCAAAGTGCTCAACCAGATCAAAGGGAACCTCGCGGTTGCAGGCGATGATGCCGCCGAAGGCGCTCTTGGGATCGCAGGCAAAAGCGCGGTCGTAGGCAGCCGTGATGTCCTCGGCAACGGCGGAACCGCAGGGGTTCTGGTGCTTGAGGATTACGCAGGCCGGCTCGTCGAACTCGCGGACCAGGTTCCAAGCGGCGTCGGCATCCAGATAGTTGTTGTAGCTGAGCGGCTTGCCCTGGATTTGCTTGGAGCCCACGAGCGGGAACTGCGAGCTCGCGGTGTTCTCGCAGCCCTCGGCAAAGCGATAGACTGTGGCTTTCTGCTGCGGGTTCTCGCCATAGCGCAGGTCGTCGACCTTCTCCAGCGAGATCTCGAGCTTGGCAGAGGTGTCCGCCACGTCGCTTGCCTGGGCGGCGAGCCAGCGGGAGATGGCCGTGTCGTAGGCGGCGGTGGTCTGGTAGACCTTCACCTGCAGGCGACGACGGGTGGAAAGCGTGGTGCAGCCACCGGTCTCGTGCATCTCGGCCAGGACGGCATCATAGTCGGCCGGATCGGAAATGACGGTAACGCTCGTGGCGTTCTTGGCGGCAGAGCGCAGCATGGAGGGGCCACCGATGTCGATGTGCTCGATGGCGTCCGCGAAGGTGACCTCGGGGTTGGCGACGGTCTTCTCGAACTCGTACAGGTTGACGACGACCAGGTCGATCAGCTTAATGCCGTGCTGAGCCGCCTCCTGCATGTGCTGCTCGGAATCGCGGCGGGCCAGCAGCGCGCCATGAACCTTGGGGTGCAGGGTCTTAACGCGGCCGTCCATCATCTCGGGATAGCCCGTGAACTCCTCGATGGGGGTTACGGGAACGCCCGCGTCCTCGATGGCACGAGCCGTGCCGCCCGTAGAGATGATCTCGACGCCAAAGTCGTCAACCAGCGTCCGTGCGAAATCGACGACGCCCGTCTTATCGGTAACCGAGATCAACGCGCGTGCGATCTTCACATCAGATCCCATGCAGTCCTCCTGTCTGGTACGCCGCCGTGCTCTGTGAGTCGGTGATACGTCGATCTGCAGCGCTCGCGCAGCGGCATTGAAAATACTGATTTAATGTAGCGCATCGAGCGCATCGATGCACCCCGCAACGGGCGCATGTGCAGAAAAAGTTTGCGAGCGGAGGGGATGGGCATGGCACCGGGCACGGTGAGTTCATGGAACACAGGGGCACCATAATTAGATGCCAATGGCGTGGTAGAACTGTGCTCGATATGCATCCGCAAAAGAAAGAGGCACCATGGTCTCGCGGGTTCTCTACCGACCGTTTGATACCGAAGACTTCGACGCCATCGCGCTGATTCTGCAGCAGCTTTGGCATAACAATTCGGATAACGATGAGTACAACCGCCTTGAGGCCGCGTGCGACCTCGCCTATTGCCTTTCGTCGTCGACGTTTTCACAGGTTGCCGTAATCGACGGTCAGGCGCGTGGCATTTCGCTCGCGCGTGCGGGACAGAGCTCCGGCGCCACTATCAACGAGCATTGGATGGATACCGAACGCGCGCTGCTATCGCAGATGCGTGAGCTAGAGCCCGATGCGTGCGCCGAGTATCTCTCGTTTGTGCGCGCAACCATCCGAACCAACAACCGCCTGCTCGAGAGCAGCCCGTTGCCGCACGACAACGAGGTCACGCTGCTTGCCGTGGATCGCGATGTCCATGGCCTGGGCGTTGGCACGGTTCTGCTCGATGCCGCCGTCTCGCACCTGTCCTCGCTTGGAGCGACGAGGGCGCACCTGTACACCGACTCCAACTGCTCGTGGAAGTTCTACGAGCTGCACGGCTTTAAGCGCACGGCCACGCACCGCGCCAACCGCGAAGAGCGCCGTCACGACATGCCGCGCGAAAGCTTCCTCTACGAACTCGATCTAACAGCCTAAACCCGGCAGATAGGGACGTTCCTTTTAATATGAGCAGGACATTGTCAAGAGGCAAAA
>WGSK01000051.1:0-10771 GCA_014871655.1 Collinsella sp. | reverse complement strand
CCGCACGCAAAGAAGGCCACTTAATGTGGCCTTCGTCTTGCGCAGGACTGTCCGAAATAGCGAGCAAATGCCCAAGCGGCCCTCTCGGTTCAGCCCCGGAGCGGTATTAGAGATGCAGCACGCGGTCGCGGATCTCCTCGGTTCGACCCTGGTTCCAGAACTGGGTACCGATGTAGCCGCACGTACGACGAGCGACGTTCATCTTCTCCTGGTCGCGGTTGCCGCAGTTGGGGCACTCCCACACCAGCTTGCCATCGTCCTCGACAATCTTGATCTCGCCATCGTAGCCGCACACCTGACAGTAGTCGCTCTTGGTGTTCAGCTCGGCGTACATGATGTTGTCGTAGATGTACTGCATCACGCGAATGACAGCCTTGAGGTTGTCCTGCATGTTGGGAACCTCAACGTAGGAGATGGCGCCGCCCGGCGAAAGCTGCTGGAACATGCCCTCAAACTTAAGCTTATCGAAGGCGTCGATCTCCTCGGACACGTGGACGTGGTAGCTGTTGGTGATGTAGCCCTTGTCCGTCACGCCCGGGATGATGCCAAAACGACGCTGCAGGCACTTGGCGAACTTGTAGGTCGTCGACTCAAGCGGGGTACCGTACAGCGAGAAGTCAATATCGCTTTCGGCCTTCCACTCGGCGCACTTGTCGTTCATGCGCTGCATGACGGCCATGGCAAACGGCGTGCCCTCCTTCTCGGTGTGGCTGTGGCCCGTCATGTACTTGACGCACTCGTACAGGCCGGCATAACCCAGACTAATGGTGGAGTAACCGCCCACGAGCAGCTTGTCGATCGTCTCGCCCTTCTTCAGACGAGCGAGGGCGCCGTACTGCCACAGAATCGGTGCGGCGTCAGAAAGCGTACCCATCAGGCGCTCATGACGGCACAGCAGGGCACGGTGGCACAGCTCAAGGCGCTCGTCGAAGATCTTCCAGAACTTATCCATATCCTGGTGCGAGCTCAGCGCGACATCGGGCAGGTTGATGGTCACGACGCCCTGGTTAAAGCGGCCATAGTACTTGGGCTTGTTCGGGTCGTAGTTCAGCGCGTTGGCAACGTTGTTAAAGCCGTTGCCCGAGCGGTCGGGCGTCAAGAAGCTGCGACAGCCCATACAGGTATAGCAGTCACCGTTACCCGCGGTCTCGCCCTTCGACAGCTTGAGCTCGCGCATCTTCTTCTCGGAGATGTAATCGGGAACCATGCGCTTGGCGGTGCACTTGGCAGCCAGCTGGGTCAGGTAGAAGTACGGGGAATCCTCGTGAACGTTATCGTCCTCGAGTACATAGATAAGCTTGGGGAATGCCGGGGTAATCCAAACGCCGGCCTCGTTCTTAACGCCCTCGTAGCGCTGGCGAAGCGTCTCCTCCACGATCATGGCAAGGTCGTGCTTCTCCTGGGGCGTACGGGCCTCGTTAAGATACATAAAGACCGTCACGAACGGCGCCTGGCCATTCGTGGTCATAAGGGTCACGACCTGATACTGAATCGTCTGGACGCCGCGACGAATCTCATCGCGCAGACGGTCCTCAACGACTTCGCGAACCTTCTCGGCAGACGCAGAGACGCCAAGCTCATCGAGCTCGCGGGCAACCTCGCCGCGAATCTTCTGACGGCTCACCTCAACAAAGGGGGCAAGATGGGTCAGCGAGATAGACTGGCCGCCGTACTGGGAGGAAGCAACCTGGGCGATAATCTGCGTCGCGATGTTGCAGGCAGTCGAGAAGCTGTGCGGCTTCTCGATCAGCGTGCCCGAGATAACAGTACCGTTCTGGAGCATATCCTCCAGGTTCACCAGGTCGCAGTTATGCATGTGCTGAGCAAAGTAGTCGGAATCGTGGAAGTGAATCAGGCCCTCATTGTGGGCATCCACAATCTCCTGGGGCAGCAGCACGCGCTGGGTCAGGTCCTTGGAGATCTCGCCGGCCATATAGTCGCGCTGAACGGAGTTGACGGTCGGGTTCTTGTTGGAGTTCTCCTGCTTGACCTCTTCGTTGTTGCACTCGATCAGCGACAGAATCTTGTCGTCGGTCGTGTTCTTCTGGCGCTTCAGGCTCTGAACATAGCGATAGATGATGTAATGGCGAGCGACCTCGTAGCAGTCGAGACGCATGATCTCGTCCTCGACCAGATCCTGGATCTCCTCGACCGACACGGTGTGACCCGCGTTCTCGCATGCCTCGGCGACGTTTTGTGCCGCGTAAACCACCTGGCGGTCGGTTAGACGAGAGCTCTCCTCGACCTCCAAGTTGGCGGCGCGAATCGCATTGACGATCTTATCGATGTCAAAGACAACCTCGGTGCCGCTGCGCTTGATGATCTTCATCCTCTTGCCTCTTTCGCGTCGTAGCCTCATTGCGCTTCAGAGCCAAACGATGCCCGGCAGGGCTTGCCCCTGTCTTGCGGCGCCGTCGCGCAATCTGTGTTCTCGATAAACCATAGGTCCTCATGCGGACATTCCTCGCGGCCGATCAAGCGGCTCAAAGGCGTGTCCAAATGGGGTGAATAAGGTCCTCGTTCTCTGTCCGCCATCTATCATACGACAAAGACGCATCTATATCCTGTATTCTTTTTTTAGGTCAAACACAACATATAGTGTTTCAGCAGGTCAAAGCAATTGGTCATTTTGCAGACGCATTATAAATGAGGGGTTCTTGGCGAGTCGGTAAAACGTTACCAACACGGCTACCTGCATGGCAGTTATAAAACCCCCTTAGTCAAGCCGCTGACAAATCCTACTAAAACCAAGCCACTCAAGCCAAAAGAATCCAAAAGATTATGCTTGACCAACATGTTGCGGTCGAATGCCGGCGGACGGAGCGACGGGACTGCAAACGCTCGGAAGACTGTAGCCCCGGCACCCCGTCCGCCGGCATTCGATAGGCGAGGAGCTATTACTTCTCTTCGCGAGCTATCAAGCCATTGATAGAAAGAGGGCCGCCGGCATATGTCGGCGGCCCCGATAAAACATGATGGGCGGCAAAGCAACTACTCGAGCGGTTACTCCGCCTCGCCGCTGGCCGCCATCTTCTCGGCCTCGGCAAGCTGGGCCGGAGTGAGCTTGCGATACTTAATGGCGCCAAAGACGACACAAGCCGCACAGACGATTATGCCGGCGATGAACTTCTGGTCAATCGTTGCACCAAACGGCGACGTCACGGCCTCAAACACAATGGGAGACAGTGCCATGCCAAAGTTGATGCCCGCCATGCCAATGGCGAGGTTAAACGCACGTCCCTCGGGAGCAGAGTTGCCGGCGGCAAAATTGCCCTCCAGCGGCACGTAGGTCTCCTTGCCCAGCGCAACGACAAAGCCCGCAACGCACAGCACCATAAAGGCGGGCGCAACCAGCGTCAGGCCCAGGCCAACGAGCGTCACGCCCCACGCGATCGGCATCGACAGGTTCTTGAACTTGGCAAACAGCGGGCCCACTAAAAGGCCAGCCGCAATGCCGGCGACCGTCATGACGGTCGAAGCGAGGCCAGCCTCAACAGTGCCGCCAAAGCCGCGACCCACGACAAGCAGCGAGACATTGGAGCTAAAGAGCTGGAACGTGAGTACGAACACAAAGCTCATGACCGTGATAATTGCAACCTCTTTGGGCATGTTGGCAAACACGTTGACCTTACGCTTGGGCTCAAGATGACCCTCGGGCAGGCAGACGGCCTCAATGACGATAAACACGATCATGATGAAGTACGCCGCATAGCTGTGGAACCACTCGGCAGAACCCAAGATGCCGGAAACCATCGTCCAGATAATGCCACCCAGTGCAACAAAGGTTGAGTAGATGCCCATGACAAACGAACGCTGCTTGCCACCGAAATAGTCGGCGATCAGAGCGTCGGTCGAGTTCTGCACGGCGCCAAGGCCAAGACCCATCACGGCAGAGGCCGCAAGAACCTGGGCAAGCGAATCGTGGAACACCAGCACCGAGGCGCCGGCGAGCATCACGATAACGTGGCCGACAAGCGTCGTCTTCTTCTTGGATACACGCGAGGCGAGCTGGGAAGACACGAGCATGGCGGACACAGCCATCATGAGCGGAATGATGCCGATGATCATCTGGACGGCAGCGATGTTCTCGTTGGGAAACGCCGCCGCAACAGAGGCCACGATGGGGACAGGCACCAACATGCCCATAATGCACATGGCGGCAGCATAAATGCCCACCAGGTACTTGATCTTGGTTTTATCCATGATCCATCCTTACACTTAGAAAAAGGGTCGGAGCGGCCGGACGTCACCATCGGCCGCCCCAAACACAGCACTATCAGTCGTTAAAACCAGTGAACACGGGCTCTCCGCTGTACACGAGCGCTTCCTCGACACCATCGAGCACGCGGCAGGCGCCAGACGCCATCGCCTCGAGCTCAAACTCGCCGGGATAAGCCGACACGGGGGCGATCCAAGAGCAGCATTCCTCAATCGAGGCAACGAGCTCCTTGCTGTGGACCATGCCGCCTCCGAGCAAGATACCGTCGACATCGCCCTTCAGCACACATGCCATCTCGCCAATCCACTTGCAGATTTGGTAGACCATTGCATCCCAGGCGCGAGCTGCGGCCTTATCTCCCGCTGCAGCACGTTCGCACACCTCGATGGCATCGGAGGTACCCAAAAGGTCAACGAAGCCGCCAGTCTTCATGCAATGGGCGCGGGCGACATCAAGACCGTGCTCCGCGGTGTACTTTGCGACCTCGATCGCGGGAACCGATCCGCAGCGCGTCGGCGCCATGGGGCCTTCGCCGCCAACGATGTCGTTGCCGTCGACCATCTTGCCCTTAAGGTGGGCAGAAATCGAAATGCCACCGCCGATATGACAGACAATAAAGTTGCACTCGTCGTATGCGCGACCGAGCTTTGCCGCATGGCGGATGGCGGTCTCTTTGAGATTAAGGGCGTGCAGGTGCACGTTTCGATACACGCCCTTAATGCCCGTCATGCGTGCGAGGTCGCACAGCTCGTCGGTATCGGGAGGATTCACCACAAAGGCGGGCTTGCCACATTTCACGGCAAATTCGTGGGCAATCTGGGGCCCCAGCTGCGCCGGGTGCCGAACGCCATTCGCACCGATGCGGGCATGCTCGAGCATAACCTCGTTGATGGCATACGTACCACCGGGCAGCGAAAGCAAGCCACCACCGCGACCGACAAATGCATCAAAGTCCTCGAGCTTTAGGCCCGCCTCCCCCAGCGCTCCAAGAATCAGATCGCAGCGATACGGCATCTGAGCCGAAACCCCGTCGAACTGGGCAAGGTCCTTCGCATCGTGCGCAACGTTCTTACTGAGCTTGCACTCATCGCCCTCAAAAACGCCCACCTTCGTGGAAGTGGAACCAGGGTTGATTACCAGGACGCGCCAGGGAGTCTTTTTATCGGACATGCCTTAAGCCTCCTTAAGCGCCTGGGCGCGCACGCAGCTCATCACCACGTTGCCGACGATCTCATCGACGGGCGCAGAGCGCGAGCAATCGCACACGATCTTCTTGAAGCCCTGAAGCATGGGGCCGTAAGCATTGGCGCCGGTCAGATTCTGGATGATCTTGACGCCGATATTGCCCACGTTGATATCGGGCCAGATGACCACGTTGGCCTGCCCCGCAACAGCGGATTCGCGATGAACCTTCTTGGCCGCAACCTTGGGGTTAATCGCCGAATCAAACTGGAACTCGCCGTCGATGGCAAGGTCGGGACGGCGATCGTTGGCAATCTCGCGAGCACGACGTACCTTGTCGACGAGTTCGTTATCCATCGAACCGTCAGTCGAATGCGAAAGCAGCGCGCAACGGATATCCCATCCGGTCAGCGAGCGTACCGTTTCGCTCGACGAAATCGCGATCGAGGCAAGCTCCTCGCTCGTGGGGTCAACGCACACGGCAGAATCGCCAAAAGCCAAAAGGCCACCTTCGCCGCCATTCCAGTTGGGGATGTCGGCGATACCGCACGAGCTCACGGTGTCCACCCCGTCGGCAAGGCCGACGATGGCCTGACCAGCCAGGATAATATCGCCCGTAGCGTTATCGATACCGGCGAACATAACGTCGACATCGCCGAGCACCTGCAAAATCAGGGCGCGCTCAAGCGGACGCGTCATACGGCGCGCAGCGCCCTTGGGCTTAAACTTGCAATCCGGATGAGAAAGGTAGCGCTCGCAGCAAGCGGCGTTCGCCTCCTCGTCGGTCACATCGACAATCTCGATGCCGTCAAGGGAGATGCCGCGCTCATCGGCAAGCTCCTTGAGCTTGCCGCCATCGCCGACCAGCACACATTCGGCAAGATGCTCGGCGGCGATCTTTGCGACCGCCTGCATCATGGTCTCGTTTTCGCCCTCGGGAAAAGCAACGCGCATAGGCTTGGCGGCAGCCTGCTCGCGCAGGGTCTGCATCAGGTCCATGGCAGTTACTCCATCTCTTCGGCAGTGCGCTCGATAAGCTCGCCGATGGTCTTCATGACCATGACCTCGCGAACGGGGACCTCGGCATCGAGCTCGTTCTCGATCATGGAGGTCAGAGCGATCATCTTCATCGAGCCCTTACCCAGGGTCTCAAACGTCGTCTCGGGGGTCACATCGCCGTCATAGTTGTAGGCGGACTTGGCAAAATCGCAGATCTGTTGAGTGAGTTCTTCGTTCATGATGGTGCCTTTCAATCGAAAAAGAGGGGCGACCACGGCGGGCTGGAGACATGGGTCCCGCCGTGGCCTAAGAGAGGAATCGAATTGTTGCAGGGGTGAAAACCTAATCGTCAAGCTCGAACGTAAGCTCTTTATAGCCCGGTCGGTCGATAACCTTGGCATGGACGCCAACGGTCTCGCCCGCCATGAGCTTGGCGCGAATCTCGGGGGCCTTCTTCTTGGTAATACCGTAGATGACGTAGGTGTACTGAGAACCCTCGTCGATATCGACGGCGCCGTAGGCGTACTTGCCATACTCCTTGAGGTAAGGCTTGTCGTTCTGTGGACCGGGCAGGGTAAAATCGATCAGATGCCCGTGACCGGAAACCTGGACCCAATCGGTCTTGTGATAGCCGCAGGCATTGCAGGCAAGGTGGGGCGGAAACTCGACGGCTCCGCACTCGGGGCACTGGCGCGCCCAATAGATGCCCTCTTCAAGACCCGTGTAGAACTTCTTGACCACGGGCTCCATATCTTTGAGTTGCATGAGAATACTCCTTATGGGAAATCGAAAACCGCGGTCGCTTAGGCGACGGTACGAAGGATCTGGCAGCGCACGTTCTGAGAACCGCCAAAACCGCGCAGGAAAGCCGTTTCGGGAACCTTCTTCATCTGGGTGGCACCGGCGACGCCACGCATCTGCTTAACGGCCTCGACGATATCGGCGATGCCGGATGCGCCATGGGCGTGACCGAAGTTGCAACGGCCACCGTGCGGGTTGATGGGCTTATCGCCGTCAAAAGCGGTGCGACCATCGATCGCGTACTTCCAGGCCTCGCCGCGCGGAATATAGCCGCACTCCTCGGCCGAGACGATCTCGGAAGCCAGGAAGAAGTCGTTGCACATGAACAGGTCAATCTCATCGGGGCTCACGCCGGTAAGGTCATAGACCTGCTTGGCGGCAAGCTCGGTAGCCCAGTGCTCGTTGTGGAGCAGACCGGCCTCGACAGCAGAGGCGCCCGTACCCAGAACCTCAATAGGCGCATACGGCACGCCCATGGCCTTTGCCTTCTCCGTGGGCATCACGACAACAGCGGCGGCGCCGTCGCACTTCTTCTCAAAGCCGGTAACGCGCAGGTACTGCGTAACGCGCGGGTTGTACATGCTCTTGAGATACTCGTCGGCGGTATCGAACCCAGCTGCCTTCGCGTCCTCCTCGACCGTGGTCTCGTACCAGGCAAGGGGATTCAGGACGGCACCGCGGCGAAGGCTCTTGGTAAGGCCGTTCAGGGCGTCATCGATCTGATCGGCGGTAAGGTCGTACTGCATCGAATACTCGTTGA
Source organism: Collinsella sp. (assembly GCA_014871655.1). GTDB lineage: Bacteria > Actinomycetota > Coriobacteriia > Coriobacteriales > Coriobacteriaceae > Collinsella. The sequence continues at coordinate 2,810 of WGSK01000051.1, read as the reverse complement.
TCCAGTTGTCGAACGACACGCCAAAGGCGCCGTCGAGCGGACGACCATAAGCGCGGTCATAAATCTTATCGAGCGAGGGGATCATGACGTCGAGCGTAAAGTCCTGACGAATATGGGAGGGCATGTGCTCAACGGGAAGAGTCGAAGCCAAATCGCAGGCACCCGTAAGGACAACATCGTAGGCACCGGAGGCGACTGCCATCACGGCCTGCTCAAGGGCGACGTAGCCCGTGCAGCAAGCCTCGGAATGATGGACAGAGCCCTTGGCACGAACGCCAAACCAATCGGCAACCTGCATGTTGGGGGTAATGCAATCGCCAACGAGATACGGATTGGCGCTGCCGTGATAGAAAAAGTCGATATCGCGGGGCTCAAGACCGGCATCGGCAATTGCCTCGAGAGCCGCATAGCCAAACGCCTCGCCCTCGCCAATACCCTGGGTCTCGGGATGCTCCTCAAAATCCTTGAACGGGGTGCAGCCTACGCCTACAATCGAGACGCTGCGCATGTTCTTTCCGAGCGTAACCACTGAATATCACATCCTAATCATGTGAAGGTGTACGGAATGATGGCGCAGTCCAGCCGCGAGCGAAGGTGAGAGAGCGCTCGCGGCTTTTCTGTGCCGTCACACGTTGAACTACTGCAGTGGTTCTTTTGAACGTAGCTTTAGTTTACGAGGGGTTAAACGAGACGCGTGAGACAAAAAGCCCCGATGTGTCCCATCATATGGGACACATCGGGGCTAGGCGTTCCAAATAGCAGATAAATGGCCATACTTAAATCGATTCATAGGGCCGGATTACTCTGAATCCGCAACCTATGCAACCGTTCATCCCTAAAAATCAGCCGTTCACCCGAGCGGCTTTTCAAAATCGGGGATACGTGGGTGCCAATGGCGCGAGGCGTCGTCGACAAACAACGGCGCATAGAACATGCGATTGAGCGCGGCGGCAACGGTGCGCGCCTCCAAATCGGGACGGACCTCGAGCCAGTACTGGATAAGGTTATGGTGACCCGCGAGAGCGAAAGCCAGATACAGGTCAAGATCGGTCTCGTCAGAAAACGTTGAGCGCAGACGGTCGCGAAAATACTCATGCATAAAAACCGTAGCCTTATGCGTGAACACGGGGTCCCCGTTTTCACTGTTGAGCGCGAGCACCTTCGAACGATTGCGCTGCAGGATCTCCATACGCTTAATCATCGTCGGCGTCGGATCGAGCTGAGCGTCACCAAAGCGCGCCTCAAGGGCAACGTCGTTAATCTCTTGCATGTTGTGGAGCAGATCGTCCTCAAATCGCTTAACAACGTCGTCAACAGAACGATAGCAGCGGTAAAACGTCGATTTCGAGGTGTGCGCGAGCCTCAGCACATCGGTCACCTTGATCGCCTGCACCGGCGTCGTCCCCATAAGTTCAAAGACGGCATCCTCGATCCGTGAAGCGATATCGTTTTGAGCGTTCAGCGGCATAGCGGCCTCCCCTATTAGCGATTGGCTCCTATGCTACCCGAAAGGTATGCTCCCTGAGGACGATACGAGGCATAGAGCGCGCCGCACAAGAGATGACGCAGCGACCGTATGTCACCGACGAAGTATTCCATCCACCGGGCATGCCATCTTTGCGAGGGTCAATCGAAAACCCGACGCCTTCAGCCTTGAGGATGGCCTCGATACGCGTCCACGTCTGACTCAGGCGAAGATTGCGTTCTTGCAAATTGGGGGCAGCGTTAATCCACACGCGCTCGTCGTCGTTTGCCATACGCCCAACCGCAACGGGGGCAATCTCATCGATCGCCTCGATATCCACGCCAATAGGTCCTCCGACCGACCGAGCAACATCGGAAACAGCGAGGACGGCCACGCTTCCGCCATGTGAAATGGAAATAGAGGGGGCCTCCCCATCCGCAAGCTCGATCTTGCCGAAAGCAGAACACGCAAGCTGGGTGTCGTCGAAGACACCCAGGGCGTCGCGAAGAAGCAGACCCACGCCTGCAGCTTCTCTCCGAGACGCAATTGGGAAATCCCCATTGGAGGCACGTAAGGCATAGCGTCCCGCGATTGATGCCATATCAACGGTCTCGCCGGGATCGATCGCTGAAACGTCAACGAGATGCACGGTTATGTTCAAAATGGTCAACCCCCACTCGATTGAGATGACAAGGCTAAACAGACGCTCAGAACCACTCTTTCATGAATTGAGATACCTTTTGTCGGCGATTTGGCGACTCATTTGGTGACCAAAACAAAAACAGCCCAGAGGACATAGCCTCTGAGCTGCGAACATTTGGTGGGCGTTAGAAGATTTGAACTTCTGACCTCTTCCGTGTCAGGGAAGCGCTCTCCCCCTGAGCTAAACGCCCAAATGGAGCGGACAACGGGGCTCGAACCCGCGACCCCAACCTTGGCAAGGTTGTGCTCTACCAACTGAGCCATGTCCGCCTGCGAGGATTTAATATACGGGATGATCCACCCGTATGCAAGAACTATTTTCGAATAATTTGAAAAAAGTTCGAGCCCAGGCGATGGGTACGAAAAAGCCCGGCTACCGTAGTAGCCGGGCTGTTGCGCTTGGAGCGGACAACGGGGCGTCCGCGTATCCGCTTTCGCGGATCCGCACCGGCTTCGGCCGCCTGTCGGCGTCCTCGCCAGCTCGCTACAAACGCTCCGCGTTTGTCTAACGCTCGCTCCCTCTCGGGCTCGAGCCCAGGCGATGGGTACGAAAAAGCCCGGCTACCGTAGTAGCCGGGCTGTTGCGCTTGGAGCGGACAACGGGGCTCGAACCCGCGACCCCAACCTTGGCAAGGTTGTGCTC
>WGSK01000050.1:0-11879 GCA_014871655.1 Collinsella sp. | reverse complement strand
ACCTACTTCAACAGCTACACCTTCAACAACCTGTGGCCCTACATCGGTATCGGTCTCGCCTTTATCGTCACCGCTTACAAGGGGAACAAGGATAAGACCAAGGCCGTTATCATCCCGCTGATCATCACCGCCGTGCTCTCCTGTGTCACCGAGCCCATGGACTTCCTCTTTGTCTTTGCCGCTCCCGTGCTCTTTGTCGTTCACTCGGTTCTTTCCGGCATCTTCCTGGTTCTGCTCAAGGTCCTCTCCGTGCCCGCTTCGACTGCAGGCGGCATCATCAACATCGTGGTCTCCAACCTGGTCCTCGGTGTCGACAAGACCAACTGGCCGGTTATGCTGGTGCTTGGAATCGTCAACGCCGCTCTGTACTTCTTCCTCTTCACCTTCCTTATTAAGAAGCTCAACCTCCACACGCCTGGTCGCGAGGAGGAGTCCGAGCTCGCCGAGTCCGTTGCCGAGGGCGAGGCCGCCGCGTCTGTCGCGGTGAAGCAGGGCGCTGTTGCCTCAGCTCCCGCAGAGGGCGTCGATGCAGGTATTGCCGACCTGGTCGCAGGTCTTGGCGGCAAGGACAACATCGAGGAGCTCGAGAACTGCTTTACGCGTCTCCGCGTGAACGTTAAGAACCCGGACCTCATCAATGAGGACCTCATCAACCACGTGCCCAACAGCGGCATCAACCGCAACGGCAATAATATCCAGATCATCTTTGGCATGAAGGTCGCCGAGATGCGCGACAAGGTCGAAAACGCAATTGAGAAGGAGCAGTAAACAATGATCATTACTCTGTGTGGTGGCGGATCCACCTTTACCCCCGGCATCGTCAAGTCCATCGCCCTGCGCAAGGACGAGCTCGATGTTGACGAGATTCGCCTGTACGACATCAACGAGGAGCGCCAGCGCAAGATCGGCGTGCTCGTGGACTGGATTTTGCACGAGGACCTCGGCCTGGACATCAAGCTCACGGTGACCACCGAGAAAAAGACGGCTTTTACCGACGCGAGCTTCGTGTTTGCCCAGATGCGCGTGGGCGGCTACGCCATGCGCGAGCAGGACGAGAAGATTCCGCTGCGTCACGGCTGCGTGGGTCAGGAGACTTGCGGTTGCGGCGGCCTTGCCTACGGCATGCGCACCATCTTCCCCATGGTCGAGCTGATCGATGACGTTGAGAAGTACGCCAAGAAGGACTACTGGATTCTCAACTACTCCAACCCTGCCGCCATCGTCTCCGAGGGCTGCCGTGTGCTGCGTCCCAACGCTCGCATCATCAACATCTGCGACATGCCGATCGCGATCATCGACGTGGTTTGCGCCGCGCTCGATATCGACAAGAAGGATGTCGAGTACGATTACTTTGGCCTCAACCACTTTGGCTGGTTCACCTCGATCCGTCATAAGGGCGAGGAGGTCCTGCCCCAGCTGCGCGAGTACATCAAGGAGCACCAGATCCTGCTGCCCGACTCCTACCTCAAGGGCATGGGCTCGCTCATGGCAAAGAAGCCCGAGGAGACCGCCGACGAGCATCCCGAGCAGAATCGCCACACCAAGGGCAGCTGGTACTACGTCTGGAAGGGCGAGTACGAGATCATGGAGTGCTTCCCGGAGTACCTGCCCAACACGTATCTGAACTACTACCTGCAGCAGAAGGAGTTCGTCGAGCATTCCAACCCCGAGCGCACCCGTGCTAACGAGGTTGAGGAGACGCGCGAGAAGAACCTCTTCGACGGTATCGATCACTACGAGAAGACGGGCGAGATCGACGAGAGCACGTTCTATGCGGGCAGCCACGGCGACTGGATTGCCGACCTGGCCATCGCTCTGAAGAACGACACCAAGCAGCGCTTCCTGGTCATTTGCGAGAACAAGGGCGCTATCCCCAACATGCCCTACGACGCCATGGTCGAGCTGCCTGCCTACATTGGCAAGAACGGCCCCGAGGTCATCAGCCGTGACAACATTCCTCTGTTCCAACAGGGCCTCATGATGCAGCAGCTGAACTCCGAGAAGCTCGTGGTTGAGGCTACGATCGAGGGTTCGTACGAGAAGGCGCTCAAGGCCTTTACGCTGAACAAGACCGTGCCGTCGATGAAGGTCGCCAAGGAGGTTCTCGACGACATGATCGAGGCCAACAAGGGTTACTGGCCCGAGCTTAAGTAAAAGCAACAGGGTCGCTGACCGCATACCTGGAGCAATGCCCCGTCCACGTGATTGCGTGGGCGGGGTATTGTCATTTGGTAACGCGTTTTATCAAATATGGCATTTATCTGCGGTAATGTTCTATTTCACCGCTGAGGGTGACATTTTATACCGCCTGCCGAACCGTGTGGAGACCTAACAACTTTTTAGCTCAGTGTTGTGCGTGTAGCAATTTCGCCCGGCCTCGCCTCCGGGCTGCCACATGAGAGGGGATCTTATGGCACGACTGCACGTAATGGAACGCAGCCACGCTCAGGCCGTCATGGACGACCTGCACGATGCGCTCGGACGCCGTCTGGCGGTGAGTTCGCTCGCCCCATGCCCCGTTGAGTTTACGGCGGCGCTCGTCAACCTGTGCTCCACCCAGAGCTGCGGCAAATGCACGCCCTGCCGCGTGGGCCTGAGCGCGCTGAGCGACCTGCTCGCCGATGTGCTCGAGGGCCGCGCCGACGAGTCCACGCTCAACTTGATTGAGCGCACTGCCCGCACCATCTATCTTTCGAGCGACTGTGCCATCGGTTACGAGGCCGGTGCCATGGCGCTTACGGCTATCCGCGGTTTTCGCGACGATTTTGAACACCACATCCGCGAGCACTCCTGTGGCTTTGACCGCGAGGCCCGCGTCCCGTGCGTCTCGGGCTGCCCGGCGCACGTCGACATTCCCGGTTACATTTCGCTCGTCGAGGCCGGCCGCTATGCCGATGCCGTCAAGGTCATCCGCAAGAACAACCCGCTGCCGCTCGTCTGCGGCCTGGTGTGCGAGCATCCCTGCGAGATGCACTGCCGTCGCGGCATGGTCGACGATCCCATGAACATCCTCGCCCTCAAGCGTTTTGCCGTTGAGCACAGCGACCTCAACGATTACAAGCCCAGCGTGGCTGACAACACCGGCAAGCGCATCGCCGTGATTGGCGGCGGCCCGGCCGGCCTTTCCTGCGCCTACTACCTGGCCGTGATGGGCCATAAGGTGACGATCTTTGAGCAGCGCCACCACCTGGGCGGCATGCTGCGCTATGGCATCCCCAGTTACCGTCTGCCGCGCGAGCGCCTGCAGGCCGAGATCGACTGGATCTTGAGCGCCGGCATCGACGTGGAACTCGACCACTCCGTCAACGGCGAGGAGCTTGCCCGCCTGCGCGACGAGTTCGATGCCGTCTACCTGGCCATTGGCGCCCACAGCGATAAGAAGCTCGGCCTTCCGGGCGAAGAGGCGCTCGGCGTGGAGTCGGCCGTCAAGATGCTGCGTGCCATCGGCGACGACGAGCTGCCCGACCTGAGCGGCCAGCGCGTGTGCGTCATCGGCGGCGGCAATGTGGCCATGGACGTGGCGCGCTCTGCCGTGCGCTGCGGTGCCGAAAAGGTGAGCATCGTCTACCGCCGTCGCATCTGCGACATGACGGCCCAGGATGCCGAGATTGCCGGCGCCCAGGCCGAGGGCTGCGAGGTTCTGGAGCTCACCGCACCGCTCGCTATTGAGACGGGCGAGGAAGGTCGCGTGAGTGGCCTGCGCGTGCAGCCGCAGATTATCGGCGAGCCCCGTCGTGGGCGTCCGGCCCCGCGTGCCGCCGCCACGCCCGAGCGCGTCATTCCCTGCGAGCGCGTGTTTGTGGCCATTGGCCAGGACATCGATTCCAAGCCGTTTGAGGACATGGGCATCGCCTGCAAGTGGGGCTGCGTGGTCACCGATTCGGATGGCGCCGTGCCTAACTTTGATGGCCTCTTTAGCGGCGGCGACTGCCAGACCGGTCCCGCCACCGTCATCCGGGCCATCAACGCCGGCCGCGTTGCTTCGGCAAACATCGACCGCTACCTGGGCTTTGACCACAAGATCAAGCTCGACGTTGAGCTGCCGACCGTGCAGTTTAAGGGCAAGCACGAGTGCGGCCGCTGCGAGCTGGGCGAGCGCGAGGCCGGCGAGCGCATCCACGATTGGAATCTGGTCGAGCAGGGCCTTACCGAGGAGGAGGCACGCCAGGAGGCAAGCCGCTGCCTGCGTTGCGACCACTTTGGCTTTGGCGCGTTCCGCGGAGGGAGGAACCTGGAATGGTAGGGCTCAACAAAACCACTGTCAGCGACAACACCGAAAGCGGAGCACTCAACATGGTCAAGCTCACTATCGATAATTGCGAGGTCGTGGTGCCCGAGCACACCACGATCCTGGACGCGGCCAAGTCCGTCGGTATCCAGATTCCCACCCTGTGCTACCTGCGCGATCTAAACGAGATCGGCGGCTGCCGCGTGTGCGTGGTCGAGGTTGAGGGCTGCGACCAGCTGGTTGCCGCCTGCAACAACTACGTGCTCGACGGCATGGTGGTCCACACCAACAGCCCCAAGGCCCGCGAGGCGCGTCGCACCAACGTGCAGCTGCTACTGTCCCAACACGACTCGCGCTGTACGAGCTGCGTGCGCAGTGGTAACTGCAACCTGCAGACCATCGCCAACGACCTGGGCATCTTCTATCTGCCGTACGAGCAGCACCTGGCGCGCGAGGGCTGGGACTTCGATTTCCCCATCATCCGCGATAACGACAAGTGCATTAAATGCATGCGCTGCATCAAGGTGTGCGAGAGCGTGCAGGGCTTAGGGATTTGGGACCTGACCAACCGCGCCACGCATACCGCCGTGGGCACCCGCGGGCGTGCGCCGATCGGCAAGACCGATTGCGTCGCGTGTGGTCAGTGCATCACGCATTGTCCGACGGGCGCCCTGCGCGAGCGTGACGATACCGAGACCGTGTTCGACGCCATCGCCGATCCCGACAAGATCGTGCTGGCGCAGATTGCGCCGGCCGTGCGTAGCGCCTGGGGCGAGGAGCTCGGCATTCCGCGCGATGAGGCCACCGTCGAGCGCCTGGCCTGTGCGCTGCGCCGCGTGGGCTTTGAGTACGTGTTCGACACCGATTTCTCGGCCGACCTCACCATTATGGAGGAGGGCTCCGAGCTGCTCGAGCGCCTGGGTAAGGCCGCCAAGGGCGAGGGCGACAGCCGCAGCTGGCCCATGTTCACGAGCTGCTGCCCGGGCTGGGTACGCTTTGTGAAGGCGCGTTACCCCGAGTTTGTCGACAGCCTGTCCACGTCCAAGTCGCCGCAGCAGATGTTCGGCGCCATCGCCAAGACCTACTACGCCAAGGTGCTGGGCGTGGAGCCCGAGCGCCTGTTTGTGGTGTCCGTGATGCCGTGCACGGCCAAGAAGGCCGAGTGCGCGCTGCCGAGCATGGTGGGCGAGGACGGCACGCCCGATGTGGACGTTGCACTGACGGTGCGCGAGATGGTGCGCATGGTCCGCGCGAGCCACGTGAGCGTGGATACGCTGGTTGAGGAGCCGCTCGACACGCCGCTGGGCTTTGGCACGGGCGCAGGTGTGATCTTTGGCGCCACGGGCGGCGTGATGGAGGCCGCCGTGCGCTCGGCCTATTACCTGGTGACGGGCAAGAACCCCGACGCCGACTTCTTTACCGATGTGCGCGGCCTGGACGGCTGGAAGGAGGCCGTGGCCGATATCGATGGCACCAAGGTACGCGTCGCCGTGGCGCACGGGCTGGGCAACGCCGCCCGCCTGCTCGACGCGATTCGCGACGGCCGCGTGAGCTATGACTTCGTTGAGGTCATGGCGTGCCCGGGCGGCTGTGTCGGTGGCGGCGGTCAGCCCATCCATGACGGCTGTGAGCTGGCAGCCGAGCGCGGCCAGGTGCTGTGGGGCTTGGATGCTGCTGCGGATATTCGCTTCTCGCACGAGAATCCCGATGTCCAGGCATGCTACCGCGAGTTCTTGGGCGAGCCGCTCTCGCCGCTGGCCGAGGAGCTGCTGCATACCGACCATCACGCATGGACGATGCCTAACGAGGGGACGTGCTAGCGATGCGCGCGTTTAATGTTGAGATGTCGCGCCGGGGGTTTGCCTCGGCGCTCGCTGCGGGCGCCCTGTCGCTTGCGCTCGCGGGCTGTGGCGGCGGGGCTGCCGGTGCCGGGTCCGCCGCGGGCTCGGCTGCCACAGACGGCGCCGGTGCTGCTGCAGAGCCGGTCGAGGTGCACGTCGCCTCGCTCAAGGGGCCGACCTCGATTGGTCTGGTGCAGTTTATGGACCGGGCGGCCGATGGCGAGACGGACAATGAGTTCGACTTTGCGATCAACACCGCCGCCGACGAGATTGTGCCCAAGGTCATTCAGGGCGATATCGACATTGCCCTGGTGCCGGCCAACGTGGCGAGCGTGCTCTACAACAAGACCGAGGGCGCGGTGCAGGTCATCGACATCAACACGCTGGGCGTGCTGAACGTGGTGACGGGCGACGCGAGTGTGACCTCGTTTGGCGATCTGGCGGGTCGCACCGTCTACATGACGGGCAAGGGCACCACGCCAGAGTACGTCATGAACTACCTGCTGGAGCGCGCGGGCCTGACCGGCCAGGTGGCGCTCGAGTTTAAGAGCGAGCCCACCGAGGTGCTGTCGGCCCTGCTTGCCGACCCGCCCGCCGTGGGCGTGCTGCCGGAGCCGTTCAAGACCGCTGCCATCGCCAAGAGCGAGGGCAAGCTGTCGGCACCGGTGAGCCTGACTGATGTGTGGGACGAACTGGCGGGTGACACGGGCTCCCGTTTGCTGACGGGCGTGACCGTGGTGCGCCGTGCCTTTGCCGAGGAGCATCCCGAGGCCGTGACGGAATTCTTGAGCTGCCATGCGGCGAGCGTGAAGGCCGTGAACGCGGCGCCGGCGGACTGGGCGCAGGCCGTGGTCGATGCAGGCATCGTGGATAACGCCACGATTGCCGAAAAGGCGATTCCCGGGTGCATGCTCGTGCGCCAGACGGGGAAGGATATGAAGGCGGCGCTCGGTGGGTACCTGCAGGTGCTGGCCGATGCGGACGCGAGCGCCGTGGGTGGCAAGCTCCCGGCTGACGATTTCTACTACATGGAGTAGCCCGTGCGTGCGTTTGCTCGACAAATGACGGAGCGTATGAAGGCGGTGGCGGCAGCAGGTGCCGTCGCCGCCTTTTGGCTTGCCGCGTGGATGCTGGTGGCGGCGCTGGTGGCGCAGCCGTTGATCTTGCCTGGGCCGGGTGTTGTTGCCCTGGCGCTGCTGCGCCTGGTGCGCGATGGCGGTACCTGGGCGATTTTGGCGGGCTCGGGCGCGCGAATACTGGGCGGGCTGGCGCTTGCCGCGGCGTGTGGTGGCGTGCTTGCCGGGATTTCGTCACGTTCGCGGGCGTTTGCGCACCTGGTGGCTCCGGCACTGTCGTTTGTAAAGGCGACGCCGGTCGCCTGCGTGGTGGTCCTGCTGCTCATTTGGCTGGGGTCGGCGCGCGTGAGCATCGCGGCGGTCTTTTTGATGGCGCTGCCGGGCGTGTATTTTTCGCTGGCCGAGGGCTTGGCACAAGTGGATAAACCGCTGGAGCAGATGTTCCGTCTGCATGGCGTGCGCGGCTGGCGCCTGTTTTGCGTCCATACCTGGCGCGAGGTGCTGCCGTTTGTGCTTTCGTGCGCCCGGGCCGTGATCGGCATGAGCTGGAAGGCCGGCGTGGCAGCCGAGCTGATCGGCATGGCGGTGGGCACCGTGGGTGAGCGCATCTATCAGGCAAAGCTTTTGATTGAGACGGCTGATCTGCTGGCGTGGACCGTGTTGGTCGTAGCCGCCTCGTGGGCGTGTGAGCGCGTGCTGGTGTGGCTTCTGCGGGTTTCGGGGCCCGTGGCGTGGCGCGCGGCCGTGCGGGCGCATGGGCATGGACTGCGCGGGCGTGCGGGGGCTGCGAGCGATGGCGCTGCGGCGGAGCTTGCGCTTGCCGTGGGCGATCGCGCGCCGTGGGCTCCGGCACTGGACGGTCTGGCGCTCAACGTGCCCGCGGGCGGGCGTATCTGTGTGATGGGTGCTTCGGGTGCGGGCAAGTCGACGCTGCTTGCGCTAGCGGCGGGGGAGTCCGCGCCGTGCTCGATGGTGTTTCAGGATGCACGCTTGGTCGAATCCGCCTCGGCGCTGGATAACGTGTTGGTGTGCGCCGATGCGCGCGTGGATGCTTCGAGCGCCGCGGCATTGCTGCGCCTGCTGGTGCCAGGGATCGACGTGCATGCTCGCGTGGCCGAGCTTTCGGGCGGGCAGCGCCGTCGCGTCGAGATCGCTCGAGTCCTGCTGTGCCCGGGCGGCGCCGTTATTCTGGACGAGCCCTTTACCGGTCTAGATACCGCCGCACGCGACGCATGCGCCGAGGTCGTGCTCGACCTGCTCGACGGCCGCATGCTCCTGCTCGCCACGCACGATGTCGCCGACGCTCAGGCCCTCGATATCTCGGACATCATCACGCTCTAAATACTAACTCAGCTACAAAATGATTCGTTTTCCTCCGTTCCCATGGGGTCGGGTGTGGTATTCTATCTGCGGGGTAATACTTAGGAATACCAAGTAATACCAACGCCGCAGAAACAAACTCCGGATGCGGGCCAATCGGGTTGCCTTCACAGCCCGTCGCCCAGCCGCGTGGCCCGCATCTATCCGCACTACCGTCGTTTCAAAAAGGAAGCGCCATGGCAGAACACATGACCCCCGTAGTCGCGAAGGTCTTGCCCGAGGAGAAGGCAGCCTTCGCGGCGGCAACTCAGCTCGTGGGCACCACGCCGTCCAACGCCATCCGCATGTTTATCGCCGCGTTCAATCGCTGCGGCACCTTTCCGTTTGACATCTCGCCCAACGGGGCCTTTGGCAAAGAGTGTCCTCAACAGCTAGTCGTTGAAGAACGTCCCCAATGACTAGTCGTCGGGAGGAGGTCGGCATGCTCAATGCGATGATTTGGGCGCTTGCCTGTTTTGGCGTCGTCGCTGCCGATATAGCCCTGAGCGTGGTTCTGTTTTCAGTTCTCGATGCCGTGTCGGTGCTGACGGGTTTCCCGATCGACAACCTCGATATTCAATGGTTCCAGGCTGCCGCTCAGACGGCGTCATTTTTGATGGCGCTGCTGTGGTGGCGTTATCTGTGGCCCCGCTCCTTCATGGCACGCCGGCAAGGCGAGCGCCCGCTCGGTGGGGGAGCAAGCGCGGCATGGAAGCGCATTGCCTGCGTTGTCGTGATCGGCCTATCCATGCAGGTGGTCATTAGCTACCTATGCGACGGCGTGCTGTCGCTGCTGCCCGAGGTCGCGGCAGACTATAGCGAGCTCGTCGAGGAAACGGGCATGGGCGATACCAGCCTTCTTGCCGTCCTGACCACGGTGCTCGGCGCTCCGTTTTGCGAGGAACTGCTGGTGCGCGGCATCATCTTTGAGTTTTCGCTGCGTGCGTTTAATCCACAGTGCCGTTCGCTCTGGAAGCGCCGGCGCCGCGCGAACGCGCAAGACGGCGCCATGGTGCCCTGGGCGGCCCCAAGCACGTGGGGTATCGCCGCGGCAATCGTGCTGCAGGCGGCCATCTTTGGCTTTATGCATATGAACTGGGTGCAGGGCTGCTATGCGGGCGCTGCCGGCCTCATTTTTGGTTGGGTGTTCGTGACCACCGGAAAGCTCCGCTACACGATCCTGCTGCACTTTGCCTTTAATGCCGGGTCGTATCTCATGGGGCTGCTGTGGTTTGTGAACACGCCGTTCGACGTGGCAATTACGGTCGCGATCGCCGGCGTGATCCTGGTGGAGGCAATGCGCTCGCTGCGCCAAGCGTGCCAGCAGAGCGCTGTGAGCACATCTACCGCATTCCCGCACTAATTGCGGCGTCCGCCTCCGTTGGCACCCTGACGCCCCTGAGCTGCACGGTTGCGCCCGGCAGTGTTCTGCGCGCGCGACATGCCGCTGTGCCCCTTGCTGCCCTTAGGCCCCTTGCCAGCGCCGCCGCCATGCGGTTTGCCGCCCTTCTTGCCGGTGCCATGCCCGCCGCCGGCAGACGTCTCGCCCGGGCGCGGCGGCACGGGACGGATCAGGCAATGCTTGGTGTAGCCGATCAGGTCGCGGCGGCCGGCCTTTTCTAGCGCCTCGCGCACCAGCTTGTAATTCTCGGGTTTGCGATACTGGATGAGCGCGCGTTGCATGGCCTTCTCGTGCGGGTCGCGCGCCACATAGATCGGCTCCATGGTGCGCGGATCCACGCCGGTGTAGTACATGCACGTCGACATGGTGGACGGTGTGGGGTAGAAGTCCTGCACCTGCTCGGGCATGTAGCCCATGTCGCGCACGGCTTCGGCAAGGTCCACGGCTTCCTTCATGGTCGAGCCGGGGTGGCTCGAGATCAGATACGGCACCACGTACTGCTTGAGTCCGTATTCGCGGTTCAGGCGTTCAAATTTGCGGCAGAACGCGTCGTAGACGGCTCGGCTCGGCTTGCCCATCACGGACAGCACCGCGTCGCTCACGTGCTCGGGCGCTATGCGCAGCTGGCCCGAGACATGGTGCTCCAGCAGCTCGCGCAAAAACTCGTCCGAGGCATCGGCCATGGTGTAGTCAAAGCGGATGCCGCTGCGGACAAAGACTTTCTTGACGCCCGGCAGCTGACGCAGGTCGCGCAGCAGCTGCGTGTAGCCGCTCTCGTCGACCACCATGTTCTTGCATACGCTCGGCCACAGGCAGCGCTTGTTCTTGCACACGCCGTGCTTGAGCTGCTTGTCGCAGGCGGGACGGCTAAAGTTGGCCGTCGGCCCTCCCACGTCGTTGATGTAGCCCTTAAACTCGGGATCGCGCGTGAGCAGCTCGGCCTCGCGCATGATCGAGTCATGGCTGCGCATCTGCAACACGCGGCCCTGGTGGAAGGTGAGGGCGCAAAACGAGCACTCGCCAAAACAGCCGCGGTTGGAGCTAATGGAAAATTTGATCTCGGCAAAGGCCGGCACGCCGCCCGCCGCGTCGTAATCGGGATGCCAATCGCGTGCGTAGGGGAGTTCGGCCACCTCGTCCATCTCGTCGGTGGTGAGCGTCGTCGACGGCGGGTTTTGCACCACATAGACGTTGTTGGGGTAGGGCTCTACCAGGCGATGCCCGGTGATGGGGTCCATGTTCTGCTGCTGCACGTTAAAGCTGCGCGCGTAGTTGAGCTTGTCGGCGGCAAGGTCGTCCCAGCTGGGCAGCAGGTCGTAGTCGTAGACCTCGTCGAGCGAGCTGGTGCGGTAGACGGTGCCGTTGATATAGGTAATCTGGTCGACGGGCAGTCCCGCGTCGAGCGCGTCGGCGATCTCGACAATCGCGTGCTCGCCCATGCCGTAGATGAGGATGTCGGCGCCCGAGTCGAGCAGCACCGAGCGCTTGAGCTTGTCCTGCCAGTAGTCGTAGTGGGCCAGGCGACGCAGGCTTGCCTCGATGCCACCGATAATGATGGGGGCGTCCTTAAACGTCTGGCGGATGAGGTTGCCGTAGACCGTGACGGCGCGATTGGGACGGCGCCCCTCTTCGCCACCGGGGGTATAGGCGTCGGTGTGGCGGCGATGCTTGGTCACCGAATAGTGGTTGACCATAGAGTCCATGTTGCCGGCACTGACGAGAAAGCCTAGGCGCGGCTCGCCGAGCACGGTGATGCTGGCGGGGTCGGTCCAGTCGGGTTGGCAGATGATGCCCACTTTGTAGCCGTGCGCGTCGAGGACGCGGCTGATGATGGCCATGCCAAAGCTGGGATGGTCCACGTAGGCGTCGCCGCAGATGTAGACAAAGTCGCACTGGTCCCAGCCGCGTGCATCCATGTCGGCTCGACTGACGGGGAGGAATTTATCGCGGCCCGGGCGCCAGGGGCGGGCGGG
>WGSK01000005.1:0-68166 GCA_014871655.1 Collinsella sp. | reverse complement strand
GACTTGCAGCGACGGACCTCAGGACACTCTTACACCACGTCTGCGCGCGCGACCCGTCAGGCGTCCTACGGCGGAAGAATTGCAGGCGTTTATCCGCTAAGTACTTGGACATATGTTGCGTAACACTGCATATTTTGCAAAAAGATAATGCTACAGGGCTTGTGACAGTACTCATATTTGACGTTTTTTGCCCACGACCCCTTATTGCGTGGGCGAATCAGTTGCAAAGCGGGATCCAAAGCGTCCTTCGCAAACAAAAAGCCGGGGCCCACGCGATGCAGACCCCGGCTCAATACCGTGACGATATGTCAGTTACGCTCTACACGTAGAACAGGATGTCGTCGTAAGTCGGGACCGGCCAGTAGTCGGCAGCCACGATCTCCTCCATGGCATCCACGGCGGCGCGCAGCGTATCCATAGCGGGAACGACCTCGTGCGCGTACACGTTGGCCTGCTCCTGGCCATCGAGGCCCTCGGCCTTCTGATGCACGGCGTCGAGCGCCTTGATGGAGTCGTTGATGGTGGTGATACCGTTGCAGAGCTTGTTGAGCGTGTTCTGCTCGCACTGCATGGCGGCCTCGGCACCGGCGGCGCGAATAGTCTCAAGGCCCTTAGCGACCTTGGTGGCATATGCGGTAATGACCGGGCGATAGGTACGACGCGCCTCGCGAACCATCGTGGTGGCCTCGATGTTCATGAGCTTGTTGTACTTCTCGAGCTTGCAATCGTAGCGGCACTGAGCCTCGGCCCTGGTCAGGACACCCGTCTCCTCAAAGAGCGCAATGGCCTTATCGGAAACAAAGGCGGGCAGGGCGTCGGCCGTGGTCTTGTTGTTGGCAAGGCCGCGCTTCTCGGCCTCAACGGGCCACTCGTCGGAGTAGCCATCGCCGGAAAAGAGGATGCGCTGGTGGTCGGTCAGGACCTTCTTGCAGTACTCGAGCGCAGCGTCCTGGAACTCATCCTCGGGCGTACCCTCAAGCGCGTCGGCGAAGGACTTGAGCGACTTGGCCACGGCGGCATCGAGCACCAAGTTGGAGTCGGAGACGTTCTGCTCGGAGCCGCAGGCACGGAACTCAAACTTGTTGCCAGTGAAGGCAAACGGGGAGGTGCGGTTGCGGTCGGTGTTGTCCTGCATCAGCTTGGGCAGGGTATCGGCGCCCAAGTCGAGCACGCCGCGCGTGGCATGGACGGAAGCCTTGCCATCGATGATCTTCTCGACGACCTCGGTAAGCTGGTCGCCCAGGAAGATGGACATAATCGCCGGAGGAGCCTCGTTGGCGCCCAGACGATGGTCGTTGCCGGCCGAGGCAACGGAGGCACGCAGGAGCTCCTGATAGTTATCGACGGCCTCGATCACCGCGGTGAGGAAGACGATGAACTGCAGGTTGTCGAGCGGGGTGTCGCCCGGATCGAGCAGATTCTCGGACTCGGTGCCAAGCGACCAGTTGTTGTGCTTGCCCGAACCGTTAATGCCCTCGAAGGGTTTCTCGTGCAGCAGGCAGACCAAGTCGTGGCGGGAGGCGATGAGCTTCATCTTCTCCATCATGACCAGATTCTGGTCGATGGCCTCGTTGACTTCGCCATAGACCGGTGCGAGCTCATGCTGGCAGGGAGCAACCTCGTTGTGCTTGGTCTTGGCGGGAATGCCAAGCGCCCACAGTTCATCGTCCAGGTCCTTCATATAGGCCGAGACGGTGGGGCGGATAGCGCCAAAGTAGTGCTCCTCGAGCTCCTGGCCCTTGCATGGAGCAGCACCAAAAAGGGTGCGGCCGGTGATGACCAGGTCCTTGCGCTTGCGGTAGGCGTCCTTCTTGATCAGGAAGTACTCCTGCTCGTCGCCCACGGAAGGAACGACCTTCTTGGGGGTCTTGCCAAACAGTGCCAAAACGCGCTTGGACTCACGCGAGAGTGCGGTCATGGAGCGCAGCAGCGGGGTCTTCTTGTCCAGGGCCTCGCCCGTGTAGGAGCAGAAAGCCGTGGGGATGCACAGGACATCGTCCTTGATAAAGGCGGGGCTGGTGGGATCCCAAGCGGTGTAGCCACGGGCCTCGAAGGTGGCGCGCAGGCCGCCGTTGGGGAAGCTGGAGGCGTCCGGCTCGCCCTGGATGAGGTTCTTGCCCGTAAACTTGGTAATGGCGGTGCCGTCGTGGTTGGGCTCGAGGAAGCTGTCGTGCTTCTCGGAAGTAATGCCCGAAAGCGGCTGGAACCAGTGCGCGTAGTGCGTCGCGCCCTTGGAGATGGCCCAGACCTTCATGGCATGGGCGACGGCGTTGGCCACATCCAGGTCGAGCGGCTCACCGCCCTCGAGGGTTGCAGCAAGGCGCTTCCAAATGTCCTTGGGGAGGTAGTCCTTCATGACTTCCTCAGAGAACACCATGGTCCCGAAGCGGTCAGTAAGTTCGGCCATACGGAACTCCCTTCGTATCGGCACCGCGTGAGAAGCGGTGTTGATTACTAACGAACGAGTCATAGCTTAGACTCGCCGTGTTTCCGCGACATTACCGTTATGTTGCTGTCGCGAAACCAATCATTGAGGTTACCCTATCGAGGCGGCGTTGCCACCCTCAACAGCCAATCAACTGCATAAATTGCAGACCTCTCCCCATGGTTTAAGGGTAGTCAATTTGGGACGGGGCTTTATTAACTGGTATTTCGCATCAGATACCAGTCTTTATAGTCCGTGCCTAGATTAGCCGCTCTGTTATAGGAAATGCCGATAGCAAGGCATCTTTGATTGGTATCCCCAAATAGCCAGTGAAACTCCACCGTGACACAGTGGTGCTGTAGAATCCTTACAACACATCACACTATTACGTATCTAGAGGAGCACGATATGCGCGTCGACGAGGTTTTTAAGCAGGCAGCATCCCAGGGCACCGCGCCCGTTTCGTTTGAGATGTTCCCGCCCAAGGGCGAGCTGACCCTCGACACGGCTCGCGAAGTGGCAGGCAATCTGTGCAAGCTTTCGCCGAGCTTTGTCTCGGTCACCTGCTCGGCCGGTGGCTCGGGCAACGGTGCCACCACCGCCCCCATCGCGCATATGATTACGAGCGAATTCGATACGCCCTCGGTGGCACACCTTACCTGCGTGGGCCGCTCGCATGCCGATATCGCCGCCAAGATCGACGAGTATCGCGCCGCCGGGGTTGAAAACATCCTGGCCCTGCGTGGTGATCTTCCCGCTGGCGCGACTGAGGACGACAAGCCTGCCTCCGACTACGCCTACGCCCGTGACCTCATCCCCGAGCTCGTCGACGCCGGCTTTTGCGTGGGCGCCGCAGCCTACCCCGAGGGCCACATTGCCTGTGAGGATCTCAACCTCTCGGTCGAACACCTCAAGCAAAAGCAGGACGCCGGCGCGAGCTTCTTTGTGACGCAGCTCTTCTTTGATAACGAGTGCTTCTACCGTTTTCGCGAGCTTGCCGACAAGGCCGGCATCACCGTGCCCATTACCGCGGGCATCATGCCGTTTATGGGCAAGTCGCAGATCAGCCGCATGGTCTTTATGTGCGGCGCGTCGCTGCCCTCCCCCGTCATCAAGATTCTCGCCAAGTACGAGAATGACCCCGAGAGCCTGCAGGCAGCCGGTGTAGATTATGCCGCCCGCCAGCTTTGCGACCTCAAGGAGCACGGCGCCGACGGCCTGCACCTGTACACTATGAACCGTCCTGCGATCGCCGCGACCATTATGGAGCGCCTGGGGTAATGGAAAAACCGCACATCGATACAACCGCTGTCGAAGTGCCGGCCGACCTTGCGTCGCCGGCGCTTTACCGTGTCGATGCTGCGTACCATCCCCGTGTCGACCGTGCCGAGATGCTGCGGTATCTGGGTTACGGCGGCCAGCAGATTGAGCCCGAGCTGTCACGACGTATTGAGCTTGTGGTCGAGCGTCTGGAACTGGACATTGAGCCTCGTGGCGTGCGCCGCGTGTTTGCCGTCGATGCCACGGGCGTGGACGAACAAAGTGAGCCTTGCATTCGCTTGGTCGGCACCAACGTTGAGCTGCGAGGTCGCGATATCTATCGACATCTCAAAGATGCCCGCTTTGCCGCACTCATGACGTGCACCCTCGGCATGGACGCCGAGCGTCGCCTGCGCACCACGGGAGCCCAACATCCCCTGGAGGGCGCCGTGCTCGACGCCGCGTGCTCCGCTTACGTGGAAGCCGCCGTTGAGCAAATGGACCAGCAGGTCAAGACGGACGCCGCCACACATGGGCTCGCCGGCAACTGGCGCTTTAGTCCCGGCTATGGCGACTGCCCGCTCTCGGCCCAGCGCTCGATCGTCAATGCGCTCAACGCCACGCGGCTCATCGGCCTGACCGTCACCCCCACCAGCCTACTCATGCCCACCAAAAGCGTGACCGCGGTGATCGGTCTGTTTGACGGCGAGGTCCACGACGCCCAGAGCCGCCCCACCTGCAATATCTGCCGCATGCGCGAACACTGCCGCTTCCGCGCCGCCCACACCACCTGCTATTCGCATTCTGAATAAAATGTCAATGATGGCACGGTATCGAGGGAATCTCATCCGTATGTAAGCGAATGTCCTCACAAACAAGTACCATAAGATGCCAAATAACAACTATCTGAAAGCCAGTACATGCACAACATTCTGCAGTTCTCGCCACAACTAACCGCGCTTGAGTTTTTTTCAGGCATTGGCTTGGCTCGTGCCGGCATGGCAAAAGCCGGAATCAAAACAATCTGGGCAAATGACATAGACCATACTAAATGCGCCATGTACAGCCAGTGTTGGGGCGATGAACATCTAGTCGAGCAGGATGTCCACACACTCGACCCCGACCTAATACCTCAAGCCGACATCGCATGGGCGTCAAGCCCTTGCACAAACTTATCTCTCGCGGGAAACAGGGAGGGACTTATCTCTGGCAAAGAGTCCAGCGCGTTCTTTGGCTTTATTAAGGCCATCGAAGGAATGAGCGATCGTGCCCCGAGGGCACTTGTTCTCGAAAATGTCATCGGCCTTGCCACGTCTAATAACAGTGATGACTTTAGACTCGTTTGCCAGGAATTTAATCGTTTAGGCTATTCATGCGACGCTTATTTTATCGATGCACGGCACTGGCTTCCCCAGTCACGCCCCCGCATGTTTGTCGTCGGATTAAAAAACCCTCTTCCCAACAGCCGACTCGATTCCTCGCTTCGACCTGAAAAGGTCTCCTGGATTCACTCCGACCCTTCACTCATTACGCACGTCTCTCACCTAAACGAGCCAAGTCCACTTCGCATGACGGGCCTTGCAACGGTTGTTGAAAATATTCCCGAGAACGACAAGCGTTGGTGGAACAAAAACCAAGTACAAGCATTTATCGACTCACTTGCACCGCATCAAGCAGAGCGCCTTCAGCGCTTCTTAAATGCCAAAGAAAGAATTGTTCGCACTGCTTACCGTCGCACGCGATCGGGCGTTGTGCGCTGGGAAATCCGTGAAGAAGAAATTGCCGGATGTCTAAGAACGGCTCGCGGCGGCTCATCAAGACAGGCAGTCGTTATATGCGAAAACGGAAAGATAGAAGTTCGCTGGATGACTGGAACTGAATATGCCCGTCTCCAAGGTGCTGACTCATGTCAGTTTAGCGGCTTCTCGGATGCTCAGATTCGCTACGCATTCGGCGATGCAGTTGCCGTGCCAGTTGTCACTTGGCTTATAAAAAATGCAGTCAAACCCGCGCTTATGTCTTCAAGGAACGGAGTGGACAATAATGGAAATGACCAATTGCTCCTTGAGCGAGCCCGATAAAGACATCTTGGATGCCATTGAACTCTGGTACGAATCCAAGCGCAGCAAGCGAGGCAACGTCAACCGTAACGTCATGGCGGTTGGCATAGGCATAAGCGAGCTGTTGCAAAACCGTTTTCCGCTCACCGACGATTATGTGCAATCGGACAAGGGGAGCCAAGTACGAGGCCTAAGTGGAGCATGCATCAAAACAGTTTTAGCCAGACATGAGGAAACGCGTGCCTTCGCATCAGAGGGCGGCAGAACCTCACGCGGCACACTCCCGATGGCGCTTGAGCTTGCCACAATTATCAACTCTGCCCTACCCAGTGACACTTGCGAAGACACTCGTCTTGAAGCTGCGAATGCAATCGCCAATTTCTTCGTCGAGCGAATCCAGGTCGATTTCTTTAACCGGCAGAGAATCAAAGTCGAAATCGATCTTCAAAAACCAATTTCTGTCATTGTCGATGATATCCTAGCCGAAGCAAGCCTACGGTCCGATAAGCCAACGGGTACCGTCGCACAGCACCTGGTAGGTGCAAAACTAGAGATGTTATTTCCAACCATAGAAATCGGAAAGGACAACTCAAACGCCGCCGACCAGCAGACAGACCGTTCTGGCGATTTCCAAATCAATGATGCTGCATTTCATGTGACTGTATCGCCAATGGCCAAATTGACCGATCGATGCCGAGATAACATTCGAAATGGCATTCGGCCCATCGTCGTTGTCCCCCACGATAAAGTTTCCTTCGCTTACGGACTGTTCGAAAGTGAGGGACTCGGCAATCGCGTACAGGTTATCGCGCTCGAATCGTTTATCGGCATCAATATTGAAGAGTTATCGTTCTACAAGCGAGGCCTAATTCGATTAAATGTCGCACGGCTTCTTGCCCACTACAACAAGCGAATCGAAGATATCGAGCCCGACAAATCTCTTCAAATAGAAATTCCTCAGTGGGCTCTAGACGAAATGGATGCACATGGCGAATAGCTCAAACATACTTATCACTCATGATCTGGACGGTGCCGCGCTGGCGGCGCCTGTTGATGCCGCACGTCGCAACGGTGCCACGTACAAGACGCGCACGATCGACGATCTGCGCATTAAGGACGATCGCCTGCGTGCGGCCATCGATGGCACGGGACACCTGCTGTTCGACGGCGGCATGGGCACCATGTTGCAGGCCGCTGGCATGAAGGCGGGCGCCCTGCCCGAGCTGCTCAACTTTGAGGAGCCCCAGGTTATCACTGATATCCAACGTCAATATGTCGAGGCCGGCTGCGACGTGATTACCGCCAACACCTTTGGCGCCAACGCCCACAAGCTCGACGGTGCCGCCACCGTGGCAGACGTCTTTGCCGCGGCCGTCACCTGTGCCCGCGCGGCCGGCGCCCGCTACGTCGCCGGTGACATCGGCCCCATCGGCGCGTTGCTTCGCCCCTTGGGTACCCTCAGCTTCGACGAGGCCTATGACCTCTTTGCCGAGGAAGTGCGCGCCGGCGTCGCCGCGGGTGTGGACCTCTTTATTATCGAGACCATGACTGACCTTGCCGAGATCAAGGCGGCTGTCCTCGCCTGCCGCGAGAACTCCGACCTGCCCGTCTTTGCCACCATGACCTTTGAGGAAGACGGTCGCACCTTCCTGGGCACGAGTCCCGAGGTGGCCGCCATCACGCTCGACGCCATCGGCGCCGACGTTTTGGGCATCAACTGCAGCCAAGGACCGGCCGAGCTCCGGGGACTCGCCGCACGTATGCTCACCGTTACCGACAAGCCCATTATGGTGCAGGCCAACGCGGGACTTCCCCATGTGGACGACGACGGCAATACCGTCTTTGACATCCAGGCCCCCGAATACGCCGAAGCCGTCGCCGGCATGATCGCCGACGGCGTGAGCGTCGTGGGCGGCTGCTGCGGCACCACGCCGGCGCACATGGCGGCCTTGCGCACGCTTATCGATAACCACACGCCCAGCCCGCGCCGCCGCAAGCCCAGCATGTCGGTCACGAGCGCCCAAACGGTCGTGGACCTTCCCTGCGACGGCCACAAGATCGCCGTCATCGGCGAGCGCATCAACCCCACCGGCAAAAAGCGCCTGCAGCAGGCCCTGCGCGACGGCGACCTGGACTACGTCGTGAGCCAGGGCATCAGCCAGCAGGAGCAGGGCGCCGACATCCTGGACGTCAACGTGGGCCTGCCCGAGATCGACGAGGTCAAGATCATCCAACAGGCAACCGAACAGCTCCAGGGCTCCACGCTGCTGCCGCTGCAGATCGACTCCACCGACCCCGCAGCCGTCGAGGCCGCCGTGCGCCGCTACGCCGGCAAGCCCATCATCAACTCGGTCAATGGCAAGCAGCAGATCATGGATGAGATCTTTCCGCTGGTCGCCCACTACGGCACCAACGTTGTCGGACTTACGCTCGATGAAGGCGGCATCCCCGATACCGCCGAGGCCCGCTTTGCCATCGCCGAGCGCATCGTGGCCGAGGCTGCCCGCTACGGCATCGGACCGGACCGCATCCTCATCGACTGCCTGGTCATGACCGCCTCGACCAATCAACGCCAGGCCGAGCAGATCCTACGCGCCATGTCCCTGTGTAAGGAGCGTCTGGGCGTCAAATGCGCGCTCGGCGTGTCGAACATCAGCTTTGGCCTGCCTGCCCGCCCGCTGCTGGGCTCGGTCTTTTTGGCCGCCGCTTTTGGCGCGGGCCTGGACGCCCCCATCATGAACCCGGGCTCCAAGCGCTTTATGGATACCGTATACAGCTATCGCGTCCTGAGCGTTGAGGACGAGGGCTCGACCGGATACATCGAGCGCTACGCCGGCTGGACCGATCCGTATAAGATCGCCGCAAACCCGGCAGCAGCTCAGGCCGCATCGACCGACGCTGTGCCCGCTGCTGGCACCGCCGGCACCGACGGCAACGACGACCCCATCCGCCACATGGTCGTCTCGGGCCGCAAGGGCGAAATCGCGGCCGAGACCGAGCGTCTGCTGGCAGACCACGACGCGATGGACCTCATCAACAATCACTTTATCCCCGCCCTCGACGAGGTTGGCGTTCTCTTTGACCAGGGAAAGTTTTTCTTGCCGCAGCTCATGGCCTCGGCCGAGGCCGCACGCGTGGGCTTCGACACCATCAAACGCCTGATGCCCGCCGGCGAGATTGCCGACAAGGGCAAGATCTGCGTGGCCACCGTCAAGGGCGACATCCACGATATTGGCAAGAACATCGTCAAGATGCTGCTCGACAACTACGGCTACACCGTCTTTGACCTGGGCCGCGACGTCGATCCGCAGGAGGTACTCAAGACCGTCAAGGAGCGCGATATCAAACTCGTCGGCCTCTCAGCGCTTATGACTACCACCGTCGTGGCCATGGAGGAGACCATCAAGCTGCTTCATACTGAGGTGCCGGGCGTCAAGATCATCGTGGGCGGCGCCGTACTCACCCCCGAATACGCCAAGCAGATCGGCGCGGACTACTACGCCAAGGACGCCGCCGAAAGCGCTCGTATCGCCGAAGAGGTCTTTGGGCAGTAACACAACGGAAACAACCGAGCACCAAAACGTGCCGCATGCGCCACTTGGCACGTGCGGCACGTTAGAATAGATAAGACTATGCTCGTTTTGGCAGATAGGAGCGCAAGGATGGCGATCACGCCCGCAGAAATCGCGGAAACCCGCGGCATGGTTGAGGAGCAGAACCTTGACATCAGGACCATCACCATGGGTGTTTCGCTCATGGGTTGCGGTGACGAGAACCTCGACCGCATGTGCACGAAGATCTACGACCACGTGACGCACACGGCTGAGCATCTGGTCGAGACCGCCGAGAACCTCGAGCGCGAGTACGGTATCCCCATTGTCAACAAGCGCGTTTCCGTCACCCCGGTGGCGCAGATCGCCGCATGCTGCAAGGATGAGGACCTCACCCCCATCGCGCACGCCCTCGACCGCGCGGCCGAGACGCTCGGCATCGATTACCTGGGCGGCTTCTCCGCACTCGTCCAGAAGGGCATCGGCGACGCCGATCGACGCGTTATCCAATCCATTCCGCAGGCGCTCGCCACCACGAGCCGCGTCTGCTCCAGCGTCAACGTCGCCAGCCTGCGCGCCGGCATCAACATGGATGCCGTGCTTATGGCCGCCCAGACCATCATCGACGCCGCCAAGCTCACGGCCGACCAGGATTCCGTTGGCGCCTCCAAGTTCGTCTGCTTTGCCAACATGGTCGAGGACTCCCCGTTTATGGCGGGCGCCGTCCACGGCGGTGGCGAGGCCGACGCCGTCATCAACGTAGGCGTCTCGGGCCCTGGCGTTATGGCCGCGGCCCTGGAGACGCTACCCGATTCCGCATCGATGATGGAAGTCGCCGAAAAGATTAAGCAGACCGCCTTTAAGATCACCCGTGCTGGCGAGCTCATGAGCCGTGAGGCCGCCCATCGCCTGGGTGTCGAGAAGGGCATTGTCGACCTGTCGCTGGCTCCCACGCCTGCCATCGGCGACTCCGTTGCCCGCATCCTCGAGATCATCGGCGTAGGTACCTGCGGTGGCCCCGGCACGACCTGCGCGCTCGCCATGCTCAACGATGCCGTCAAGAAGGGCGGCGTCATGGCCAGCTCCAGCGTGGGCGGTCTCTCCGGCGCCTTTATCCCCGTGTCCGAGGACGCCGGCATGATCGCCGCCGTCGAGGCCGGCGCGCTTTCGCTCGAGAAGCTCGAGGCCATGACCTGCGTGTGCTCCGTTGGCCTGGACATGATCGCCATCCCCGGCGACACCCCGGTCGAGACCATCGCCGGCATCATCGCCGACGAGATGGCCATCGGCGTCATCAACAACAAGACCACGGCCGTCCGCGTGATTCCCGCCATCGGCAAGGGCGTGGGCGACTGCGTCGAGTACGGCGGCCTGTTTGGCCGTGCGCCCATCATGCCGGTGAACCCCAACGCCGGCACCGTGCTTGCCCACCGTGGCGGACGCTTCCCGGCACCGCTGAACTCGCTCAAGAACTAGCTGAGGGGTTCGGGCGAGGAGCCCCGAGGAGGGCAAATATATAAGGTCGCCTGCTCGGACAGTCCTGACTCGCACGGAGAGCACATTAAGTGCTCTCCGGCTCGTGCGGAACTCGCGATCGACCTTATATATTTGCCCTCCCCGGGGCTCCCGCACAACGGGACCTCAGTTGGGTTCTATCCCGTATGGCAGTCGCTTCGCTCCTGCCCGCCTTGGTTGTGAGGGCGGTTTGGCGTTGGAACGGTTCTTTCTGATATATGCTGGTTGCGGCTCTTCTTTTGGGAGGAGTCGCTTTTTTGTTGCTAGGAGGTTGGCCCGTGGTTGATGGGGAGAATCGTTCTGAGCTGCTTGCTGCGGATTGGAATGGCGAATGGATGCGCCTGCAAGCTGGTCGGCGGCGGGCTGATGATTCTTTTGAGTGGTATAAAAGGGCTCGGCATTTTCGGCCGTTGGAGACTGCTCCGTATGCTCGGGATTTTATAAAGCTGTTGGCGCTTGAGCCCGACGAGTCGGTGCTCGATATGGGGTGTGGGGCTGGGTCGATTGCTATTCCGCTTGCTCAAGACGGGCATCCCGTGATTGCCGCTGATTTTTCCCCTGCCATGTTGGGCACCCTTGATGCTGGCATTGAGTACTATGGGCTCGAGGACCTGATTACGCCACTTGAGCTTGCTTGGGATGATGATTGGGATTTGGTTGGACCGGTCGCGAAAGCGGTAGATGTTGCCTTTGCCAGTCGCTCTGTCACCACGAGCAACCTAAAAGGCGCACTTGTCAAGCTTGACCGTACGGCTCGTCGGCGTTGCGCTGTCACGATGGTCGCCAACTCCAGCCCGCGCTATGATCTGCACTTGATGAACGCCATCGGTGCCTCGGTTACCTGCAGTAATGGCTTTGTGTATGCTTTTAATATCCTCATTCAGATGGGTGCGTTGCCGCAGATTACATACTTTGAATCGCCTCGTCGCGATACCTTCGATAGCCTTGAGGCGGGCGTGGCAGACTTCTCCCGCATGCTCGAGCACGGTAACGAAGATAAGGTTGACCGCCTGCGCGACTATATCGCTCAACACATGATTGAGAACCCCCATGCCGGTGAGCCGGGCTCCAAGGGCGTGCCGCAGGGGCGCTATATGCTCGATCATGTCCGCAAGGTTCGTTGGGCGTTTATTGCATGGGAGCCGGTCTCTGCACCCCGCTCATAGCCTGTTCACAGCCCGCACCGCCCACTCACTCGGCATCCGCATTCTTTTTGAACTGGGCAAACGCGCCCCACACCGCACTGTTCCTGCGCTATCGTGGGACAGCTCACATAGATTAAGGCCCCGTCGCGGGGCGCCCCATACATAGAAAGCGAGAACCCATGGCACTGACAGGAGCCCAGGTCAAGCAGCTTCGCAGCATGGCCCATCACCTCAACCCCGCCATCATCATCGGCAAGTCCGACGTCAACGAGGGCACCGTCGAGCAGACGGTCGCCTACCTGGAGAAGCACGAGCTCGTTAAGTGCTCCGTGCTCGATGGCTCCAGCCTTTCCGCCCGCGAGGCCGCCGAAGAGCTCGCTGAGCGCTGCCACGCCGAGGTCGTCCAGGTCATCGGCCGCAAGTTCTCGCTATATCGCGAGTCCTCGCGCAAGGACATCGAGAAGATCAAGCTCGTCTAAGAGCCAATGATCCGGCGAGCCAACATATAGCAAGCTTACGGGCGCCCAAGTACTTCGGGCACCCGTTTTTTATCGCTCGACCAACACGCGATTGAGCCGCCCCTCCACCAAGCGCTCGTATAGACGCCGCGTCTCGGGCTCGGGCACGCCATTGACCTGCTCCCTCAGATGGTGCATATGCCCGCTGTACAGCTCGACGATATCGCGCCGCCGCCCCGCCGCACTGTAGACGCGCATGGCGCAGCGCACCATATCCTCACGCGCCGTTTCCTGTCGAAGCCCCGACTCCGCCAGCCAAATCGCCGACTGCAGATCGTTTTCTTCTAGAGCGGCATTTGCTCCCTTAATCATGCAATCGATGTACTTTGACTGCATAATGCGTCGCATGCGCAAAAAGTAGGTGGGATTACAGCCATTGGGAACATACAGCGGTCCGGCATAAAGCTGCTCAATCTTAAGGCACAGCTCAACTAAATGGGGTCCGCGCGCACCCGTGCGATTTCCCAAAACCTCGCGGCTTATCTGATCAAACAGCCGTACATCGGTCTTGACGTAGTCGCCGTTGAGTCCGATGCATTCATTTTGGATGAGCACACACGACTTGCCATCCGGCGTCGGTCCCAAAGCCGACCGCAAGCGCGATATCGTCGAGTACAGGTTGTTGCGGGCACTATTGAACTCGGCATGGGGCCACAGCTCCATGGCCAGCGTCTCACGATCGACGAGCGCATCCATGCCCAGCGCAAGCCGCTCGGCAAGCGTCGCCGCCTTCTTGCGGCGCCACATTTTGTCCGTGATGGGAAACCCGTCGCGCTCGGCGCGAAACGCACCAAACATGCGAATCTCGATATGGTCGATGGTATCAACGGCTTCAACCTCGCCAGCCTGGAACAGGCGCTCGCCCTCCCCTTCCAAATCGTCGCGCAGCGAGTACCGCGACAGCTCGCGCACGGGAAGCTTCTTGCGTATCCTGCCCGCCGGCTCGCCCAGACAATGCATGGCAAGGCGCGCAAAGAGCCGATACGATGGCTCTAGAATCCCCGCACGATTCATGGACATCCAGGCCGCAAGATCGCTATCTCGACCCGCACAGGCCAAATGCAGCGCCACCATCCAGGCTTCTGCTCCACCAACCTGCGTCTGGCTTATATCGAGTAGCTCCGCTTCCTCGCGCACCGAAACCATCGATGTATTTCGCAGATACGCTGCGCGCTCCAGCAGCAATGCGTTATCGCGCATGTACGCAATCGACTCCTCGGCAAGTTTGAGCACTTGGACCGCACGGAACTTTGCATTAACCGGCCGTCCCTCTGCCAGCGACTGCCAGCCTTCTAACAACAGGCCAAACAGCTGAATCTGGTTGTCGCGCATGCGCACGGCAAAACGATCGAGCGCGTTGAACGCCGCATCGTCGGTTACCGGCAAGCCGGAAAGGAGCCGCCGTGCCGCCAACACCATGCGCACCCAGATAGCCATCGCCTTAAGCCCACGTACGTCGAGCGCCTCCCGCACCACCGTCATCTCGTCGTCGCGCTCGTCGGTTCCCGCAAACGACCCGTCAAAGAGCTCCACCAGCATACTATCGGCCCGTATAACAATCCCCGCGATGTCGAGCTCGCAGTCGTAGACCTTGCTCGTTTTGAGCTGCTGTAGAACGTCGCCGTCATCTCCTCGTTCGGTCAGGCATCGCTTGACCTCGATATGCGCAGACAACATATCGAGTGCGGTATGGGATGTCTCGATTTCTGGCACGGCCAGGTTCGTAGGGAGCCCAAGCCCGTTGTCCCCATAGCAAACAGCCGTCAGTGTCTGGGCCACCCTCCATGAAACAGAGTCTATTTCGCAGGCCGCCCGTTCGCCCCCGCGCTCGATAACCGATGCCATATAGCGAGCGAGCTTTGTATTGGACACGCTGACCGCTGCCAGATATACGCCGAGCGCCTCGGCAGGCGTTGGCTCTGGAGCCGGATCGTCGGCATCGATCGTGCCCAGCGCTGCTCGGCAGATATCGGCCCCGTGCCCCGTCAGAGCCAGATCGACCCCATACTGCCCAGCGAGTTCAAGGACCGCTTCACGGTCCAAAAAGGCGTCCGCCAGGCCCATCGCCGCATCGCATCGGCCCGCCTTAAGCAAAATCCGGGCCGCCCTCGGAACAAGTTCGGGGCGAACCTCGGCCACCAACTTACGCAAACGCAAGCGTCCGTTATCCTCCGTGCCCAGACACGTAAAACTCCGCTCGGCGGGATCCAAGCCAAAGATCGGGTAGTCGCGTACAAAGTAGGACTGGTCGACCATCGACAGCCTCACCCCGCAAGCCTCGAGTTCTGCGATATTGCCCTCGCCCATCAAAACCATGAGACATGCCACGCAAAACAGCGCATTATTGTCGAGCGAAGCCAGATCGGCAAGTGCCGCGCCATATACGTTGACAATCTCGTTTTCGAGCAGACCGGCTACGTCGCCTTGGCCATACAGACCTGTCTGCAATGCCGAAACGAGCTCGGGCACGCCCTGCGTGAGCTGATAAAAGTCGAGCGATGTGCTGATCGAAAACGCCGATGCCCACGCCGAATACTCATAGGCATGCACCTTGAGCATCTGCGCATTGATCTTAACCGAATCGCCCAGCCCATGAATCAGCTGACGATTTGAAGGACGGCAGGAAATAAAGACCCCTACCCCCATAGCGCGCAGGCCGCGAATCCTTTCGATGAGGTCTTCGGTATCGTGCTGATCGAGGTTTGGCACATTATCAATCGCGATAAGGGAGTGCGGTTTGTCTTTGAGTTCTTCGGTAACCACCTCGAGCTGCATAAACACCTCGCGCCCAATGGCACGATCGGCCTCGATAATCCGCACGGGACCTCGCGTCGGGTCGCATTTAACCTCATGGGTGTACTGCAGCAGCACCGAGGTCTTCCCAAACCCGTCGGGCGCATAAAGAACCACGATGCCGGCCTTTCGGCCCTTGGCGATAAGCTCATTCATCAAGCGTTCGCGTCGCACCATATAGCCTCCGCCCAACGGCATCAGCTCGAGCTCGTCTATACCGCTCAAATCGTTTACCATGCCCGCTCCTCCACTCGACCGTATGGACACTGTAGCCGCAAGACCATACAAGCCGCGCTATGAATAGAGCGCCCTTGTGTTTTAGGTTGTCTTTTGGTACGCAAGCGGCAAGTTTTTGTACAGCGAGGGCCGATTGTTATTAATCCCCCGACTAATCGGTCTTTAAGCAGGTAAATGAGCTTGTCAGCTTGTCCCATCTAAGCGGCAGTGTAATGCAGATGAACAAGGTTCAGCCATGTCATTCAACTCGCCTAGCACCCGCTACCGTCTACGACCTTCTAGTGGCATTTTTGCATAGAATCTGGTATAGAATGAATCAAGCTGTTGGGAATCTGGCGTTCGTCAAGCTTGCGGCAAGATTTTGGTCAAGTGGGCGGACAGGGATAGCAAAAAGGCCCCCGCAAAGCGGAGGCCTTAGGCAAGGCTATGTCGAGCTGCAGGATTCGCGCTACTCGCAGAGCGAAAGGGCGGCCTCGTCGGCAACGACAACGCAGTTGGTGTGCAGCTGCAGGATCGAAGCCGGGCACTCGGGCGTAACCGGGCCATAGCACATGTCATGCACGGCCTGAGCCTTGGCCTCGCCGTTGGCGACGACCAGGATCATGCGGGCATACATGATGGTCTGGGTACCCATGGTGTAGGCCTGACGGGGAACATCGTCGATGCTGTCGAACAGGCGGCTGTTGGCCTGAATGGTGCTCTCGGTAAGGTCGACACAGTGCGTGCCCTTGGAGAAGTGGTCATCGGGCTCGTTGAAGCCGATGTGGCCGTTGTTGCCAATGCCGAGCAGCTGCAGATCCGGGTAACCGGCGTCAGCGACGATCTTGTCGTACTCAGAGCACGCAGCGGCGGCGTCGGGGTTGGAACCGTCGGGCACATGCGTGTTGTTCAGGTCGATGTTGATGTGATCGAAGAAGTTCTCACGCATGAAGTAGTGATAGCTCTGGGGATCGTCGTGCGAAAGGCCGCGATACTCGTCCAGGTTATAGGTGCTGACCTCGGCAAAGTCGACGTCGCCCTTCTCGTACCAAGCAGCGAGCTGCTTGTAGGCACCGATCGGGGTGGAGCCGGTGGCAAGACCCAGCACACAGTCGGGCTTGAGGATAACCTGGGCCGAGATGATATTAGCGGCCTTGCGGCTCATATCCTCGTAGTCTTTAGCTTTAATGATCTTCATTACGCGTCCTTTCTCGTACAAGAGAGGCAAGGCTCCCTTACAAGCACTTGCCCGCGGCCCGCGTCGGCCGCAACCAACGTGTGCGGCCACCAGGGCGAGGTCGCGTAATGTATGTGTCTCGTGTCTAGCCGCGTCGAGGCCCCTGCCCGTCCACGGTGACCCGAAGCTGTTTAGCCTCGGACGTTTCCCATCTTGCCACGGAGGGCGTCCTCTTTCAAGGGCGCCCTCCGTAAACGTGTTTGAATTGTAGGCTAATGGCCACGTGCACTTGCTAGCGCTCGCGAGCAACGATGAGCTGGTCCATCTCTTCGACATGCACACCAACGGAGCCTTTGATGCTCGAGAACTCAACGGAGTTGCACACCAAGATGGGAACCGTCACATCGTAGCCCTCGGCAGCAATTGCCTCGCGATCGAACTCAATGAGTACATCGCCCTTATGGACGATGTCACCCACTTGCGCATGCACGGTAAAGTGCTTGCCCTCGAGCTGAACAGTGTCCAAACCAACGTGGATGAGCACGTCCAAACCATCGACCGTGTTAAGCGCAACAGCGTGTCCCGTGGGAAAAATGGCCTCGACCTTGGCATCAGCCGGTGCAATCACACGCGTTCCGGTGGGCTGAATCGCCACGCCCTGGCCCAAAAGGCCGGTGGCAAACGTCTGGTCGTTTACCTCGGAGAGCGGAATGACGTCGCCCGAGATGGGAGCATCCAGCGTAAGGACTCGACCACGCATACCAAAAGACCTTAGGACTTTAGTGAACATGCTCCCCCTCGGACATACCAATCAAGCAAAATAGCTTTAACAGTTTACCACTTGGCACCCGTTTTTGACCATTAGGGAAGTTCGCGCTTGACAACTTCGACGATGTCGTCAACAACGCGCTGGGTCAGCTCGTGCGTCTCCGCCTCGGCCATAACGCGAACCAGAGGCTCGGTACCGCTCGGGCGCACCAGAATGCGGCCGCGGCCGTCAAGCTCCTTCTCGGCAGCAGCGACAGCATCCCAGATGGGCTGGCAATCGTCCAGGCCGGCCTTGTTGTCCGAATGCACGTTGACGAGCACCTGCGGGTACTTCTTCATGATGCCGGCAAGATCGGTGAGGGTACGACCGGTGCGCTTGAGCACGGCCAGCAGCTGCAGAGCCGTCACCAGGCCGTCACCGGTGGTGTTATGCTCCAGGAAGATGATGTGGCCGGACTGCTCGCCGCCGATGACGGCGCCGTCCGCAAGCATGCGCTCCAAAACGTAGCGATCGCCCACGGCGGTCTGAACCATTTCGAAGCCCTGCTCCTTCATGGCGATGGAGAAGCCCAGGTTGCACATGACGGTCGAGACGATCTCGGAGTTGGCGAGCTTGCCGCGAGCGGCCAGGTCGGAACCGCAGATAGCCAGGATGTAGTCACCGTCGATCTCATTGCCCTCGCTGTCCACGAACAGCACGCGATCGGCGTCGCCGTCGTGGGCCAGGCCGATATCGGCGTGGGTGCGCAGCACGAGCTCGCGCAGGGGCTCGAGGTGCGTAGAGCCGCACTCGACATTGATGTCGGTGCCGCAGTAATCGGTGTTGATAGCGTGCACCGTGGCGCCCAGGCGCTGCAGCGCGGCGGGCGTGGTCTGGCAAGAAGCACCGTGACCGCAGTCGACGGCAACGACCAGACCATCGAGCCTCAGGCCATCAAGCGTATCGATGGCGTGGTCGACGTATGCCTTCCGAGCGTCCTTCATCTTGATGATGTGGCCCACGCCGGCACCGGTCGGCAGCGTGTCGGCAGCCATGGCTTCCTCGGACATGACCCAGGCGCTGATCTCTTCCTCGACCGCATCGGGAAGCTTCATGCCCTTGCGGCTAAAGAATTTGATGCCGTTGAACTCCGGCGGATTATGCGAAGCAGAGATGACGATGCCGCCGTCGAGCTCATTCTGGACGGTGAGCAGCGCCACGGCAGGCGTGGGGATGACGCCGCAGCAGTGCGGACGGCCGCCCTCGGCCATGATGCCGGCGGTCAGAGCGCTCTCGAGCATGGTGCCCGAAAGACGCGTGTCGCGGCCGACGCAGATATCCGGACCAAGGAACTTGGTCGCCGCGCGGCCCAGGCGAAACGCAAGGTCGCACGAGAGATCGGCATTGGCGACGCCACGGACGCCGTCGGTACCGAAGATGTTCTGGGGCATAGGATCGCTCCTTCCCTAGCAGGCGATATGCAACCGCCCACCCTAGTCGAAAAAGAAAAGCGGGACCCGCCGAGGAATCGGCAGGCCCCGCTTGTACATTGTATCTCGAAAGGAGATAAAACCTTAGCGCTTGGAGAACTGGGGAGCGCGGCGGGCCTTCTTGAGGCCGTACTTCTTGCGCTCGACCACGCGAGCATCGCGCGTAAGGAAACCGGCCTTCTTGAGGTCAGCACGGTAGTCGCCAGCGTTCAGAAGAGCGCGGGCGATGCCCAGGCGCAGAGCGCCAGACTGACCGGAGATGCCGCCGCCATCGCACAGAGCGATAACGTCGAACTGACCGGCGGTGTCGGTCACCTTGAAGGGAGCAAGGGCGTTCTCAACGAGCTGATGACGGCCGAAATACTGCTCGGCGTCACGCTTGTTGATGGTCACCTTGCCGGTGCCGGGGACGAGACGGACGCGGGCGACGGCGTTCTTACGACGGCCGGTACCCTGGTAGACAACGGTGTTCTCAGCCATCTTTAAGCCTCCAGCTCAATCTTCGTGGGGTTCTGGGCAGCATGCGGATGCTCGGCACCAGCGTAGACCTTAAGCTTGGTCATCTGGGCACGGCCGAGGGTGGTCTTGGGCAGCATACCGCGAACGGCGCGCTCGATGACCTTCTCCGGGTGCTTCTCCATAGCCTGGCGGAAGCTCTCAGCCTTGAGGCCGCCGTTGTAGCCGCTGTGGCGATAATAGGTCTTCGTGTCGGCCTTGTTACCGGTAAGCTGGACCTTATCGGCGTTGATGACGACAACGAAGTCGCCGCAGTCGCTGTTGGGCGTGAACTGGGGCTTGTTCTTACCGCGCAGGATCATTGCGATCTGGGTGGCAAGACGGCCCAGGACAGCACCATCGGCGTCGACGAGAACCCAGTTGCGCTGGACCTCGCCCTGCTTGGCGTAGTGAGTCGATTTCGAAATCACTTAGACTCCTCCATGTACAGTACGTGTTGTTACAGAGATTCACGGGGCTCTGCAAGTAACCCGTCCATATTACCCCGCTCGCCGTACGAGTCAACAGGTTTTTTGGCTCCGACCAGAGTTTCTGCACATGTCATCCACGAGCCGTGATTTTGCAGCTCTTTAGCTGTTGCCATTTTTTGAGGGTTCGCCGTCGCTAGCGCTCAACGAACTCTTGGATTTCCGCGAGCAGGCGCTTTGCCTCCTGACGGCCCTGGATATACAGGTCCAAAAGCTTTGCCGAATCGTGCTCGACATGGCCGACCTCGACCGGCTTTTGCGGAGCGACGACCAACGCACGGCCCTCGCGCTCATACTTCCACAGGTGCATGCGCTGGAGGTTATAGCGGTCGTGGCGCGTCTCGATAGCCTCGAGCAGATAGGGGTAGTCGGCATAGCGCGCACGCGCCGCCGGCAAAAACTCGTAGGGCTTTTTCTCATACGAGCGGTCCTGGGTGACGATGACGACCGCACGGTCGAAGCCCGCCTCCTCGAGCACATGCTCGATAGGAACCGAATCGGCCACGCCGCCGTCGACGTATTTGTGCCCGTCAATCTCGACCGGCGGCGTCACCAGCGGCAGCGAGGTCGAGGCGCGCACGGCGTCGAGATCGAGCACGGCGCTTTTGACCGGGAGGTACGTGGCGGTTCCAAAGAGCATGTCCGTCGCGACGGCGTACATTTCAATGGGGCTCGCGTCGAACGCCTCGTTGTCAAAGGGATCCAGGCGGTCCTGGATATCGTTGAAGATAAAGTCGTAACCCACGATGGAGCCCGTGGATGCGAAGGATGCGGCACCCATGTAGCGGTTGTCATTGCAGAAGGTCAGGTTGATGCGATTGACGCGACCGATCTGGTGCGACTTGTAGTTGACGCCGTTGAGCGCACCGGCCGAAACGCCGTACACCGCCGGAATTTCGACACCGGCCTCCATGAGAACGTCGAGCACGCCGGCGGTAAACTGCCCACGAAAACTGCCACCCTCCAAGACGAGCGCGACCTTGCCGGCGTTCTTTGCCTTATCTTCTGCAGTCATATTGACCTCCTGCGATTGCGTTTTGGCTTTCTTCTACCCAGTTTTGGAATGGAGGGCGCATAGGTTTTGGAGTTGAGGAGATGGAGCGGAAAGCGCGTCCCGTTCTGAGGGGCGATTTCGGGATGGACTTTCCGCCTGGGCTGCCATTGGGAAAGCATGTCCCACTCTACGGCTCGATTCCGGGTCGCGGTTTCCGTTTGAGACACCATCCGGAAACTACGTCCCAGTCTGAGTGCGGATTCCGGGATGCGCTTTCCGCCTGGGCCGCCATTGGGAAAACGCGTCCCACCCTGCGTCACTGAAGCGTTTTCTTTACGCCCGCGCCCTGCATAGAGTTCGATTCTCCGCGGTACGGACAATAAATAAAAAGGCAGGTAGATATGAGTATCTACCTGCCTGTTACTTATGGTGGAGGCGCGGAGAATCGAACTCCGGTCCACGAAAGCCCCCTGATTGGCATCTCCAAGCTCAGTCGCTGGTTTTGTCTCGGACGCTTTGCGCGCAGCGACACGCTCGCGGCGTCCTAACCGGTTCGGTCTTAGCCTGCGCCATACCGATTACGTGCGCAGGAGCATTCCCCTAAAATGACGTCGCACCGGTGTCGGGGAAATCACCGGGTTGACGCGCCGCTATAAACTAAGCAGCGAGAGCCATAGGCTCAAAAGAAGAGTTGTTGTCAATTCAATTTGACGGTACCCCTGTTTAACGAGGCGAGGAGACCTCGGCTTGCTTCCTCTCTCAGAGCTATCGTGTCGAAACCAGTCGCCCCCGAATGTCGGGAAAGCCTGGATGGTATTGGGCACGAGCACCCAACACCCGTCGACTTTTCAAGGAACATACGGAGCGAGCCCCGCTTGTGGAGTGTTATCTTACCACGTTCTGAAAGCGGACAGCTGTTCTATGCACGAGCTGTGAAGACCCCAATGTGCGCCGCACTTCGCACTTTTGCTACCGATCGCGTCACGTATATTTTCGCCAAGCAAAATTGAACCGTCGAAAGGACCGATATGGATACTAAGCAGCAACTCGTCAATGCCCTCGCAGGCCTGGGCTCAACCATTACCGAAGCTATGGATGTCATCGAAGGCTTTGTCCCCTGCGGACATCCCGCCCTCACGGTATCGAACGCACTCGTCGCGCTGGACGCCGACGATGATGCAGCTCTCGCCCAGCAGCTTGAGACCATCGAGGGCTTTATCGACCACGTGAGCGAAAACCGCGGCGTGACCGCCTACCACGGCGTCGAGGTCGAGCTCGCGGGTCCCAAAGCCGATCTGCTCGCAGCAATCCGCGAGGTAGGCGCCCTTATGCAGACCGCAGGCGTCAAGAACACCCAAGTCAACGAGTGGGTCTACCGCAGTCTGGCAGCACTCGACAGTTCCGACGAAAAGGCAGCCGAGCAGCTCGCGGAAAGTCCCGCCATTAAGGCCGAGCTTTTGTAAATAGCAGACGCGGGCCCCTTGGCGCATCGTCGTCCAAGAGGCCCGCAAACAGCTCGCGTCAAGCGATAGCCGCGCCGCCGCGTTCGGCCAAAGCAAGAATCGGCATCATTTGACGAGGTGTCTTTGCTGCAAGATCGGCATGTTCGAGTAGCTTACGATCGTTGGTCACCAAGTAATCAACCTGGGCGCGTTTGCATGCGGCGAGTACCAAGTTGTCCTCGTAATCGCGATGGAGCGTCAGATATTTGTCGGCTAGCCACAGATCGGATGCATCAGCGCCCACGGCCATAGCGTTTTCGGTCATATTCCGAACAAACGCCAACGTCGCATCGCCAATTGCACGGGCAGACGCCTCGTCGAGCACTCCCCCGCTGGCAAGAACGCTACGCTTCAGTTCGTGTTGGACAACGTACAGCACGTCCTTGGCGATATGCACCGGAAAGAACAGCAATGCCCCCGCCTCCGCCGCCTGTCCGATAAAGGCACGGGCAGCGAGCGACTCGGCATGGTCGGCGCAAAACGAATCGACCCACACATTCGCATCCACCATGATCTTAAGAGGGGCTCCGCTCACTGGATCATCCCCTTTTGGCGATAATGCTCATCCATGGCTTCGGAATAGATTGCGTCCCAATCGCGATCATCAGATACGGGCGACGTAGCGATGCCCAAATCTGCATAAAGCCGGTCTGCCGCTGCCCACGACGCGGCGAACGGCGTATCGGGCGCGACGGTCTGCTGCCGATCGTCGACGGCCGCAAGCACTTCCTCGCACTGCCCGCCACCCTGTGCGACCTTGGCCACCACCTTTTTTATGAGCTCGGGCAGTGACCCGCCCGAAAGCCGCAACGCTTCCTCCGCATGGTCCTTGACCTGGCGATCCACGCGAACGTTCACCTGCGCCATGCCGCTAACAGCACCCACGTTGATCCCGCTCCCTTCAAATGCTAGCACAGCTAGCAACACTATATAGAGAAGCTAGCAAATGGTCAAATGCAAAAGGCCTGCGTCCGGACGACACCGATGCCGTCTGGGCGCAGGCCAGATAACGTGGGCGAACACGTCCGCTAGCGCAGGTAAGCCTTTGCGTTGCCCAGGCTGTAGGCGATCGTTGAGCCGTTGTGCAGCAGCGACGACGCCTGCGGAGTAATCATGCCGGTAATACCCAATGCCAACAGCGCCGAGTTGGTGAGCATCACCTTGGAATACGAACTCGTCAGACGGTCGATAAGCCCCTGACTCATGCGGCGCAGGCGCACGATCGCGGCGAGATCCGTATCGGTCAGGATGATATCGGCGACCTCCTTGGCAATGTCGCTTCCACCACCCATTGCCAGCCCCACGTCGGCCAAACCGAGCGCCGGCGAATCGTTGACGCCGTCGCCCACCATGGCAACGTGGCGCCCCTCGCCCTTAATGCGCTCCACATACGCGTACTTGTCCTCGGGCAGCAGCTCGGCCTTAAACTCGTCGACACCTGCCTCGCGAGCAATGCGCTCGGCCGTACGCTCCGAGTCGCCCGTGAGCATGACCACGTGCTTAACGCCCAACGCATGCAGGTCGGCGATGGCCTCGCGGACCCCGGGCTTAAGCGGGTCCTCGATACCGAGCACACCCACAACGGTACCGTCGACCGCCAGATACAGCGGCGACAGGCCCTGCATCTGGGACTCGATTTGCTCCTTAATGTTGGACTCGAGCTGCGCACCCTCATCCTCGAATACAAAGTGCGCCGAACCGATGATGGCGCGACGCCCTTCGATGGACGAAGCGATGCCGTGCGCCACGATGTACTCGACGGCGGCATGGCGCTCGCGGTGCTCGAGCCCGCGCTCGCGCGCCGCATTGACCACGGCGCGTGCCACCGGATGCGGGAAATGCTCCTCCAAGCAAGCGGAAAGGCGCAGAATCTCGTCCTCACTCCAGCCATCGGTGGTGAGCACGCAAGCTAGGCGCGGCTGGGCCTCGGTCAGCGTACCGGTCTTATCAAAGACAATGGTATCGGCCTTGGCAAACGACTCAAAGTACTTCGCGCCCTTGACCATGACGCCCATCTTGGCGGCGTCGCTCATGGCAGTCATGACGGCAACGGAACCCGTGAGCTTGAGCGCGCACGAGTAGTCGACCATCAGCGCCGCCGAGGTCTTGATGAGGCTGCGCGTAGTGAGCGCGACCAGGCCCGCGAGCAGGAAGTTCCACGGGACGATCTTGTTGGCGAGGTCCTCCATATGCGACTGGCCCTCGGACTTGAGTGAGTCGGCCGTCTGCACGAGCGAGACGATTGAGCGGAGCTTGGTCTGCGCCGTGTTGGCGCGCACGCGCACCAAGATGCTGCCGTCCTCCACGACGGTGCCGGCGAACACGTCGTCGCCCACGCTGCGCTCGACGGCCAGCGGTTCGCCGGTCAGGGTCGCCTGGTTGACCATGGCGCTCCCCTGCTCGACCACGCCGTCAATGCAGATGGACATGCCGGTGCGCACGGCGACCAGATCGCCGGGCTCGAGCTCGGTTGCAGCAACGCTTACCTCCGTATCGCCGACGACCTTTTGCGCCTTGTCGGGAACATCGAGCAGCGAGTTGATGAGCTCGTTTTCGCTCATGGCGCGGGTGTAGTCCTCGAGCAGCTCGCCCACGTTGAGCAGGAACATCGTCTGGCCCGCGGTGTCGACATCACGCTTGACGAACGAAATGCCGATGGCCGAAGCGTCGAGCACAGGAACGGTCAGGCGCGGCTGCGCCAGCTCATGAAGGGCAGCGCGCAAAAATGCCATGTAACCGGCCACGACAAAGATGGCACGCAGCGGCGTAGGCAGGAACCAGCGGCGCGCGTAGTGGGCGCCGATAAGTGTCGCCAGGTCCATAACGAGTTTGTGCTTGCGCGGCTCGAGTTGCATCACGTAGCCCGACTTGGCATCGGCGATAGCTTGAGCATCGAGTGCGCCTAGGGCGTCGAGCACGCTTGCGCGGCGCGGCTCGTCGTACTCCAGCGCCATCTGGCCAATACGGCCATAAACGCGCACCTTGTGCACGCCATCGATGTCGCCGCCAAGCTTAAGAAGTGCATCGAGATCGCTCTCTGGCACAGGACCCGCCAATTGAAGACGGGTCCTGCCGGGGATCTCGCTGATAATCGAGAATCTCATAGTTTGTGCCTGGGAGCGTTACTCGGCTGCCTCGTCAGCAGCGGCCTCGCTCTGGGTGATGTAGGCAGCCTCGGCAACCATGTCATCGACATTGGCCTTGGCCTGCTCGACCATGTCCTGGTAGCAGTTCTTGACGCGCATACCGCACGCGATGCCCTGCACGCAGGCGTTCTTTACCGGAGCGCTGGTGAGCAGCTTGATGCCGGCCGTACCAAGCAGAAAACCGCCACCGACAAGCAGAGTGTTAAACGTCGACTTCTTCATGTTGCTTCTCCCTTTTGCCGCACAAGCGCGGCATGGTGCCTTAGCACCCGAGTTCATTAGTTTGCTCGAGCACGCTTTTGAAAATAGTTTAGTATAACTATTTGGTAAACAATGGCTAACTTTTTGGAAACTATGGGGATGAACTCAATATGACAAAGGGATTGTCCCTTTGTCACATTCCTATAGCCGCCAGTCCGCCGCTTCCTTTTGCAGCGCAACCATGCGGGCGAATTCTCCACCTGCCGCCTTGAGCTGCGCCGGAGTGCCCTGCTCGGCGACCACACCATCCTTGAGTACAACGATTTTGTCGGCATTTTCCACCGTACGCATACGGTGGGCAATAACGATAACCGTCTTACCTGCGAGCAGACGGGAGAGTGCCTGCTGTACCACGGTCTCGTTCTCCACGTCCAAGCTCGCCGTCGCCTCGTCCAACAGCACGATGGGCGCATCTTTGAGCAGCGCGCGGGCGATAGAGATGCGCTGGCGCTCACCGCCGGACAGCTTGGAGCCGTTCTCGCCGATCATGGTGTCGTAGCCCTGCGGCATACGGCTCACAAACTCGTCGCAGTTAGCGGCACGCGCGGCTGCAAGCACTTCCTCATCGGTGGCATCACGACGCCCGAGGCGGATGTTTCCCATCACCGTGTCGTCAAAGAGCAGCACGTCTTGGAACACGATGGCGTAATCACGCAGCAGCACCTCGGGATCCACGCTCGCAACATTCACGCCACCCACGGTGACCGTGCCTTCGGTGGCATCCCAAAAGCGCGCGGCCAGGCGGCTCACCGTAGACTTACCGGAACCCGAAGGACCGACCAGTGCCGTGACCTCGCCTTCCTTGGCGGTAAAGCTCACATCGGTAAGAACTTTCTCGCCGGCGCGGCCGTCCTCGCCCGCACCATAGCCAAATGCCACGTGATCGAACACCACATCGTGGCCCGCGGGCTCAAATTTCTCGCTGCCCCGCGCCACAGGCTCTTCCATGATGGAACGCATACGCTTGGCAGACGACTCGGCGGCAAACAGCTCGGACACCAGCATCAACGCCTGGTCAAAAGGCGCATAGATGCGGCTCACCATAAGCAAGAAGGCAAACATCACCAAAAAGTCGACCCGCCCCGAGGTAACCATCGCGGCGCCCGTTACCAGCGTGGTGGCAATACCCAGACGCAGGATGACAAAGGCGGAGTTGACCAAAAGCCCGTTAACGAGTTCGCCCTTAGTGGTCTCGCGCTCCTCGGCATCAATCACGGCGCCGAGTCCCTCAAGATAATGGGCCTCCTGGTTGGTGGCGCGTATCTCGCGCACACAATCGAGCGTCTCCTGGATCGCCTCAGTGACTTTGACCTTCTCGGCGCGAACACGGTCGAACACCGGGGTCATGGGGCCGCGTGTTAGATACAGCACGGCAAAGGCCACGGGAACGCTCCAAAACGCCGCAATCGCCAGCTGCCAGCAAAAGAACAGCGACGCCACGAACACAATGGCGCTTGCGATGATGGCACCCCAAAGCTCTCCCAGCACGTGGCTGTAGGCGTGCTCCATGGCCTGGACGTCACCCATGATGGTCTCGGTTAAATCGGCCAGATCACGACGACCAAAAAACGACAGCGGCAGCTTGCGCAAGCGCTCGGCAATCTCCATACGCTGCTTGCCGCACTCCTCGTAAAAGATGCAGTAAGTGTAGTAATACTGCTGCCAGTTAGAGGCAAAGAGCAACACGAAAAAGACCACGAGGCCGCCCACGATCGGCAGGGCATCCGGCAGGTCGGCGCCAGTGGCGAGATGTTCGACAAAACCGGCCATGACCAGGAATAAAAAGTCCATGCCGGCCATGGTAATAAGATTGGTGAGCGTGGTCCAGAAAATGCCGCGTTTTACTCCGGCGACGCCTTTATCGGATAAGAAATACTTCTTTTGGAATGAGGCGAACATTTAGGCCTCGCCTCCCTTCGTGACGGCGGCATCCGCGGTCGCAGCAGTAATCTTCCAGCTCGCGGCCTGTTCGTATTCGGCCCACATCTTGGCATATAGACCCTCTTGGGACAGCAACTCGGCATGGGTACCCGACTCCTGCACGCTGCCCTGGTTGAGCACCAAGATTTGGTCTGCGCCCACTACAGTCGAGAGTCGGTGCGCAATCATAATGACCGTGCGACCCGCCGCCAGCTTGCTAAAGGCGCGCTGGATGAGCGCCTCGTTCTCGGGATCGGCAAACGCCGTGGCCTCGTCGAGCACCACGATAGGTGCGTCTTTAAGGATCGCGCGGGCGAGTGCCACGCGCTGGACCTCGCCGCCCGAAAGATATGCTCCGCCGGCACCGAGCATGGTATTGATGCCCTGTGGGAGCTTGGCCACAATGTCGTCGCACTGAGCTGCGGAGAGGGCCGCACGCACTTCGTCGTCAGTGGCCGTAGGCTTGGAGGCGCGCACGTTATCGGCAAGTGTTTGCCGGAACAGCTGGTTGGTCTGGAACACGAAGGCGATCTGGTCCATAAGCTCGTGCGGATCCATATCGCGAACGTCCACACCGCCTACGAGCACTCGACCCGAGGAAACATCCCAAAAACGCGGAATCAGGCTTGCGCAGGTTGACTTACCGCCACCCGAGGGACCCACCAGGGCGAGGGTGCTACCAGCGGAAACGCTAAAACTCACATGGCTGACAGCAGGTGCTTCGGCACCCTCGTAGGTAAAACTC
Source organism: Collinsella sp. (assembly GCA_014871655.1). GTDB lineage: Bacteria > Actinomycetota > Coriobacteriia > Coriobacteriales > Coriobacteriaceae > Collinsella. The sequence continues at coordinate 39,717 of WGSK01000005.1, read as the reverse complement.
ACGTCCTCAAATCGCACGTCGCCGCCGGCAGGGTGCTTGGGTTGGGCGGGCACGGAGAGCTGCTTGGAATCCATGATGCTTCGGATGCGAGCCAGCGAATCGGCACTCATCTGAGAGGCCTCACCCACAAACATGAGCTTGGTCATGGCCGTCGGCACCACGGCCGAAAATATCGCGTAAAACGTGAAGTTGGCCATAAAATGCGCGAAGTCCGTCTCGCCCGGCGCCAACAGCAACGCCACGGGCAACAGGAATGCCACAAGACCATTGAGCGCGGTAAGGTTGAGTACCTGCGGACCTCGGCAGAACGTGCCCGCATAGTTTTGTGCCATGTCGGCGTATTTGGCGATCGCATCGTGGAAGGCCTTAAAGGAGTAGACCGTCTGCTGAAACACCTTGACCACGGGGATGCCGCGTACGTATTCGGTGCCGGTCTTGTTCATCTTGACCAGCGCTCCCATGTAGGCCTTCATGAACTCGGCGCCTTTGCCGCCCATCATGGTGGCCATGGCGCCAAACGAAACGACGACCGAGATGAGGCATGCCGCGCCCAAGCGCCAATCGAGGGCGAAAAGCAATACGAGCAGGCCCACGACCATGGCGGCGGCGCCCGCGATATCGGGCAGCATGTGTGCGAGCAGGGTCTCGGTGGAGGCGGCGCATCCGTCTACAACACGACGCAGCTCACCGGTAGCGTGCGTGTCAAAGTAGCCAAGCGGCAGCTTAAGCAGGTGCTCGCTCGTAGTCTTGCGGATATTGGACGCGCAGCGAAACGCAGACAGGTGCGTGCACATGAGTCCCACGAAATAAGCTACGATGCTTGCCAGGGCAAAACCCACGGCCCACCAGCCATACATCGCGATATCGGTGGCTTCGCTCCAGTTAGGTGCCACGGCGATCAGATCGCGCGCGACAAGCCAAATGCACACGAACGGGCCAAAGCTCAGCAGCTGCGAGAGCGCCGAGAGAGCCATGCCCAAATAAGTTAGGAATTTACGGTCGCCGGCATATGCGAGCAACTCGCCGATGCCTCCACCTTCCCTTTTTGATCCCTTTGCCATGAGATTCCTTTCTAACGGCTTGAGAGTTAACCGTATTCAACTTATCATTGATGTGTTGGCCATGGCTCACAATCAAGCCAGGCGTGGACGTTTCCGCAAAGGAAGGGGACGCTTTTGAAAATGCATCGGGCCGCGACCGACATAACCGAGCTCTACGCACCGCAATTTGAGCAGTTTGGCCTGGAGCTTACCGGCAACGGTGCTGTCTTTACCGGCGAGGTGGCAAACGATCGGGCGCACGGGCGCGCATGGATCATGCCCCTCTCCCCCACCTGCATCGTCATGGAGCATTTCATCACCCCGACGCGCGATATGTACCTGGCCGAATACACACCCGAGCCATACGCCTGCGTGAGCGAAGTCAGCGCGCCCACACTTACATGCATGCCCGAGGCTGGCATAACGCCCGCGAACCTAAAACCATTGCATGGACCGTGGCCAAACAATGCCGTTTGCAGCTTTATCCAAGATAGCTGTGGCGAGGAATTAAGCCCGCTGTTTGCGGGGGAGCTCTATCACTCGCGCTCGGTGCTCTTTTTGCCTGGGTATTTTGACGAGCTGGAACGTCGCTATCCCACCGAGTTCGCGGGAATCTTTGAGGCGTTTGCCGAGCCATGGCACGAGGAGGCGACGTCTGCCATCTGCCACACGCTGCGCCGGATTAACGAGGACCGCGCCCGCACCGTAGGCGGACACGTCTATATGCAGGGCATCGTGGAGGCCATGGTCGCGGAGCTCGCCTGTTCGTGCGCGGCCCACAAGCAGGCGCGGCAGGCGGCAGACACACGCGTCAGCATAACCATTGCCGAAGAAGCAACGGCAATGATTGAGCGCGCGCTCGACAAAGGCAGACGTGTGGGTATCAACGAGGTGGCCGAGAGGCTCTACACAAGCCGCTCCAAACTATGCGCCACCTTTAAGGCCCAAACCGGCGAGTCCCTGGGCGCCTACATACGAAGGTGCCGCATGGAGCGGGCGCAGGACCTTTTGGCAGATAGCTCGCTTACGATAGCGCAAGTGGCAGAGCGTCTAGGCTACCCTCAGCAAGCCGCCTTCGCCCAAGCCTTCAAACAATACACCGGCACCACCCCCACCACCTGGCGCTCCCAACATATATAAAGAATGAGGGCGCCAACGGCGACCTCATTCACTCTATTCCATTCAGCCCCACCTGACCCGAACGGCCGAGTCGTCTGGCCGGGGAAGCCCCGAGTCGCCGGGGTGTTTGCTCCAAATGAGTTCCGCATGCAAAGAAGGCCACTAAATGTGGCCTTCGTCTTGCATAGGACTGTTTGAAATTTGGAGGAAATACCCCGGCGACTCGGGGCTTCCCCGGCCTCGCAGCTACGAAAGCGACGTTCTCAGCAACTCGTTGAAGAGCTTCGGGTTGCCCTTGCCGCGACTCGCCTTCATGCACTGGCCCACCAAAAAGCCGATGACCTTCTGGTTGCCGTCACGATACTGCTGCGCCTGATCGGCACAGTTTGCCAGCACCTCGTCCACGATCGGCTGCAGCGCACCGGCATCGCTCACCTGACGCATGCCGCGCTCGTCGACGATCTTGTTGGGGTCGTCACCGGTCTGGGCCATGGCCTCAAAGACCTCGTGAGCCTGGTTGGAGCTAATGGCATCGGTCGCCAGCAGCTTAGCCAGCGCTGCCACCTGAGCCGGCGCAATGCCGGACTCGGCGAGCGACACGCCTGCGCCCTTAAGATAGGCGATCATCTCGTTGACCAGCAGGTTTGCAACCGTCTGGGCCTCCTTGCCAGCCATACCGGCAGCGGCGGCCTCAAAGAACTCGGCAAACTCGGGGTCGCCTGCAATCTGCTCGGCATCGGCGGTCTTAATGCCAAAGTCGGCCTCAAAACGGGCGCGCTTGGCATCGGGCAGCTCGGGGATCTCGCCACGGCAGCGGTCGATGAACTCGTCGTCCAGATCGAACGGAGCCAGATCGGGGTCGGGGAACAGGCGATAGTCGTCTGCCGTCTCCTTCACACGCATGACCACGGTGCGCTTACGGCTGGGCTCCCAGTGGCGGGTCTCCTGATAGATGATGCCGCCCTCCTCGAGCACCTCGGCCTGGCGGCAGATCTCGTAGGCAAGGCCGTCGTGCAGGCTCTTAAACGAGTTGAGGTTCTTGAGCTCGGTCTTGGTGCCCAGCTTGGTCTCGCCGCGGCGACGCAGCGACACGTTGCCGTCGCAGCGCATGGAGCCCTTCTCCATGGAGCAGTCCGAAATGCCCAGCGTCACAAAAATGCGGCGGAGCTTCTCCATAAACAGGCGCGCTTCCTCGGGCGTCCGCAGATCAGGCTCAGTCACGAGCTCAATCAGCGGCGTGCCGCAGCGGTTGTAGTCGACGAGCGACTCAGCCGCGGCGGTAATGCGACCCTCGGCGCCGCCCACGTGGACCATCTTGGCGGCGTCCTCTTCCATGTGGATGCGCAGGATGCGGATGGGCACCGTGTAGGAACCGTCCTCGCGGCGCTCGGGCATCTGCAGGTTGGACGCGTCGTAGCTGGCCAGATGGCCGGCGCGCTGGTTGCCCTCGCGCATGGTCGACGTCATGGACGTGGACAGGCCCTCGGCGTTGGCCGAGGCGCTCGCCAGGCTCTGGGCCTCGGCCTCGCCAAACGCGCAGTCGGGGCGCTCGGCGGCACCGCGACCGGTCACGTCCAGGTCCAGGTGGCCGTACATGGCAAAGGCGACCGGACCCTGCGTGGTCTGGAAGTTCTTGGCCATATCGGGATAAAAGTAGTGCTTGCGGTAGAACATCGAGTGGCGCTGGATCTCGCAGTTGGTGGCGAGACCGGCCTTGACGATGCTCTCGATGGCGCGCTTGTTGGGCACCGGCAGGGCGCCGGGCAGACCCAGGCACACCGGGCACACGTTGGCGTTGGGCTCGTCATCGTGGCTGAGCTTGCAGTTGCAGAACATCTTGGTATCGAGTGCGGTGAGTTCGGTATGGATCTCCAGGCCGATCACGGCCTCCCAATCCTGCAGGACCTCGGAAAGCTCCTTCATTACAGCTCGCCTCCCTTCCCGGCAAAATCGGGCGCGACGGAAAGCGCGGGCGCACCCGTGGCGGCATCGGCAAAGCCGCGCTCCAGGGCGCGGGCAAACGTGAGCAGCTGACGGTCCTTAAACGCCGGACCCACCAGCTGGGCAGAAACGGGCAGCTGAGTATCCCCGCCCAGGCCCAGCGGCACCGAGATGCCACCGTTGCCGCAAATGTTGAGCGAGATGGTGTACAGGTCGGACAGGTACATCTGCGTGGGGTCGCTGATCTCGCCAAATTTAAAGGCCGTGCGCGGCGAGGCGGGCATGAGGATGGTGTCCACCTTGGCATACGCGGCGTCGTAGTCCTGCGTGATGAGCGTGCGGGCCTTTTGCGCAGCGTAGTAGTACTTGTCGTACACGCCCGAGCTCAGCAGGTAGGCGCCGAGTATCTGACGGCGCTTGGCCTCGGCACCAAAGCCGTGGGCACGCGAAAGCGAGCTCTGGTCGGACAGGTTGGCGCAGCCTTCCTCCTGATAGCCGTAGCGAATGCCGTCGAAGCGGGCCAGGTTGGAGAACGCCTCGGCCGGGCCGATGACGTAGTAGGCGGCGATGGCGGCGTCCAGGTGCGGCAGGTCGACCTCGACCAGCTCGGCGCCCTGGTTCTGCAGCTCCTGGGCGGCGCGCTGAACAGCGGCCTTGACCTCGGGCGTCAGGCCCTCGGCCTCCATAAACGCGGGGATGATGCCCACGCGCTTGCCCTCGATGCTGTCGTTGAGGTGCTCGGTAAAGTCGACGGCGCAATCCTGGCTGGTGCAGTCGTACGGATCGTGGCCCGCACCGGTAAGCGCGTTCATGGCCAGCGCGACATCCTCGACCGTGCGGCCAAAGGGGCCCACCTGGTCGAGCGACGAGCCAAAGGCGACCACGCCGTAACGGCTCACGGCACCATACGTGGGCTTAAAGCCCACCACGCCGCACAGCGACGCCGGCTGGCGAATGGAGCCGCCGGTGTCCGAGCCCAGCGAGAGCGCGACCTCGCCCGCGGCGACGGCGGCAGCGGAGCCGCCCGAGGAGCCGCCGGGCACGCGCTCGGTATCCCAGGGGTTGTTGGTGCGGTGGAACGCCGAACTCTCGGTGGAGCTGCCAAAGGCAAACTCGTCCATGTTGGCCTTGCCCATGGGCAGGCAGCCGGCATCGAGCATGCGCTGGACGCAGGTGGCGGTGTAGACGCTCCGGTAGTTCTCGAGCATGCGGGAAGCGCAGGTGGTGCGCGTGCCCACGAGGTTCATGTTGTCCTTAATGGCCAGCGGCACGCCCGCGAGCGGGGGCAGCGGCTTGCCTGCGGCACGGTCGGCATCCACGCGCGCAGCGGCCTCGAGCGCAAGCTCGGGCGCCACCTGCAGGAATGCCTGGACCCCGCCCTCGCGCGCCTCGATGGCGGCAAGGGAAGCCTGGGCCACCTCGGTAGCGGTAAAGTCGCCGGCAACAACGCCCGCGGCGATCCGGGCGGCGGTAAGGGAATCGAAGCTCTGCGCCATTACTCGCTCTCCCCCTCTCCCAAAATGGACGGCACGCGGAAGTAGCGGTCGCGCGCGCTGCCGGCGTTTTCCAGCGCGACGTCGAGCGGCAGGTCGCGCTCGGGCTCGCGCAGGTCATCGCCCATCACGTTGGACAGGCTTCCGATGGGATGGAACGTGGGCTCCACGTCGGGCAAGTCATATTGCAAGACGGGCTCGAGCATCTGGACGGCGTCGTTCAGGTAGGACGTCATCTGGGTGAGCTCGTCATCGGTCAGTGCGATCTTTGCGTACTCGGCGATGCCGCGCACGTCTTTCTCGCTGAGTGCCATAGGCGCTCCCTTCCGCATAACAGTTAAACCGCTCTAGTATACAGGGCAACGCCGCTCGGAGCAGGTGCTTTACCTAAATGCAGCGAAAACGTAACGAGGGCGGCGGCTGGCAGGCGGCGGGCTGGCGGTTCTGCAGCGAAACCGTACCGTCCGTAGCGAAAACCATCCCACCCGCAACGAGAACCGCGCCGCCCGAAACGAAAACCGTCCCGCCCGCAGCGAAAAGCATCACAACATTCGGCGCTTTTCGTCAAAATCGCGATTTTCATCGAATGTTGTGATGGTTTGGAAGCCCCCGACCACCACAAAGATGCCTGTCCCCATTGTGGTGGTTCTGGACGATGTCTTATGCCGAGGCCTTGGCCTTGCGGCGCTTACGGACCGCGTGGATCACGATGTCCAGCATCAACAGCACAATGGCCACGACCACGATAAGCACGGCAAACTCGCGCTTGCCCCAGTGGCGGCCGGCCAGCGACTTTTGCTTGTCGACGTCCTTCTTGTTGTACTTGGTGCGCACGCAATGCACCAGCAGGCGATGGTCGTTCACGCCGTAGGGCGTGCAGGTAACGAGCGTCACTTTGTCGGCGCCGGGCTCGATGGTCAGCGACTCCATCTCCTCGGGCAGCACCACCTCGGAGTCCACCATCTTGTAGGCGAGCGTCTTGTTCATGGTGTGCAGCAGCACCAGGTCGCCGGGCTCCAGCGAATGGATGTCGTCGAACATGCTCAGGTTGCGCATGCCCGAGTGCGCGGTGAGCACGCAATGCGTCGAGGTGCCGCCCACCGGCAGGCTCGTGCCCTCCAGGTGGCCGACGCCCGCCATAAGGACTTCCTCGCTCGTGCCGTGGTAGATGGGCATGCTCACGTCGATGGAGGGAATCTCGACCCAGCTCATCATGGGGTCGCGATCAAAGATGAGCTGCTGGGCGTAGGGCTCGATCTGGTCGGCGGGAAGCTCGGTGGCCTCGCCCGCCAACTGCTCGTTAAAGGAGCGTGCCTGGAGCAGGATGCGCTCGCGCTCCTCGGCAGACAGCGCATCCACGGTGCTGGACACCGTGCTGATCTGGTTGAACACGCCCGAGGCCTCGAGCCGGTCCAAGATCCACGGCCAAGTCATAAGGCCCACGCCAATAAGGATGATGACGATGGTGATGAGCCGGTCGGCCCAGCGCGGCAGTCGCTTGCGACGGCGCTTGGGCTTTGGTTGAGGTTTGGGCTGAGGGCTTGAGCCGCCGTTGGCCGCGGCGTTATTGCTCTTCATGTGTTTGGCGCCCTGCACCATCGCCGGTCACTCCTCTACAACTCAAGTTGTCTAAACAAATAATACCCGATTAGCGAGCTCATGCGCCGGACAACGCAACTAGACTGCACCGTCCGGGCCACGTAACCCCACTCAACCAATCAAGCCATATGTTGCTTTCATCGTCTCGAGCAACTGCGCCATCGTTACGCCCGCAACCCCAATCTGTTTCAGATTGACGTCGCCCACCTCGCAATCTTTAACAAACGCAAGCATATCGTCCTTCAGTTCTCCGCGCAGGTCGACGCCTTCCGACTCGCCAAGCAGCTGAGCAAGCCTCAGCGCATCGCGTTTATGCTTTTTTACCTTATTCGAATCAACGTTCTCCCCCGCTTCCCTTCTAGCTTTTAGGTCGAGATACGCCTTCGCTTTGAACGGGACAATGTATTCCGTACCCAGGACCGAAACGCCGCCTACGGTCCGAATTCCCTGAAGGAACAAGCTGTAGTAGGCATCGTCCAACAAAATTGCCGAAAGACTGCTTATGTTTTCTTCAACGTGAATTGGCGCCACATCAATCCCCTCACGACCCTTTAGAAAGTCGGGGCACTTCGCGAAGAGCTCGATCATATGGGGGTAACCCGGCCTCTTAGGCTCTGTAAACCGATAAAAACATGAGCCTTTGCCTTCGCCCCAGCCGCAGCGGTAGCCGCCATCACGCACCAAAGTCCATATAGCTTCTGCCGTCTGAGGCAACCGGTCATCGGCGACAATTACAACATCAAAATCGTGAGTCATCCTAAATGGAAGTCCCGCCTCCGCGAGCAAAATGTCGCATGCCGTGCCGCCGATAAGAGCATACGATCCTGCGGCTTTTTGCATATGCTGCTGAAATTCTTGGAGACCTTCTACAGCGCTTCTTGCCATGGATATTCCTTTCCAAACATGCGATCGACTTCGAGCTGAATTCGCTCATCGTCGATCGCCGCCAAAGATAGCGCAAGCGAAATGTCATCGACGCGGGAGGAGTCGGCAAACACGGGCACATAGCGCCACACTTGGATCATCGCCGTTTCGTTATCCAGCAACTCCCCGTCTGCAACTTCGAGGTCGCTCAGTTGACGCCATGCACTTCTTAAGACGGCCTTTTGTTCCATACCCGGCGCAGCGAGCATCGAACGCGCAGCGAGCGCCGTCTCCCCGGCGTCAACAAGATAGTCGATCTGCGGCGTCTTCCTTGCAAAAAAGACCTTCGAGACAGGCGAGGAGAGCTCTGCCATGTGCTCACTGAGCAGAAGATCAACGACAACAGGGAACACGACGACACGTCGCTCGCAACGCTCGCGCCTCGCGAGCCCCCTGTCAACAAGCTCGGTTATGGCCTCACTCGCACGGCTTGCCGAAATGCCAAGCGCACGACAAAGGTCATAGGGGCGATATGGTTCCTGGGCGGCTCCCCAGATTGCGGCAGCCTGCGCATTGGGTGACATCTTGGTCGCGTGATTGCGAAACCGGGCACCGCCCCTCTCCGTACAAGCTGTGCCCATAAATGGAAGAAAAGCCTGTCTACCTGGGCAGACAAAGGGAATCCCTTGTGCGACCAATGCTTTGCGCTGGCGTGCATCGGCATCAGGAAACGAAACGACAACAGGAATCTCCGCGCGCAAGGCTAGCTGACTATAGACTCTCTTAGCCTCGGGAAGCCCGACGCCAGTAGGCAAGCTTGCAAGCAAAAACGAAAAACCGTTTGCGTCAACAGCGCGGACCTCAATCGCCCGCAGATGCAGCGGCAAGCGCGCGGATCCAGGCCAAACTTTGGCCTTGGCGGAGAGGCCTAGTGCTTCTTGTAAGTAGATTAGCGCTTCGTTCATTTCCATCGTTTTCGTCTGATTCCAATTTATATTGGAATTATACATAATTTTCGGAATTAACGAGATTCCTTTCGTGCATAAGTCCATAATTTGCGTTTTCAGAACCGGATCAGTGGGTGATTCGGGATACAATCGTTACAGGAAACGACACGCCCCGCGTAAGTGTTCGAAAGCGCGAGCGAGCAGTTTCCGGTGTTGTAAAATGTCCGGACTCCGAACCACGGGCATTTTAATTTGCACGCGCGGCGCAAATGCCTTCTACCGTCCGCACCGCGCGTGCGCCTACGGACCTTAAACCGAACCTCATACGAGTCAAGAAACGCGATGACGGATGAGTCCGCATCGGACGGTGGAGGCTGCCTGTGTTGTCCAAAAAACGGGGCAGACTCCAGTGCGGAGTCTGCCCCGAAAAGAGAGTGGCAAAGCAAGAACGTGGATGGACGAGAAAAGTGTCCGCAAGTCTCATGGCCATCACATCCCACCTGCCAAAGGGATGGGTGAGCGAGCGTTACTCCTGCTCGGACTCCTCGGCCTGCTTACGGCTGCGGATGAGGTGCGCCACGCCGATGCACAGCACCGCGCCACCAGCAATCCAAGTGAAGGTCACACCGTTGAGACCGGTTAGCGGGAGGTTGGAGCCTTTCTTGTTCTTGACGGTGAGAGTAATAGTACCGTTATTAACGCTAGGCGTTTCAACAAGGTCAATGTTCGACTTGCTGGCAGAAACGGTCAGCTCGTTTTGTCCCTCACCCTGTTTGAGACTATCGGTGCCGTCCTCCTTGACAGTCGAGATTGTGAAGGTAAAGTCATCCAACGTGTTGTAGCCAGGGTTACTGCCCTCAACCTCGTGCACCGTGTAGGTACCGGCATCGAGGCCCTTTACGTTGATTTCACCCTTCTCATTAGTCTTGAACCTGTACTCGCCATCGCCAAGCGAACCGTTCTCATGAACATACTGCGTGCCCACTTTGCTAGACTCAAGCTCGTCAGCGCCCGTGGCCTTGATGGTAAAAATGACGTCCTTGAGCTTGGTGTTACTATCGACAGAGTCTTCCTTGACGAGCTTAAGCGCATAGGTGTAGTCGCGGACGGTATCAGGCACGGACTCACCCTTGCCATCGCTCATGGGGTTGTTGGAGTAGATGAGCTTGACTTCGTTGGCGTTACCCGTACCGCCAACGGTAACCTTCTCAGCCTTCGCGGGATTGAGTTTAGCGGTGTAAGTGACGACGACTTTGGAGTCCTTGGTAATGTCAATAGCAGAGGAGCCATCCTTGGCGGTGACCGCCTTCAGATTATCAAACTTAACCGTCAGAAGATTATTGTTTTCAGTTGTATTGTAATTAACCGCGCCATCGGGAAGGTTAACCTCAGTTCCGGTCGCATCGTCATCATTCGCATAAACCGTAACCTTTACTGAATCTTCGTCGGCAATCAGACCGGCAGAGAGCTCGTCGCGGAACTCGTAGTAATAGGTATCGAACGTGGCAATGTTGTCGGCAACAGTGCCTGTCAGCCGATACTGAACGTCCTGGCCCATCTGAGAGTCTGCCTTGTCGGTCCAATTGCTATTGGGTTTGTCGTCCTTGATCTCCTTCGTAACCTTGGGGATGCCGGTTTTCTCGGTCACGGTTACTCCAGTACCACCTACGACGGCGAAAATCGGCGAGGTGCCCGTCTGTTTTTTGTTGGAATAGTCGTTCTGCGTACCGATGGAGTTATCGTCTGTCAGGAAGAGATAGTAGCCAGCGCTCTCAGTTGTAAAAGAAGTACCAGCATCGAACGCCGTACCTGACGGCTGCTCATACTTCTTTACAATGGCGGCTATTTTATTAAGCAAGTCTCCGTTCTTGACGATGACCCCTTTGCCTTTTTCAGACACGTAGGTGCCCAGCCAATCAGCAACATCCTGAGCAGAAGGATTTTGGGAGAGCTTGCTGCCATTGCTAGTATCAGCATGGATAGCAGCGACAATCTCGTCCTTGGCGGTTTGGCTCGCTATTGCCCAATCAACATCAGATGCGACTTTGCCATCTGCGCCATCTACGACTTTTGCCTTGAAGATCTGATACGGAACAAATTTCGTCTTAGTGGTGTCCTTGTTGCTCTGGCTCTGCTCGATGATGATGCCATTTGTCGGAGCCGTCACCGGATCATCTGCAAACGCCATGGTCACCGGCGCCATCACGCCGCCGAAGCTCAGCGCTGCCGTTAGGCCGGCGGTTACTGCCAGGCGTGCGATGTTCTTGCTCATGCTCATCTTCTTTTCCTCTGCTTTCTGCTCGAATTCCATTTGATCTAAATCTGTCTGTCTGTGTCTTAGCATCTACTTCGCTACGTCTCGCCCCGCTCTCTGTGGGGCTGCCAGCTACTCTTTATGGCTGCCACCTCCCCGCTTGGCCAGGAGCGCGACCACGATGAGCGCGGCTCCGGCGACCGCTGCGGCGGCCGCGGCGTACATTGCCATATCGCCAGTCGAGGGCATAAAGCCTCCGGTGGTAATGCTAGGGGGTGTGCCGGTGGGCGTATTGATGAGCGACGCCTCCAGGCTGCCCGTCGACCCGTCCGCGCTGTCGGCGCGCAGGGGCGACTCGGCCGTGATGGTGAGCTTGGGCTTGGCGGCGGCCACCTGGTCGACGTCCAGGCCCTCGGCCTTGACCGTCACGGAGCGCGTGCCCTCAAAGGCGGTGTAGCCCTTGGGCGCCTTGAGCTCGCGGACCTCCAGCTTGCCCGAGTCCACGCCCGAGACGGTCACGCGGCCGTCCTCGCCCGTGGTGACGGCGGCCTTGCCCTCCGCATCCCACGTGCCGTCGGCCGCCAGTGTGCGACCGCGGTCATCGGCGATACTCAGGACCGCCCCGGCAAGCGGCTTGTCGCCGTCGCTGCCGCGCTTGGTGAGCGCGAGATCCCAGGTGTAGGCGCACGCGTCGTCGCTCGGCGTGTGGGTGAATCCGGCGTCGCCGGACTGGTCGGCGAGGGGAGAGCGCGGGTAGCGCAGGTAGACCTCGTTGGGGTTGCCCTTCGCGATGCCGTGGTTGCACGCGCTGTTGAGCGGCGCATTGTACACGGCGACCACGCGGGCGCCCGCGGTAAAGGCGTCTGCCCCGCCGAGCGCGGCGATGAGGTCGCCGGTGCGCACGGTGAAGGTCTTGCCGTCGGCCGCTACCTTGGTGGCGCACTGGGCCGTGATGTCGGTCCAACCCTTCACGGGCTCGGTGCCGGCGCGGCCGTCCTTGCCGGCCGAGACGGCGTCGAAGCCGCCGTCCGCGCCCGCCGCCACGTACACATGCATGCTCGCGGCGACTTTGGAGGGGTCGAGCCCCGCGCTCATGGTGTCGACGAACCGCACCGTATAGGTGTCGTAGGCCGTGAGCCCCGCCGGGACCGTGGCAGAGAGGCGCCAGTACAGGTCGTCGGCGACCGTGGCGTCGGCGGCCTTCTGCCAGGCGGCGGTGCTGTCCTCCAGCACGTGCTTTTGGACCTTGGGCGTCGCCGCCTTGGGCTTGACGGTGACGGCGCTGCCGCCCACCAGGGCCATGATCGGCGCGGTGCCGGCCTCGCCCCGGGCGATGGCGTCGTCGTCGGCAACGATGGGCCAGTAGCCGCAGGGCAGCTTGGCCGCCGTACCCGCGTTAAGGGCCACGGACACGGCGTCAGGGCTCTGGAGGGAACGAGCGAGCTGTGCGCTCAGCGCGCTCGTAAGGTGGGAATCGGCGTTGAGCCACTCGGCAGCTTCCTGCGCGGTGGTCTGGGAATTGGGCATGCCGGCGCTGTGCAGCACAGGCAGCGCGGCGTCGCGCACGGCGTCGCTTGCCCAGGTGAGGTCGGTGGCGATCTTGGCGTCGCTGTCGCCGTCGACGACGTTGGCGCTAAAGATCTGGTAGGCGTCGTAGCTGCGCGCCACGGTGCCGCTCACCGTGATGGAACCGGTCGAGGTCGGCGCGGCCTGCGCGGAAGCGGGGAACACAACCGCGCAGGTGCCGATCAGGAGGGTAAGCAGCGCAAACAAGATCGGGAAGGAGCAAACTTTCTTATTCACGACGCTCGCCTCCCTTCGCATTCGCCTTGCGACGAACGTGCATCCAGGCTGCAGCAGCGCAAAGCACCGCCGCGCCGGCAAGGTACGTCAGAGTGACGCCCGACATACCAGAAAGGGGCAAAGAGGTGGAGTAGGTGTTGGTGAAGGTGGAGGCGGGAATGGCGTCGGGCGCGGCGGCGGAGGGTTCAACCACGACGCCCTGCCCGTTCTCGCCAAGGGTGTTGCCCATGTCGTCCTTCATCTGCGTAACGGTGGTAGAGGTGGTAAGACCGGTGTACTTGCCAGTGGTCTCATTCATGACGGCCTTCACCGTGACGGCAACCTGGTACTCGGCCTTGGAGTAGCGGAGCTTATCGATGGCACCGGTGGTAGGCGCGACCTCCTTCACCGTGTAGGTGTAGGTCCTGGCGTAGTCACCCGCCGTACCGGGGGTATCGGACAGGTGCGACTTGTTGAACGTCATGGCGCCAAAGGTCGCCGTGATGTTGTTGGGCTTGGCGGCGTCGGTCTCCCCTGCTGCGGGTGCAATGGAGAGGTCTGCCGGGTTAGGAATGGGCACGTTGGTTGCGTAATCCCCCGTAGCCTCGATGTTGAAGTCGAACGCAACGTATTTCCCGCTGGAATCCTTCGGCCAGTCCGTATTACGGACGGACTTAGTCACCGGGATTTCCACGGACGTGGTGGTGAGAGAATCGGAGATGTACGTAGTGCCCTCAACAATGCTCGGTTTCTTTCCCTCGGTCCACGCAATGGAACCGTCCGCCTTGGACACCGTGAACTCGTAGGTTGTCTGGTTCAGCTCGTAGCCAAACGGCGCCTGGGTCTCCGTGAGCGTGTACGTGCCCGGCAGCAGACCCTCGAGCTTGAACTTGCCATCGGCGGGATCAGAATCTGCCCACTTGTTGCTGACAGCTTCCGCATTCGTATCGTTATCAATCACAGTCAGGGATGCAGCGTCCGGAATTTCGGCACCATCGGCATCCTTTACCTTGGTAAGCGCCCACTCGGAACCAGCCAAAGGAGTGTGTCCCGTGTCGCTCTCCTCAACCTTGGTCCAAGACACCGTACCGGTGATCTTGGTGTTGGAGATGGTGCCCGTGGTGTTGGAATCATCGAATGAAACGAGCTTATTTCCGTTCACCGTGTCCACATGACCCTGAACATAGTTCACCTGCTCGCCGGTGTTGTTCATGGTTGCGTAGTAGATGGTGTCCGACTTCTGATAACCAGCCGGCGCCTTGACCTCGCGAATGTAGTACGTGAAGTAGTCTTTATCGTTGGGATCGCCAATTTTGGCCTTCTGATTCAAATAGTTGAACTGAAGCTCGCCATCATCCGAAGAGTAATCATTGGCACCGCCATCCGTTACCGTAACGATGGGATACGTTTCATTCTTGGCATCATCGACAGTGCCGTATATCGTCCACGAGGAACCAGAAAGCGGCGTCATGCCGTCCGCAGCGTCGACCTTGCTCCACGCAATGGCAGAGCCGTCCGGTGTATACGACCCAGACCACGGGAAGTTGTGACGCTCCTGATCCATATCGATGACGGAAGCCGAGTTACCCTCGAGATTTGTGAAGTTGTACGCGATCTTAGGGTTGTTCATCATGAAATCTTCGCCCACGTACACACGACCGTTGGTGGTCACATGGTCGTCGAAGCTTCCGTTGGGAACGAGAATCGATCCGAGCATAGCAGCGGCGGGGTCATCGTCGGTCCACTTGCCGTCCCCGCCGCCATTGCCCCAGTCGCTTCTACCCTCGCCCGCAATGCCACCACGGATGGTGAGGCTCGTGGTATCGACAAAATTCCACATGATGGACTGGGAGGCCAGCGAGTATTTCGCGCGAAGGTCTTTATCGGCGTTACTCTCATAACCGCGAGATATTTCTGTATCGCCCCACCAGAAGCGCCAGCCATTGTGGAACTCGACAGGACCAGCACCTGTAACGTTCACGACAATGGATGCGCCTTCGGGGACATTGGTGAACTTAAAGTCGACGCCGCGGTAGTAGACGCCATCCTTCAAGTTGGAGAGCTCGGAACCGGCAATGGTGAAGACCTGTTGCATAGAAGTTCCATCGCCGGTAAAGGTGATAAGTCGCTCGGTGTTGCAAATCTTATAGTTCGGGATTCTGGTATCAAGCGCACCGGAAACAGACTTCTCACTACCATCGAAAGTGAGTGTATAGCTTGTTCCCTTGTTATCGTACTTGTTGATTGCGTAGCTGTTGTCGCTAATTGCGGAACCATCCGTAACTGTGCCGGTATTTGCAAACGAGGCGAGCTGTTTCGATAGCTTCGAGAGGTATCCATCTGCACCGTTGTAGCTCGAATAATCGTTACCGTTAACATTAGTCAAATCAACATTTTGATTGAACAGGTCGCTCTTCAGAGCATCCGAGCCCTCGAACCAATTACCTTGCTTTTTCACGACAGACTGGCGCCCGTTGTTAGCATTCGAATCCCAATAGGAATAGGTAATGGGACCGGCGATCTGCGCGGTATAGTCATAGCCAGGGTGGGAGTCAGTCTTTGCCGCCTTGCCGACCCAAGCACCCTTGGTCCAAGCACCAACCGTCGCAGCATCTGAGGTCGTTCCCTGACCGGTATTCATGTTCTCAATCAAGCTGTTTATGCCGGCGACCGCAAGCACCGTGCTTCCCTCCCTGGGACGAAACTGCGATCCAAAACCAACGGTGCCGAAACGGAAGCCCTGGCCGCCCCAACTCTCCTTGATAGGATTCATGGCCAGTTTGCCGTGGACCACGGTAAGGCCCTCCGCCTCAGCGGCATATGAGCCGGTGGGGGCGTTATTCGCATTAAGAGTGCTAGTTTTGTTCGGCTTACCACCGATGTACATGTCGCGGCCGACGTAGGTGGCCACGCCGGGATCGGGGGTGGAGATATCGATATTCGTACCGATACCGATAGACGTGGGCTTGTAGATGCCCTTGTTCACAGTAGTAGCCGCGTTCGCAGAGGTGGAGGCGCTATTCTGGTTTTCGGCATCCTCGCTGGTGTTATCTACAGCAGCGGACTCACTTGAGGAACTCCCCGTTACAGCTTCCTCGGTAGAAACTGTCTGGGTGTCGTTGGCAATGGCCTGCGAGATTGGAGGCATGACGAGCGACAGTACCAGGCTCAACACGGAGGCTCCGCACAAAACGCCTGCCAGTACACGGCGCGTCGCTTTATTACTCTGCTTAGATTTGTCCGAATTCGCTTTCATCGATGTCTCCTCCCCAAGAGACCGCGATCTTGCTCTTTCCCTATCAAACGTATCTGCGCAATCTGTAATTGCGCACGCTTGTAGTACATATTGTAACGATTGTTTGAACATCTAAGCAAAAATACCGATAGTTTTGTAGCGAATTCTCAATTCTCTTGACATTTGCTCGGATTAACCTTCGTTTATTCGCTATGAAATATCTAATTCACTGGTAATTAAGCCAGTTATCAGTTTTTTTAATAGCATTTTATTTATTTGCACAACATTTTGCTCAAGAGCAGACATCCTGCGAACGGTCGAAAATCGACCGTGAGCGGTAGATCATTAACCGGGAGGAATAGACTACCAAATTGATGGGAATATCTTTAACCCATCGGTGGTTAGAAGCATGATGTTCAGACAACGTTATTTGAATTTTCGCGCAGATTTTAGCTATCAATTCACCCAAATCGCCAGAGGCCATCGCAAAGGAGCCTGCCCCCTTTGCGGTGGCCCCCCCGGCGCTACAGCAGATGTCCCTCGATAAAGATCGCAATGCCGTCTTTGTCGTTGCTGGCGGTTACAAAGTCGGCGGCGGCACGGGTGGCATCGCTGCCGTTTGCCATGGCCACGCCCACGCCGGCGTCAGCCACCATGCAGGTGTCGTTATCGGCATCGCCAAACACGCAGATGTTCTGGAGCTCCATGCCGTTGAGCTCCGCCACGCGCACAAGACCGCGTGTCTTGGACACGCGCGGATCCATGAACTCGTAGAGCCGCTGCGTGGTTTGCAGAGCCGCCGCCTTAACGGTGTTATCGGCAAACGTCGACGCCCGCTCAATCACCCGCGGCATTACCTCGGGCGCCATGGTAAACATCACCTTGGGCTGCGGCTCGCGCAAAAACTCGGCAAAGTCGACCACCTGATAGGGCACACCGTCGACGCGCGACAGGTGCTCGACGCACGCGTTGCTCTCGGGCACGTAGAACACGCCGTCTCGGGGGCAGACGGGCGTTGCCGGAAGGTCCGCCATGTGCTTGCAGATGCGCGCGATGGTCTCGCCCGGCAGCGGATAGCTCAGCTCGTTGATGTCGTGCGCGCGGTCGATGACCTCGGCGCCACCGCAACCCACGAGCACGTCCACCAGGCCTTCGATGCCCCAGAGCTCGTACATGGCCTCGGTCGCGTGGGCGTCGCGCCCGGTACACAGGCCAAAGAGCACGCCGCGCTCGCGCAGGGCGCGGATCGCCGCCACGGTGCGCGGGGACACCGTGTGCTGGCTCGTGAGCAGCGTGCCGTCAATATCGCAGAACACGGCTTTGATGTGGCTGAAGGTGGTGTCCATGGGGGCCTTTCTGGGTTGTACGGCGGTGCTGAATGTGGTCGGAAATGGTGTACATGGTATACCAAGGCGCAGGCGCGGCCCGTCAAAGCAAAAGCCACCACAAAGGAGCCTGGCCCCTTTTGTGGTGGCCGAACCCGAAGGGTGGCCTGGCCCGGGGCGCAAACCATCACAACATTCGACGTTTTTCGGCAAAATCGCGATTTTCATCGAATGTTGTGATGGTTTTTACTGCAAAGCAAAATCCACCACAAAGGTGTCTGGCCCCTTTGTGGTGGAAATGGCGTTTGCCCAGATAAAACCTGCCAAAATAAACCTGTCCCTTGTTGGCAGGTTTTAGGCCAGCGCAGCGTCAAGCCTTAAAGGTGGTCTTGGATGAGGTCGCAGATGGCTCGGGCGTCGTTGATGTTGATGGCTCGGGTCGCGAAGCCGGCGTCGAAGGCCTGACGCGCCAAGGCCTCATTGCAGGCAAGGGCCAGCGTGTGGCCATCGACCAGGTCGAGCGAGCTCTTGCCGCGCAGACGATCGACACCGGAGCGCGCGACCACGATATTGTCGAAGCCCTCGGTCTTGTAACCCTCGATGATCACTACGTCGACATTGTTGTAACGCGACAGCAGCTCGCGCGCGGGCATCTCGTCCTCCTCGCGCGTGTCGGCGTACTCCGCCCAGCGCGTGGCGCAGATGAGTCCCACGCGCTTGGATCCGGCCTGGTGATGGCGCCAGGTGTCCTTGGCGGGCACGTCGATATCAAAGCCGTGATGCCCATGATGCTTGAGCGAGCCCACGCGCAGACCGCGGCGGGTGAGCTCGGCAATGACCTTCTCGACGAGCGTGGTCTTGCCCGAGTTTTGGTAGCCGATAAACGCGATCGCGGGGACGGCCCGTGTCGGAGCTGCGGGTGCGACGGCGACGGGTGCGCTCGCGGGCGCGGCACCGTCAGCGGCCACGGCCTCAACAGCAGCGGCCTGGCGCTCTGCGCGGTCCCATACGCCCGAGCGGCCGCCCTCCTTGTGCAGCAGGCGCACGTCGACGATCTCCATGCCGCGATCGACGGCCTTGCACATGTCATAGATCGTTAGGCATGCGGCACTCGCGCCGGTCAGGGCCTCCATCTCGATACCCGTCTTGCCCGTCACGCCCGCCGTAACCAGTACGTGAAAGCCAACCTGCCCGTCCGCGCGCGCCGGCGCCCAGCCCTCGGGCACATCCTCGTCAGGCGTCCCCGCCGGAGCGATGGGCGCAATGTCGCACTTGCTCTTGGTAATGAGCAACGGATGGCACATGGGAATAATATCGCTCGTGCGCTTGATGGCCATGATGCCCGCGACGCGCGCGCAGGCGAGCACGTCGCCCTTTTTGGCGCGGTCCTGCAGCACCATGGCCTGCGTCTCGGGATGCATGAGGATGGTACCCTCGGCGATGGCAATGCGATGGGTCTCGGCCTTGTCGGACACGTCGACCATGCGCACCTCGCCCTTGGCGTCCACGTGCGTCAGCTCGTCGCGACGGGCGTCACGGGCGGGCTCGGTGGCAGCGCTGGCAGTCGGCTGCGCGGACGCGTCGACGTTGCCAGCATTCGCCGCGGCCGTGGCTTTGTGGGCAGACATCGCGGCCCTGCGAGCGGCCTTGGTGGCATCGGCGTACCTGCTCTTGGCCATATGATCATCCTCCGATTTGGGACATAAATCGTTGCGTGCCCTCAATTATCGCGTGTTCCTGCGGTTTGTGGGCCACGGCATCGCGCCAAATCGAAAGTACCTGCATATCATCACCACGGCGCAGCGCCTCACGCACCGAATACTCGGCATCGCTGAACAGGCACGGACGCACGTTGCCATCGGCCGTCAGGCGCAAGCGGTTGCAATTCGCACAAAAATGGTTGGACATGGCGCTAATAAAGCCAACCGTTCCCGCCGCGCCCGGAAAGTGCCAATAGCGCGCAGGGCCCGCGCCGGCAGGAGCGTCGTTGATGTCGAGCGGCTCGAGCTCGCCCAGTCCCGCCGCGGCGGCCCCGGCATTGATGCGCGCCCGCAGCTCGTCGCTCGGCACGGTATCGCTCGCGTCCCACAGCTCGGGATTCAGCGCGGGCGCATGCGGGTCCACAGTGCAATGCGAGCTCGTGTGCTCGTCGCCGATGGGCATGTATTCGATAAAGCGCAGGTGGATGGGGCGGTCGACGGTCAGCCGCGCAAGGGCTGCCACATCCTGGTTGAGCCGACGCACCACAACGCAGTTGACCTTAACGGGCTCAAAGCCCCAAGCCAGCGCTGCGTCGATGCCGGCCATGGTCTGCTCGATTCGACCCAGGCGCGTGATCTTTCCAAAGAGCGTAGGGTCGAGCGTGTCGAGCGAAATGTTGACGCGGTTAAGCCCCGCGTCTTTGAGCTGCGGCGCCAGCTTGGGCAGCAGGGCGCCGTTGGTGGTAAGCGAGATGTCCTCGATCTGCGGAATCGCGCGGATGTCGCGAATGAGCGGGATGATACGGCGGCTGACCAGTGGCTCGCCACCCGTCAAGCGCACGCGGCGAATGCCCTCCCCCGCCACCAGGCGCACAAAGCGGGCGATTTCCTCGGCGCTGAGCAGCTCGTCGTGTGCGCGGGGCGCCACGCCATCGACCGGCATGCAGTAAATGCAGCGGAAATTGCACTTGTCGGTAACGGCAATGCGCAGGTAGTTGATATCGCGGCCAAAGCCGTCATGTTGCACGTGCCCGTCCACGCAGCCCTCCCCTCACGCGGCGTTTTATTCTTCGGAAAACATAGTACCGCACGAAGGAAACGAACCGACACCCGTACGACAGGACAGGTCGCTTCGAGCAAGACCGGCTTCCCAAGCCCATCCTCAGCATACAAACCATCACAACATTCGATGCTTTTCCCGTTTTTGGCAAAAAACGTCGAATGTTGTGATGGTTTGCCTGCCCACGGCACCCCGCAGAAGGACCAAAGCGCCCCTAAAGGCCGCCGTCCCAGTGCCGAATCACGAATTCTCGCAGGTCGTTTTGCCGCTTCTGGAACGCTTCGCTTCGGTCGCACTTGAGGCCCATAGCGAGCGCGATGGCGTTCATCGCCCGGTGCAATTGCAGCTGATGGGCAAACTGAGTCCCGGTGAGGACGATCATCCTAAAGCCCAGCGCGCTCAGCACGGTCATACGCTCCGCATCCGACGCGCTGCGCTGTTTATCAAGATGGTCCGAGCCGTTGTATTCAATCCCCGTACCACTCGCAGGTGCATATACGTCGATCTCGAAATACCCGGCCTTTGCGAGATACTTGAACTCGCTGGGAACATCGACCCGATGGTTGAGCTCGATCTTGGCGTATCCCAGCCCTCCCTGGGAACGTTTTGCTACGACCATGATTGCGGTGGCCGTCTCCATGGGCGACCGCGCGCCATCGTGCACGCGCTTGAGCACGGCGGCCGCACGTATAGCCCCCTGACGAGATCGATTCTCACTGCAATAGGCAATCAAGTCGGCAACGGTATACCTCTGCCCCATCTCGATATAATCGCCTGTCGACAGATGATTCAAATGGTATCGGGCGCAGATTTCATACCCATATTCCAGCTGCTCGGGCTCGCTCATCCACGAACCCGCTTGGACAAAGCACATGGCCTCATCAACCACCAGAAGGCCCTCTGCCACCTCGATAAGATGGCCTGGAGGCACCGGCGCCCCAAACACGTGGCACCTAAATCCAGCCGGCGTCGAGCGCTCAAAATCAAAGTTGACGAGCGTGTCGATATGATCGAGCTCTTCTCGTGGAATACCGAGCGAAACCAGATAGTCGGCAACGATCCCAACTGCCGTTGAAGCCCTCAGCCCCTTGGCATCGAGTCCCAATTTGGGCAGGCTCGCGGTCGGTTCCGCCTCGTTAGCAAGCGAGTCCTCATCGTATAGGCTGCTTGCTCGCGAGAGCGGCTCGGACGGGCGCGCCACGTTATGGTACAGCCAGGCAGTCTTATGGGACAGGACGATCGGCAGGTCCATGAGCCCTCCAATGGAGTCGGATAACCAACCTTATTCCCCTGCCCACGGGTCCGCACACCTTCGTGCGCAAGAAAGCGATTCCACCCGGTCGAGCGGCAGAAAAACCATCACAACATTCGATGCTTTTCCCGATTTTGGCAAAATACGTCGAATGTTGTGATGGTTTGAGGCGGGGTGAGGGGCACGGAAGGGTCAAAGCATCGTGCTCGAACGGGTTAATCCAACTCTTTTAAGCCATGCGCCAGCTGCCAGTACTCGCCGTGCTGGGCGAGCAACTCTTCGTGCGTGCCGCGCTCGATGATGCGGCCGTGTTCGAGGACCATGATGGCGTCGGCGTCGCGGACGGTGGACAGGCGATGCGCAATCATAAACGTGGTGCGTCCGCGCATGATGCGGTCCATACCGCGCTCGATGAGCTTTTCGGTACGCGTGTCAATGGAGCTCGTGGCCTCGTCCAGGATGAGCACCGGCGGATCGGCGACGGCCACGCGTGCGATGGCGAGCAGCTGACGCTGACCCTGCGACAGGTTGGCGCCGTCGGCCGTGACCGGTGTGTCGTAGCCCCGCGGCAGGCGGCGGATAAACGAGTCGGCGCAGGCGGCCTCGGCAGCGGCGCGCACCTCCTCGTCGGTCGCGTCGAGCTTGCCAAAGCGGATGTTCTGCGCAATGGTGCCGCTAAACAGGTGCGTGTCCTGCAGCACAATGCCGAGCGACCCGCGCAGGCTGGCCTTGGCAATGTGCTTGACGTCGATGCCGTCGTACGTGATCTCGCCGTCATCGACCTCGTAGAAGCGGTTGATGAGGTTGGTGATGGTCGTCTTGCCGGCACCCGTGGAGCCCACAAACGCGATCTTTTGCCCCGGCTTGGCAAACAGGTTGAGGTCCGTGAGCACGCGGGTGCCCGGCACGTAGGAAAAATCCACGGCATGGAAGCGCACGTCGCCGGCAAGCGGGACCAAGCCGCACGTGAGCTCGGTGCCGTCGGCAGCC
The DNA here is from genome assembly GCA_014871655.1 of Collinsella sp. GTDB lineage: Bacteria > Actinomycetota > Coriobacteriia > Coriobacteriales > Coriobacteriaceae > Collinsella. The sequence goes on along the minus strand of WGSK01000005.1, from coordinate 17,116 downwards.
ACCGCGCGGCCCGACTCATCAACGGCGGCCACGTCGTGCAGATGCCCGTACGTGCCCACACCCTGGCCCTCGGGAATCTTCCACGCCCACGCCGCGTCGCCCGTCTGCACCAGCTCCACGCAGCCCTCGTCCACCTCGGGCTTAAGGTCCATAGCGGCAAACAGGCGCTCGGCACCGGCCAGCGCGTTGAGTAAGAAGTTGCCCAACTGCGTGAACTGGTTGATGGGCATGGCCGCCTGGCGCACAAAGACCAGGTAGCTCGCGAGTGCACCCACGTCGGCAAGTCCCTTGATACAGAGCATGCCGCCCGCCACGGCAACGATGGCGTAGTTGACGTAGCCAATCACCACGGTCATGGGCACCATCGAGTTGGCGTAGGCCTGTGCGGCGCCACCGGTACGGCGCAGCTCCTGGTTGCGCGTGTCAAAACCGGCAACATTGGCCTGCTCGTGGTTAAAGACCTTAATGACCTTTTGGCCCGAGACCATCTCCTCGACGTATCCGTCCAAGTCGCCGAGCGATGCCTGCTGGGCGGCAAAAAAGCGCTTGGAGCGGGCACCCGAGTAGCGCGCGTACAGCACAATGGCAACATCGCACGCGAGCGTGATAATCGTGAGCTGCCAGTTAAGAATGATGAGCATGGCTGTGGTGCCGATCACCTGAATGGTCGCCTGAATCACGTTGGCAAAGCTGTTGTTGAGTGCCTCGGAGACCGTGTCGACGTCGTTGGTGAAGAAGCTCATGATGTCGCCCGAGCGCGTACTGTCAAAGTAACTGAGCGGCAGCGTCTGGATGTGCGCGAACAGGTCGCGGCGAATATCGGACACCACGCGTTGGGCCGCGCGCACCATGATCTGCGAGTAGCCCAGGGCCGAAAGCACGCCCGCGGCGTAGATGATCGCCGTCAGGATGACCTGCTTGGCGAGCAGTTCCTCCCCGCCCGTAGCCAAACCGTTAACGATGGGGCGCACCATGTAGGTGCCGGCGAGGCTCGCGATGGCGGCAACGGAGGCGAGCACGCCCACCGCGAGCAACGAGAACTTGGCATGCCCCATGTAGGAGAGCAGGCGGCGCACGGTGCGCTTGAGGTCGGCCGGGCGTGCTTGGGCTGCGGTCTTAGGCATGGCGCTCACCCCCTTCCAAGGGCGATCCTCCGGGGACGGAGGAAAACGGATCATTCGCGCAACCATCGTCGCTGCCGTCGCCGGCGTCCGCGTTCCCCGCAAACTCCATCTGCGAGGCGTAAATCTCCTGGTAGATGTTGTCGCCCGCCAGCAGCTCCTCGTGCGTGCCCACGCCGTGGACACGACCGTCGTCCAACACCACAATGCGATCGGCATCCATGACGCTCGCGATACGCTGGGCGATGATGAGCACGGTCGTATCGGAAATCCGAGCGATGTGCTCGCGAATCTTAGCGTCGGTCGCCATATCGACCGCGCTGGTGGAGTCGTCAAAAATGAGCACGCGCGGATGCTTGAGCAGCGTGCGCGCGATGCACAGGCGTTGCTTCTGGCCACCCGAGACACCGGCGCCGCCTTGGCCCAACTCGCCGTCCAGCCCGCCGATGCGATCAAGGAACTCGTCCACGCACGCCGCGCGGCAAGCCGCGAGGAGCTCATCGTCCGACGCCTGCGGATTGCCCCACTGCAGGTTCTCGCGCACGGTACCCGTAAACAGCACATTCTTTTGCAGCACAATGCCCACAGCGTCGCGCAAGGCGGCGAGGTCGTAGTCGCGCACGTCGTGTCCGCCCACAAGCACGGCGCCTTCGGTAGCGTCGTACAGGCGCGCAATCAGCTGCACAAGTGAGCTCTTGCCCGAGCCCGTGCCGCCGAGGATGCCCACCGTCGAGCCGCTCTCGATGCGAAGGTCGATATGCTCGAGCACATCCTCGGCTGCATCCGCGCGGTATTTAAAGGAAACGTCGCGAAACTCGATACTGCCGTCCGCTGGCGCCGCAATCGCGAGGTCTCCCGCGGGGTTGGCGATAAAGGGCTCCTCATCGAGCACCTCGGCGATACGGCCCACACTCGTAAGAGCGCGCGTGAGCAGCAAAAACACGTTGGAAATCATCATGAGCGAATTCATGATCAGCAGCACGTAGCTCATAAAGCCCGTGAGCGAGCCCACGCCCAGCTTGCCGGCGAGAATCATGCGGCCGCCAATCCACAGGATGGAGAGCGCAGCCACGTACATCGACAGCTGAAACACCGGCAGGTTGAGCACCGCGCTGCCAAAGGTCTTTGTCGCAGTGCGCGCGAGCTCGGTATTGACGGTGTCGAACTTGGCCTCCTCGTGCTCGGTACGAACGTAGGCCTTGACGGCACGCACGGCGGTGAGGTCTTCCTGTACCACGCCGTTGAGGTGGTCCATCGAGGTCTGGAGTTGGCGGTAGAGCGGGCTCACGCGATAGGTGATGACGCCCAGCACGATTGCCAGCACGGGCAAGATGATCGCAAAGACGGTGGCGAGCGGGCGCGACAGCATCAGCGCGTAGATAAGGCCGACGATAAGCGTCACCGGGCCGCGCACCATAGGGCGAAAGCCGTTGCCCACAGCATTTTGGATAACGGTGATGTCCGTGGTCATGCGGGTGACGAGCGAGCTGGCGTCGTAGTTGTCCAGGTTACCAAAAGCGAGCGTCTGAATCTTTTTGTACTCGGCCTCGCGCAGGTTAGCGCCTAGGCCCGAGGCAACGCGGGCGGACGTGCGGGCATAACCCAAGCCCAGTACCAGCGAAAGCGCAGCGCACACCAACATGTACGCGCCCTGCAGCAGCATGTAGTTGATATCACCCGCAGGCACGCCCACATCGATGATGTTGGCCATGATGACCGGGATAAACAGCTCGAGCACCGTCTCGACCGACACAAAGAACACGCCGAGGATGGCATCGCGACGGTATGCCCCTAGATAGGAAAACAGTATTTTGAGATTGCGCACGCAGGTTCAACCCCCATCAAACGTTGTTCGCAAACGCACGTATTATTGCGCGCCGAATAATGGTGTCAAGTATTCCGAAATCGTTTTCTGCAAGGTTAGCGCCGGCGGCGAGTTCTCGTGACGTGTGTCCATATTCACTCGGAATAATGGTGCGCGCGACTTATTTCGCCCCACTGCCAACATAAACCTTGACTCTACAATCGTTGTAGGGTTTTCACTACACTGGTAGCTAAACGAACCAAGCCAGAAAGTGCCTCGCCCATGGAACACGACCTCACACGCGGCAATGTCCTTAAGACCATCGCGGTCTTTGCCCTGCCCTATATGCTCTCGTACTTTTTGCAGATGCTCTACGGTATGGCCGACCTGTACATGATGGGGCAGTTTAGCGGCGCCGCCGGCATCACCGCCGTGGACAATGGCGCGCAGACGCTCTATATCATTACCGTGACGCTCGTGGGCCTGGCCATGGGAACGACGGTCATCGTCGGTCACGCCGTGGGCTCGCGCCGCTTCGATCGCGCCGAGACCGCCATCGGCAACACCATTACGCTCTTTATGGGTGTCTCGGTGGTGCTGGCCGCTGTCCTGCTCGCACTGTGCCCACAGATCGTGGCGCTCATTGGCACGCCGGCCGAGGCGGTCGAAGGAACCGCTGCCTACCTGCGCATCTGCTTTGTCGGCATTCCGTTTATCGCCGCATACAACATCCTCTCGGCCATTTTTCGCGGCTTGGGCGATTCGCGCTCGCCCATGTACGTAATCGGCGTGGCATGCATCATCAACATCGCACTCGACTTTCTATTTATCGGGCACATGGGGCTCGGCCCCGTGGGCGCGGCACTCGGCACGGTGACCGCACAGACGGCCAGCGTTGCCCTCGCGCTCGTGTGGCTCAAGAGCCGCCGCACGAACATCCACGTTAAGCGCAGCGACCTGCGCCCCCAGCCCGAGGTGCTCGGCAGCATTCTTAAGATCGGCGTGCCCGTGGCCGTGCAGGACGGCTGCATCCAGGTGGCGTTTATGTTTATCACCGTCATCGCCAACCACCGAGGGCTCGTCGACGCCGCCGCCGTGGGCCTGGTCGAAAAGATGATCAGCTTTTTGTTCATTGTGCCGAGTTCCATGGGTGCCACCGTCAGCGCACTCACGGCACAAAACGCCGGCGCGGGCAAGGGCAATCGCGCACGTCAGGTGCTCAAAGACGCCATGACGATCTCGGTGGTGTATGGCTGCCTGATCACGGTGCTGATGTGGCTGGTGGCACCGGCGTTTATCGGCTTTTTTGCCAAGGACTCCACGGTCGTCGCGGCCGGTACCGGCTATATGCGCAGCTACATTTTCGACGCGATTTTTGCCGGCATCCACATTTGCTTTAGTGGCTTTTTCGCTGCATACGGCAAGAGCTACATCGGCTTTGCGCACAACGTGCTGGCCGTGGCACTCATTCGCGTGCCGGGCGCATGGCTGCTGTCGAACGCCTATTCCGATACGTTGTTTCCCATGGGCATCGCTTCGCCGTGCGGATCGATTTTGTCGGCGGTCATCTGTGTTGTCGCGTTTACCGTGCTCAACCGCCGCGGAGCTTTTGACAAGTTGGCAGCGTAGCGGGGCAACGCGAGATCGCCCTCATCGACGATATCATCAGCGACGACCCCACAACCTACGTGACGCAGATTACGGTGCCGGTTGCCCCGTCCAAATAAGAACTGCCCAGAAAACGTTCGGCTGAAGGCAGAATCTTGACGTTATAGGCCATATTTTGCCTCAAGGTCATCGAGAGCCTCAAAGGCATCACGCGCCATGCCAGCAGCACGCTCCCGCTCGGCCACAGCTATACGAGCCATCAGACGAGCCTTAGCCTGTTCCTGAACCATGAAGTCATAGTCTTCAGACCGAAGTACAACAAATTTGCTATAGCCGTTTTTTGTAACAGTCACTGGACCAGGAGCCTCCCAACAAGCTCGCCAAACGCCGGGGACAGTCCCCGGTGTGGCGGTTTTACTCCTCCGGAATCGGAAACGCACGGATGAACTCTGCAGGCGAGAAGGTCTTGATGGTCGAGCGCACAAAAGCGGCGCGGTCACGCGTGATAATAAAGTCCACGCCGGCACGCTCGGCCATCGCACGGATACAGCCGTCCTCAAAGTCCGGCTCATCGGAATAGGCGGAGGCAAAACAAGCCTCTTGGTCGAGAGACTCTACCGAGTAGCTCTTAAGGCAGTCGCGCACTACCTCGCGCCCGCGCGCCTCGCCGGCCTGTTTGGTGAGAATGTAATACGCGTCCTTGAGAGAGCAGGCCGAAACAACGCCTTCGATAAGCCCCACGTCGACGAGCCCCTTGATCGTTTGCGCCGCTGCGTGCTCCGGCCGGCCCGGAAGCACGCAATCGAGCAGAAAATTGGTATCGAGAAATGCTCTCATAGGTAGCGCTCCCTCGCGACGCGCTTTTCATCTTCAACCGTCATCGTATCGAGCGGCGTTCCTTTTGGCATTTTGGCTACGATATCGAGATACTCCTGGTAGTCCTCATTCTCCGCGAGCATCTCACGGATCTCCTTCCAGGTGATCTTGGGATGCCACATCGTACCCACGTCGCGCTTGGGCTTGTCCGAGCCGCACGTCGGCTTTGCACCCCCGCGCTCCTGGGCAGCGTCATATTCCACTGCAACCGGGCTTTGATAGTCGAGCGGCACGATCTTGAACAACGGCTTGCTCCGCTTGAAGACCACAACCTCCTCGCCCTCATTGGCAACCTTTTCGGCCACCTGCGTAAGGTTTTGGCGCAGTTCCGAAAACGCGACGGTAACCATAACTGCTCCTCTCAACATATATCTTCACTGCTAAGTATACACGTTAATGTTAATGTTAAAGTGTATAAAACTCATCACAATGGGGCAGCCCCGTTGTGGAACCTCACTGCGGGCCCCCTTTGCTTTGTATGAATCTTCTATCGCTCCGGAACGACACCGCTCCGCAGGGTCACCCTCAGCAACCTACATGACGCAGATCATGCTGCCCGCCACCACGCCCAAATAAAAACCTCCCGGAAAGTATCAACCTTTCCGGGAGGTTTTCTAATTTGATTATCGATGTCCTAAGCCTGGGGCACCTGACCAGTAGCCAAGATTTGCTCGAGTGCGTCCTCGTCCAGCACGGGTACGCCCAGCTGCTCGGCCTTGGTGAGCTTGGAGCCCGCTTTGGGGCCGGCGACCAGATAGCTCGTCTTCTTTGACACACTGCCCGAAACCTTGGCGCCGAGCACCTTGAGCGCCGCGCCCGCCTCGTCGCGGGTGCGGTTGACGAGCGTGCCGGTGAGCACAAACGTCAGGCCCGCGAGCGGCTGGGCGTCGGCGAGCTCGCCCGCCACGCCAGCATCGGCTGCGGCTTGCGCGTGCGCGGCGCCCAGGTCGACCTCGAGCGACAGACCAGCCTGGCGCAGGCGCTCCAGCACGGCAAGGTTCTCGGGCACGGCCAGGAACTGCTTGACGCTCGCCGCAATCTTGGGACCGATGCCCTCGCACTCGGCGATGTCCTCTTCGCTCGCCAAAATGAGCTTGTCAATCGACAGGAATCGCTCGGCGATGACCTCGCCCACACTCTTGCCCACGTGGCGGATGCCCAGGGCAAACAGCACGCGACCGAGCGGCTGGCTCTTGGACTTGTTGAGCTCGGCGATGATTTTCTCAGCCGTCTTGAGGCCCACCGGAATGGGGTCGCCCTTCTTGACGCCCTTTTTGCTGTTGGAGCTGGCATAGGTGCGGCCCGTGTCCAGGCCGGCGATGTCGTCGACCGTGAGCTGGTAGAAGTCTGCGACATCGTGGATCAGGCCGGCAGCGATCATCTTGTCGACAATCTCGTCACCTAGGCCGTCGACGTCCATGCAGCCGCGGCTCACCCAGTGAAGCAGGCGCTCCTTGAGCTGCGCGGGGCAGTCGATGGAGACGCAACGGTAGGCAACCTCGCCATCCTCGTGGACCACGGGGCTGCCGCACACGGGGCAGACCTCGGGCATCTGCCAGTCGACCGAATCGGCCGGGCGCTTGTCGAGCACCGGTCCCACGACCTCGGGGATTACGTCGCCTGCCTTGTGCACGATGATGGTGTCGCCCTCGCGCACGTTTTTGCGGCGGATCTCGTCGATGTTGTGCAGCGTGGCGCGCGCGATGGTGGAGCCGGCGACCGTCACCGGGTCGAACTCGGCGACCGGTGTGAGCACACCGGTGCGGCCCACCTGGATGCGAATTTCGCGCAGGACGGTCTGCTTTTCCTCGGGCGGAAACTTAAAGGCAATGGCCCAGCGCGGCGCGCGGGCGGTAAAGCCCAGGTCGAGCTGCTGCTGGAAGCTGTCGACCTTTACGACCACGCCGTCGATGTCGTAGTCCAGGTCACCGCGATGTTCGAGCGCCTGGGCGCAGAACTCGTGGACCTCGGCGGGCGTGGCGCAACGAGCCACGTTAGGGTTGACGCTAAAGCCGGCGCTACGCAGCCAATCGAGGAACTCGCGCTGACTGTGGACGTGCAGCGGGTCGGTATCGGCGATGGCATAGATAAAGGTGGCAAGATCGCGGCGCGCCGTGATCTTGGGATCCTTCTGACGTAGGCTGCCGGCGGCAGCGTTGCGCGGATTGGCAAAGGGGTCGCGGCCCTCGGCATCGGCCTCTTCATTCAGGCGAACAAAGCTGCCCTTGGGCATATAGACCTCGCCGCGCACCTCGATGGTGCGCTCGCGGTCGGCACCCATGTGGGCGAGCGCTGCCTCGGACAGATGCATGGGCACATCCTTGATGGTACGGACGTTAAGCGACACGTCCTCGCCCGTGGTGCCATCGCCACGTGTGGCCGCACGTACGAAGGTGCCGTTTTGGTAGGTGAGCGCCACGCCCAGGCCGTCGATCTTAAGCTCGCAGGTATAGGTGACGCTACCGGCGCCAAGCGCATCCTCAGTGCGCTGGAGCCATGCGTCGAGCTCGTCCAGATCCATGGCATCGTCCATGGAATACATGCGCGCCATATGCGTGACCGGCGTAAACTGCTCGCTCACGTAGCCGCCCACGCGTTGGGTGTAGCTGTCGGGCGTCACCAGGTCGGGGTAGGTCGCCTCGATTTCCTGCAGTTCAACGAGCATTTTGTCGAAGGCGGCGTCCGTGATCTCGGGCGTATCGAGCATGTAATAGCGATAGGCGTGGTAGTCGAGCTCGTGGCGCAGCTCGGCCGCACGCGCTGCCGCCTGGGCACGGGCATCGGTCGGTGCGGTGGTTTCCGCGGTCGCGGGCGTTTCGGTATCGATGTCCACGCCGTCACCAAACAGGCTCGATTGCTCCATAGCGGCACTCCTTCGCTCGATTTCAAACGGATACAAGAGTACCACCGGTCACCATGGGGCCGAATAGCGGTCTCAAACCGCACCGAATCGGCAGCCGCCAGACTGGGGTGGACAGTTAGTTCAGATACGTATAAATCCTAGAGCTGGATTAGACACGAACACCCCTGTTTCAACTAATTTGGGCTCCCTGAGACCATGTAAACGTCCCGCTCGCCCTCCCAAACACCCATTCAAACCCCATCCCAATCAAAAATTGCTCAAAACGCATCCCAAGCTGCCCCAGATTTATACGTATCTGAACTAACTGTCCAGGCCATTACGAACCAGGCCTCTTGCCAGCCACAAGTGATCCGTTTTCCTCCGTCCCCAACGGATCAATAAGAAAAGAGGGGCTGTCCCGCGTTGATGGGACAGCCCCTCTGGCTTCGATATGTGCGATACGGCTCGTTAGAAACCCTGACCGTAGCCCTGGCCCTGGCCCTGCTGGCCTAGCAGCTCCTCCAGGTACTGGCGCAGCTGCTCGTCGGTAATACCGCCGTTGCCGGTGTCGGTCGAACTGTCGTCCTGCTGCTGGTTCTGCAGCTCCTCGTCGGAGCCCAGCTCGACGGTGACCTTTTTCTCTTCCTTGCCGCGCATGAGTGTGATCTCGACCTTCTCGCCCACCTCGTGGCTGCGCAGCGCGATGATCAGGCCATCGGCGCTCGTAATCTCATCGTCGCCCAGCTTGGTGATGACGTCGCCCTCCTGAATGCCGGCCTTGGCGGCAGGACCATCCTCAACGACGCTCGCCACATACGCGCCGCTATCGGTGCTCAGCTTGTTGGTGCGGGCGTTGAGCGCATTGACGCTCGAAAGCGTAGCGCCCATGTACGGATGCACCGGCGTCTTGCCGTCGATAATCTGGTCGGCAATGTTCTTGGCGTAGTTAACGGGAATAGCAAAGCCCACGCCCGAGCTGGAGCCCGAGTAGCTCTCGATGAGCGAGTTGATGCCCACGAGCTCGCCGTTGTCATTGACGAGCGCGCCGCCGGAGTTGCCCGGGTTGATGGCGGCATCGGTCTGGATCATGTTGGCGTAGATAGTGTTGCCGCTGGTAGAGCTCATGGCCGTGGAGCGGTAGAGCGCCGAGACGATACCGGTGGAGACAGACTGTTCGTTGCCGAACGGCGAGCCGATCGCCATAACCCACTCGCCCACGTTGAGCTTGGAGGAATCACCGATTTCGATCGGCGTGAGCTTGGAGGCGTCGGCGTCCTTGAGCTTGATGACGGCCAAGTCGCTCGAGGCGTCGTTGCCCACGAACTCGGCCTCGTAGGTGGTGCCGTCATCCATGGTCACCACGTACTGGTCATAGCCATCGACCACATGGTTGTTGGTGAGGATGTGGCCCTCGGTATCGAGCACCACGCCCGAACCGACGCTGCCCGAGCTATCCGACTCGTCAGCAGACTGCGAAAGCGAGCCATTCTGGCTGCCGCTCGAAGTGGCGGTAATGGAAACCACGGAGGGCAGGGCCTTGGCAGAAACGGCCTCGGCCAGCGTGGTGTCCTCGGAGTCAATGGTGATCTTTTGCGTCGATGAACCCGAAGCGCCCGCCGTCACGGCATTCTTTCCGCCGCCAATGTTGAGCGTGCCGCTCATGATAAGCGCAATGACCAGCAGGGCGCCGCAGGCACAGCCGGCGAGTGCCGTAATAAAGATCGGCAGCTTTTTGGTCTTGGTCTTGACCACCGTGTGCTTGTTCACGACCTGCGCACCGCCCAGCGGCTTTCCGGTCTGCGTGTCGTAGGCCTGCACGTAGGGAATGTTGCTGTCGGCAGGCGTCGACTCCACCTGCACGCGCGGCTGCTGCTGGGTCTCGCCGGCGTTGCCCGCATCCTGGGGACGCTGGGAATCGTACTCGCTCATAGCTGCGATCCTTTCGTCAAATAACCAAAGGCCCGCCAAACATGTGGCGGGCCATCATTGTTCACGTTGAGTTGTACCCCAATATACGGGCGTACGTGTATGAGAACGCAATCTTTTAGGAAGGCTTAAGTTCTGCTGCAAACTCGAAAGGGATCCACGCATGCGGCAAAACCACCACAAAGGTGCCTGTCCCCTTTGTGGTGAAAAGCTAGTCCTTAAACAGATAGCCCACGCCACGGACGGTGGTGATGTGTGCCGCAATCTGCGGGCCCACCTTGGAGCGGATGCGTCGGATGTGCACGTCGACGGTGCGCGTGCCGCCGCAGTACTCAAAGCCCCACACGCGGTGCAGCAGTACCTCGCGGCTGTAGGCGCGGTTGGGGTGCGTCGCCAAAAAGCTCAGCAGCGAGTACTCCATCAGCGTCAGGTCAATGGGCTCGTTATCGAGCGTCACCTGGTAGGTAGCCAAGTTGATCTCGAGGTTATCGATGTTGAGTACATCGTCGGCGGTGACGGTCTCCTCCTCGCCCATCAGGCGCTGCGCGCGAGCCTTGAGCTCGTTGGGTGTCGCCGTGGGGCATACAAAGTCGGCATGCGCGTGATTCGGAAGGCGCAGGGTACCGAGCGCCTCGTCGTCAACGATCACCAGCATGGGGACGCCGCCGCGATCGTCAAGCCATTTGGCAATCTGATCGATGCGGTCGCTGCGGATGCCATCGGAATCGAGGATCAGCAGGTCAAAGTCGTGCGCCGCAGTTGGCGAATCGGGGGTTGCCAGGCTCACCTCGACACCCAGGGTGGTCGTCAAGCTACGGGCAAACTCGTGGAAGCGCGTCGTGCGCGCCATGAACAGGGCACTCTTTTCGGACATATCGGCCTCCAAAGAAATGAGCTCAATCGTACTGAAACAAGCCAGCGCGATTAGGAGTTCGCCAGGTAGTGCTTAATCTCCCACTCGGTGATCGTAGACTCAAACTTATGCCACTCGTCGCGCTTCTTTTTGAGGAAGAAGCTGTGGATGTGCTCGCCGAGGGCATCCTTCATAAACTGCGAGTCCTCAAACACGTCGAGCGCCTCTTTGAGCGAACGCGGCAGCGGCGTGTAGCCGGCCTCGACCATCTGACGGTCGGTAAGCTTGAGCGTCTCGGCCGTTGCCTCGGGCGGGAGCTCCAGTTTGCGCTCGATGCCGTCCAGACCAGCCGCCAGCGTGACGGCATTGACCAGGTACGGGTTGGCCATGGGATCGGGGCTGCGAAGCTCGATGCGCGTGGACAGCTGCTTGCCGGGCTTGTAGACCGGGATGCGAACCATGCTCGCGCGGTTGCGCAGGCCCCACGTGGCGTACTGCGGCACGGAGTCGCCGCCCGTGGTGATGCGCTTGTACGAGTTGACCGTGGGGTTGGTGATGGCGCTGATTTCGCGTGCGTGCGCCAAGATGCCGGCCATATAGTGCTTGGCGATATCGGAGAGATGGTACTTCTCGTCGTCCTCGCCCCAAAAGACGTTGTTGCCGTCGTGGTTGAACAGCGACTGATGCAAAAACATGGCGCTGCCGTCCTCGCCCGCCAACGGCTTGGGCATAAAGGAGGCGTGGCAACCGCTCTCGTAGGCCTGCTGCTTAATGATGAGTTTGGCCGTGGTGATGGCGTCGGACATGCTCAGGGCCTCGGCGTGGCGCAGGCTCATGCCGTGCTGCGAGCGACCGGCGGCGTGGAAGGTGTACTCCACGGGCACGGACATCTTCTCGAGCGTGAGGACCGTGTTGCGGCGCAGGTCGCGGGCGGCATCGCTCACCGAAAGATCGAAGTAGCCCACGTTGTCGAGCGGCTCGGGCGTGTGCTCGTCGGGGAAATAGTAATACTCCAGCTCGGCGCCCACGTTGAGCAGATAGCCAGCCTTCTCGGCCTTGCGGAACATGCGGCGCAGGGCATCGCGTGGATCGCCGGGAAAGGGCTTGCAATCGGGAGTGCACACGTCGCAGAACACGCGGGCGACGCCGTTGTGGCTCGGGCGCCACGGCAGGATCTGGAAGGTCGAAGCATCGGGAAACGCCAGCATGTCGGCTTCCTCGGGCGTGGCAAAGCCCTCGATGGCGGAGCCGTCAAAGCCAATACCCTCCTCAAAAGCTACCTCGAGGTCCTCGGGGCTAATGGCAAAGTTCTTGAGGCGGCCGAGAATGTCGACAAACCACAAACGCACAAAGCGGATGTCACGCTGCTCTACGGAGCGGAGTACGTAATCGATGTTCTGCTGGTTCATGTCGCTCCCCTTTCTTTCGGGCGGGTTTCGACTGGTCTATATCGCAGATACTATCGCAGAAAAATGTTTCCGCAGGGTTAAAGCGTATCAAGCGCTCAAAAAACGTGTGCGAACAGGCAGTTGCGAACGAGCGGCTAGCGTTCAGATTCGGAGACAATTTGTCTACAGGCTCGTTCCAGCGCAGGGAACTCCATCGTCACTGCATCCCAAACAACCGAGCGGTCGACATTGCCGTAATCATGCGCAAGATAATTTCTCATGCCGATAATTCCACGCCATTCAATTTCGGGATGAAGCCGCTGCGAGCGTTCCGACAATTTGCCCGCTTCTTCCGTCACCCTAAGCGCACACATCAAAAGGGAGTCCGCCAACGCCCTCGTCCGCACGTCATTCGCATGCAGAAACTGGTCCTCGGTGATATCAAAAGCCTTGATGCGCTCGTTCGTTTCGGAGATGGCCTCCAAAACCTCTTGGGCGCGAAGGCTGTCTGACTTACGCGCGATCATAAAGGATCACTCCTTCGCGCTCGATTACCGCGGCAAGTTCGTCATCAAGATGATCACTAGAGACGAGATCAACCTGCCTCCCGGTTTCTTTGCGCACCGCCTCGCCAAACGCCGACAGCGCAAAAAGACCAAAGCCCTGCTCGCGATCGACTTCGAGACGCAAGTCAATATCACTATCGGCATGCGCCTCGCCACGGGCATACGAACCAAAAAGAATCACGGTTTTGATGGCGGGAATCGAGCTGGCCGCCTCGCGGACGGCGGACTCAATCTGGGCAGTATCCAAAATGCCCGTCGCGGCGCTTTCGCTCGCAGAGCTTTTACCAAGTGAAGGAACAAACGGCAGAGAGCGCTCGCGCAGCATCTGCCTCATAAACATATTGACCGCAACAGACGAAGTCATGCCAAGCTCTTCGCACAGTTCGGCAAATGAGTCTTTAATTGACGAGTCCACTCGCACACTCAGCACAGACGCAGCCATGGATACCTCCTGTATGACATTGTCTATATATTATCACACAGGCTAGCGCGAGGTCGAAGCGCGGTGTTCGATGTGGCCGGGAATCTCGATGCGCTTGGGGGCGAGCTTTGCGGCCTCGCCCACGGTGGTGGTAACAACGTCGATGCGCTCGGAAAGGCGCTCGACTACGCGCTCGGCAATGGTGAGGGTGTCCTGCGCGGCCGTGGTCACGCCACCAAAGAGCACATGGTTCCAGGGGTAGTCGTCAAACGTCGCGATCTTGAGCCCCGCCGGCAGCGAGGGTCCCAGCTGCGCTAGCGCCTCGGTCAGACGCAGGAAAACCAAGCCGTTGACAGCAATGAGGCCGAGCTTTTTACCTGCATAGCCGCGGATGGTCTCGTCCAGGCGGCCGACGCCCGTGGCGCCCCCGTCGGCCAGGGTGACGACCTCGCCGGCAAGGCCGCGGTGCAAAAGCTCGTCGGTAAAGGCCTCGGCGCGCTTGCGACGCACGGGGCTGTCGTCGCTTGCCTCGGTGAGCAGGCACAGGCGCTCGCTGCCAGCGGCGGTCAAGGCGTCTACCAGGCCGGCGACCAGCTCACGGTTGTTAGATGTCACCAGATCGACACCGCCGTCGGCAACGTCGCGGTCGAGCAGCACAACGGGCAGGCGCCCCGCGGCCGCGGCGATCGCCTTGTCGTTGCCTCCGCAGGTGTTGACGACCAGGCCGTCCACGTCAGCATCGATAAGTCTGGCGAGCGACTCGGCCTCCTTAGCGGGGTCGTTGCCGCTAATGGCCGTCATGAGCGAGCAGCCGCGCGCGGCGGCGCTGGCGGAAAGTCCTTCGAGCATGGCGCTCGAGAACGGGTTGGCGATGTCGGCCAGGATCACACCGATGAGGTTGGTACGCGAGCTGCGCAGATTGCGCGCGGCAGCACGTGGGCGATAGCCGGTGCGCTCGATGACCTCGGCGATGCGGGCGCGGGTCTCCTCGGTCATTTGCCCGGGACGGTTGTTGAGATAGCGCGAGACCGTGGCCGGGCTCACACCCGCCTCGGCGGCAATGTCCTTGATTCTCATCTGCGCCATGGCGCACCCCGTTTCCCAATTGTCGGCGGTCTGAGTCATTTTAGGCATTATTAAAAAACTCGGTTGCAAAACGCTGTAGGTGAGCAGCATCGTTTTTGCGTCTCGAGCAGATGCGATGATGGGCTAGATGGCCGAGTCTTTGGACAGCTCAAAATAATCGGGATGCAAGGCAATAACCGGGCCCTGCTCCTCGGGCATCAGATGCAAGTGTGTCTCGGCCAGATAGCTCGCCGCATCGGTATCGCCCCTCTTAATAGCCTCGAGAATTCGGCGATGCTGCCGACGAATCGGCTCCCAATCCAGATCCTGCGACACCATACGCAGCCAGTTATACCGCTCAAAATGCGTATTGATGCTCTTCATCCAATCCCACAGCATATGGCGGCCGGCAATCACGAAACACGTCTCATGGAACAGGTTGTCCAGGTCAAAGAAACGACGCGTTTCGCTATGGTCGAGCGACTCGGACTCGGCAAGAATCTGCTCAAGCCGCTGCTTTTGCTCGGGCGTAGCAGCCGAACAACATTTAATGAGCACGCTTCTCTCGAGCTTCTCGCGCAAGAAACAGGCGTTCTCGGCGCGCTCCATGCTGATTTTTGAGACATAAGTGCCGCTTTTGGGACGCGTTTCCACCAGCTCCTGCTCACGCAGGCGCACAAAGGACTCGCGAATGGGCGTGCGCCCGATTCCCGTCTCCTTTTCCAGACCAATCGCCGAAAGGCGCGTGCCAGGCTTGAGCTCGGCATAGATGATCTTGGAGCGCAATGCGTTGTATGCCTGATCTTGCAGGCTCTGATAATGCTGGTGCTGTTCCATAAAGCCCTCGGATGAAGCCCACGGTTTGTCGAATATCACCACGTAATACTATCGCATCCCCCGCCCCCTCATAAGTTGCGGTGGAATAGTTCCTGCTCAAAGCCTTCAGCAGCAAAAACAGGAACTATTCCACCGCAACTTCCAACAGTCTTTTTGGGACGGGGCTTTTTTGGCTACCCTGAGCCGCAAGTCGGCCCCTTGCCACAAAAGGGGCCCATCTACTACGTTAACGCGGAGAGCCCAGACCATGCTGAAAAGTGCAAAAACAAAACCGCTGGTAGAGAGCTTATCGATTTTCAAAATAGCCGACTATGGTTGACCCCTGCGGCTTAAACGTAGTAGATAGGCCCTTTTCGTGGCACAGCACTACTCCATCCCAAATTGGCACCCCGAGCCCTCGTGAGTTGCCAACAAGCTGTTCGCCCAGCGCTTTATCCGCGCGGCATTTGGAAAATAGCACCACCGCAAAACCCGCGAGTAGCGCTTACTTTGCTATATCTCACTATACTTTGCTATATCTTGCTATACTTTGCTATATCTTGCTATATCTTGAGCAAAGGTGGCTCACATGCAAACAAACCCTTTTAAGCCCACAGCAGGTAAAACACCTCCCACGATTATCGGCCGCGAAGATGTGCTCGAAGAATTCAATGAGGGCCTCACCAACGGGCCTGGTGCCCCTGGGCGCCTAATGCGCATAGCCGGCGTCCGTGGAACGGGCAAGACGGTCCTCCTTGACGAGTGCTCACGTTTGGCGCAAAGCCGTGGCTGGACGGTCATAAAAGAGGTCGCAACCGAGGGACTTTGCCAGCGCATTCTCGAACAGCTGCAGCCCAAATTCCAGGCCAAACACGCCAGATTTGAGCCCACCGTAGCTGGCATATCCATCGGCAGCATAGATATTGAGCGAATCGGCCCATCGCTACGCGACGCCATGAGACAGACAATAACCAAGAATGGAAATGGCCTGCTCATCACTCTCGACGAGGTTCAAGACGCAGAGCTCGATGAGGTCCGAACGCTCTCCATTGCGATTCAGCAGGTTATCGGCGAAGACCTTGATATCGCCTTTGTTTTTGCTGGGCTTCCTTCGATGATTGAAAGCATCATCAACGGAAAGACACTTACGTTTTTGCGCCGTGCCCTCCCCTTTGATCTGAAGGCTGTGGCAGTAACCGAAGTGTCGTACTCCCTCGAGGAAACCATTGAAGCGTCTGGCATGGAGTTGCAGCCAGGTATTGCCGGCCAACTTGCCGAGGCAACGCAAGGCTATCCTTTCATGATCCAACTCGTTGGATACTACGCATGGCAGTTGGCAAGACGTGCACATACAGCGATTATTGGAGAAGAAGAAGCCGAGCGTGGCATTGCAACGGCACGCGAACGCTTCTGCGCCATGGTGATTGAGCCCGCGCTGCAGCGCATTCCGCCCACGTGCATCGCTTATCTGCTGAGCATGGCGTCTTTGGGGCAGACGAGCTCGACCAGCATGGTTGCCGATGCCCTAAACAAAACGCCTCAACAGGTGAGCTCCGTCCGCAGCCGCCTGTTAAGAGAATCGATTATCGAGGCTCCTTCGTACGGCAAGGTCTCATTTGCCATCCCCTACATGCGCGACTACCTCTACGAGCACAAAGCCGAACTGGAAGTTGAACTGTAGAAACGACAACTGCCCTGCAAGACGAAAACCGTTCCAGGAGCACTTCTTTGCCAACGCCACCGACGAGGCCATCATCGCCAAGGTCAAGGAGCTCCTGGGCCCTAATCGGACTATCTGCGCCTTCCCGTCGAACGCAGGCGGGGGGGGGG
>WGSK01000049.1:0-12242 GCA_014871655.1 Collinsella sp. | reverse complement strand
GCCTTGTCCTGCTCCTTCGGAGCCGCGGACAAGGCGCCACGCTGGTCTGCGGAGTGTTCTGAAAGCTAAGCCCGGCCCCCGCCTTCGGTGACGCTGCTGCAAGCGACCTGCGATGGGGCCGTTGTTGGTTGGGGCCGCTGGGCTGATGGGAGCACGTGGCTGTTGCGGGCCCTGGTCCCGGCGGCGGCCTCGGCGCTTCGCGCCTGCCTCCTTGGGGGACTGTGGAGCGCGGATCGCAGCTGCGGCGCGTTGCGCCTGCTGCCTTGGGCAACTTTGGGGTCGATTGAGGTTGTCTGCACAATTCGCGGTATTATGTTTGCGGAGTTTTGAAAGGAGCCGCTGGTGGTCACGACGACGTTTGCTTCGCCTTTGGGCGAAATCCTGCTTGCCGCTGATGGCCGCGGTTTGACGGGGCTTTGGTTTGAGGGGCAGGAGCACTTTGGCTCCACGCTTCTGAAAGAAGATCCCGAACATGTTGAAGGTGCCGATGCGGTTTCTGGTACCGGTGGGATGTCTTCGGTGAGTCCGGCAAATGGCGCGGCTTCTTCGGTGCTTGAGCGTTCTTGGGCTTGGTTGAATACTTATTTTGCGGGGCAGGAGCCTCGGTTTACGCCGCCGTTGCATATGATTGGCACGGCGTTTCAGCGTGAAGTTTGGTACGAGCTGCTTTCTATTCCGCGTGGCGAGGTCGCTACGTATGGTGAGATCTCCCAGCGTGTTGCGGCTCGACATCGTGTACCGGGAAACGAGGCGCCCGTTGTGTCTCCCCGTGCCGTGGGGGCCGCGGTCGCTCGCAATCCTGTTTCGATTATCGTGCCGTGCCATCGCGTGGTGGCGGCCGACGGATCGCTCAACGGATATGCCGGCGGCCTCGACCGTAAGGAGTGGCTGCTCCGGCTTGAGGGCGCGTACGAGGAGTAGCGTTCGAGTGCTTTGCCTGTAGTAGCCGACTTCGACCAAAGCTCGCTCGAGTTCGCTTTGATCAGAGCACTTAAGACCCTTGTTTTCTGTCAATAGTGCTATTTGTTCGTTGATGGATATCCGCGACTTCTGGTATTTCATTAAGCCTCTTGATAGAAAAAGAGCTGGAGTTGCGCATCGTTGAGAGGCTTTCCAGCTTTAGCAAAACAAACTTATAAGATGCGACGGGCCGCGTCAAGATAATTGCTTGACAGCCTAGGAGGCGGCTGGTTGGCTGGCTTAAAACCCAGCGCGTGAAATGACGCTCCACGCTATTCAGCGCGCTTGATAGGATGACGAACCACAGTCTTAAGTTTCTCCGGCGCACACTTGCGTGGATCGGAAAGATAGATTTCGTGATGTAAACGGGTGTCTGAGAAGTCGGGGACATAGCCCTGCTCGGTCGCATATTCATGCATGGCGTCTACGGTTGCCGGCTCGCTGTCGTAGGGTCCGGTATGCATGCATTGAACGCAGAGACCCTCGTCAACTTTAAGCAGCTCGACGGCAGAAAAGTCCAGTTTCTTTTTGGCCGTGGCTTCCGCGACCGCCCAGTCAAAGTCATCCTGAGTGACGAAATCGGGCAGGCGGATGCACGAGATAAAGTTGAAATCGTCCTTGCGTACATAATCGATGTCGCCGCTCGGGGAGTCTTGCCACCAGAAGCCCTCGAGCGGCGGTACCACAAAGTCGAAATAGCCCTCGATACTCCTTGAGCCTTTCTTTGACATCTTGACGGTATAGGCGATGCCGTAAAGCAGCGGCAGGGCATTTTGATACTCGCCACCTTCGGTATTTGGGTCGCCCTTTCCGCGAACGGCAACGTAGCTCATAGGCGGGACAGTTATGATACTCGGCTTGCTTGCAGGTCTGTAGAGCTCCTTGCATTCCTTCTTAAAGTCGAACGCCATGTTGGCCGCCTTTCTGCGTATTGGCCTGCTTAGATAGCGGAATCATATCATAGAAACGAACAGCTGTTCGAATGATTTGGCTGACAGATTGAGATGCGTGCGTTGTGTTTGGCGGTCGGCCTGACCCCATCGATGATTTCTCTGCCTCCCCGGCGCCTCATCTATAGCTGCCGTTTCCCCATATAAAACCTGCCAAAATGAACCTGCCCCTTTTTGGTCGGTGCGAAATGGGTAATACTAAAGAGTTATCCGACCAGATGGGAATTAATCGATGGCCTATATCGAATTCAAAGACGTCATCAAGGCATACGGCGAGGGCGACGCCCGCATTCACGCACTCGACGGCGCGAGTTTTACGGTCGAGCGCGGCGAGCTCGCCATCATTTTGGGTGCTTCAGGCGCCGGTAAAACGACGGCGCTCAACATCTTGGGCGGCATGGACACGGCAACTTCCGGCACCGTGACGGTGGACGGGCGCGACGTGAGCTCCGCTAACGAGGCGCAGCTCGTGGAATACCGCCGCGCCGACGTCGGCTTTGTCTTCCAGTTCTACAATCTGGTCCCCAACCTGACGGCCCTCGAAAACGTTGAGCTCGCAGCTCAGATTTGCCCCGATTCGCTCGATGCCGAACAGACGCTTCGCCAGGTTGGCCTGGGCGAGCGCCTGGGCAACTTTCCGGCACAGCTTTCGGGCGGCGAGCAGCAGCGCGTGTCCATCGCCCGCGCACTGGCAAAGAACCCCAAGCTGCTTCTGTGCGACGAGCCCACGGGCGCGCTCGACTATAAAACCGGCAAGCAGATCTTGCAGCTGCTGCAGGATACCTGCCGCAAGCAGGGCATTACGGTCATCATCATCACGCACAACTCCGCGCTCGCGCCCATGGCCGATCGCCTGATTCGCTTTAAGAGCGGCCGCGTGGAGAGCGAGACGGTCCAGCAAAATCCCGTGCCTATCGAGACGATCGAGTGGTAGCGCCCATGGATCAGGACCGCCAAAACAGCCAACGCCGCGACGCGCGGAACACGGAGCGCGAGCAGGATTTTACGACCTACCGCACTGCCCAAAGCTCAAACGACATGGTGCCGACGGTGTTTCGCCGCGGTGTCTACCGCACGATTCGCGGCAGCCTCAAACGCTTCTTGTCCATCGTCGTGATCACCGCGCTCGGCGTGAGCGTGATGTGCGGCCTCAAGGCGGGTTGCGAGGATCTGTGCGATTCGGTCGACGCTTACTTTGACCAACAGAATGTTTACGACATCAACGTGCAGTCGACCTATGGCCTGACTGACGATGATCTCGACGCCATCCAAGAGGTCGATGGCGTCGAAACGGCCGAGGGCATCTACACCGAGACCGCCTACACCGCCGTGGGCACAACGCGCGAGCGCGTGGTCGTGCAAAGTCTCTCCAAGGAGAACATCGATCAGCCGGTGCTCGTGAACGGCGATTTGCCTGAGAGCGCCGATGAGGTCGCGGTGACTTCGAAGTTCCTGAAGGCTTCGGGCAAAAAGCTCGGCGATACGGTGAGTTTTGCCGCCAACGATGCGAGCTCGTCGAACCAAAGCGCCAAGGATCAGTTTGCCGCGGGCGATTACACCATTACGGCCGAGGTCCTCGATCCCACTGATGTGAGCTCCGACTCGACAGTCAACGCCTTTCGCGCTGCTTCGGCGGCGGACTATAAGTTCTATGTGAGCGAGGACGCCGCGACATCTTCTTCCTACTCCGCGGTCCACGTGATCGTCGAGGGAGCCAAGGATCTCAACTCCTATTCGGATGCCTACGCGGCAAAGATCAATGAGGTCAAGGGCAATATAGAGAAGATCCGCGAGGAGCGTGAGAAGGCGCGCGCTCAGGAGCTGACGGTCGACACGCCGACAAGCTTGGATGCGGCCGAGCGCCAGGCGAATATGCTCTTTGGGATTGAGCAGGACAACATCAACCGCATGGCAGAGGGCAGTGAGGAGCGCGTGCAAGCGCAGACCGACCTGGATCAGCGCCGTGCCGCCGCCGACCAGCAGTTTGCCGATGCCCGCGCCGAGCTCTCTGACCTGGGCGAATGCACCTGGTACATCCAGGATCGTGGCAATATCGCAAGCTACTCGAGCGTGGAGAGCGATAGCTCGTCAATTGAAGCCATCGCCACGGTGTTCCCGTTCATCTTCTTTATCGTCGCCGTGCTCATCAGCCTTACCACCGCCACGCGTATGGTCGAGGAGGAGCGCACGCTCATCGGCCTGTATAAGGCGCTCGGCTATTCGCGCGGACGCATCCTGTCCAAATACGTGGACTATGCGCTGTGGGCATGTCTGATCGGCGGCGTGCTCGGCAACATCATCGGATTTGTGGGCCTGCCGCTGTTCCTGTTTACGGTGTTCGACGACATGTACTCGCTGCCCCAGATGCTGCTCTCGTACGACATCGTGTCCTCGATCGTCTCGGTGGCGCTGTTTGCCGTGGGCGTGGTGGGCGCTACGATTATCGCCTGCCGCCACGAGATGGCCGAGACCCCGGCCTCGCTCATGCGTCCCAAGGCCCCGCGCGCCGGCTCTCGCATCTTGCTTGAGCGCATCGGCTTTATCTGGCGCCGCATGGGCTTTTTGAACAAGGTGGCAGCACGTAACCTGTTCCGCTACAAAAAGCGCGCCTTTATGACCATCTTCGGTATCGCCGGCTGCACGGCACTCGTGATCTGCGGTATGGGCATTCGCGACACGTCGGTGGCGCTTTCGCCCAAACAGTACGGGCATATCACGCGCTACGACCTGCTGGCGGTCGCCAATCCCGACGATTTTTCGCAGACGTGCGCGGCATTGGATGAGCGCAGCGCGGCCAATGATTTCAACGTGACCGTGACCTCGACCCTGCCGATTATGACCGACAACGTCACCTTTACGTTTGGCGGCAAGAGCGAGACCGTGCAGCTGATCGTGGTGCCCGATAACCGCACGAGTGACTTGGGCGATTACGTGCGTCTGGAGGATGAGTCCAAAGAACCGCTGCCTTTGCGTGACGGAGACGTGTATCTGAGCAAAAGTTCACAGCTGGTGCTGGGGATTCAGCCGGGCGATACGGCTCACGTCCAGGATTCGTCGCTCAATGTTGCCAAGGTCAAAGTCAGCGACATTTCGCTTAACTATCTGGGCAACACGCTTTACATGACGCAGGGCACCTATGAGCGTGCGTTCGGTCGAAGCGCACGTCTTAACGGCGTCTTTGTGCTGCTTAAGGGCTCGTCGGCCGACCAGATTGCGTTTAGCAAGAATCTTAAGAGTGACGGTTGGCTTACGATTTCGAGTACGGCCGAGCATTGGGAAAACTATGAGGCGAACTTTACGATTATCAATTCGGTCGTGGTGCTCGTGACCTTCATGGCGGCGTGCCTATCGTTTGTGGTGGTGTTTACGCTGTCCAACACGAATATCTCCGAGCGCGAGCGCGAGCTGGCGACCATTAAGGTGTTGGGCTTCCGTCGCGGTGAGGTGCACCATTACGTCAACAAGGAGACGTTGATCCTCACGGCGATTGGCGCTGCGCTGGGCGTGCCGCTGGGCGGCTTGCTGGCCGAGAGTTTTACGTACATTTTGCAGATGCCGTCGCTGTACTTTGACGTCGAAGTCGAGCCGCTGAGCTACGTGCTTGCCGTGGTGCTTTCCTTTGGCTTTACGTTTATCGTCAACCTCGCTACCAATCGTACCCTCAACAAGATCGACATGGTCGGCGCCCTCAAGAGTGCCGAGTAACCTGCCAAAAAGGGACAGGTTTATTTTGGCAGGTTTTATCTGGGCAAACGCCGGACAACCATTAGGTGGCCCGGCGTTTGCCCCGTTTTGCTGGGGATGTCTGTCGTTCAGTGCTCTTACTGGCCAATCCAGTGTTGCGCATAGCTCTTAATGTCCTCGGTAAAACCGTCAAGGTCGTCAAGGGTGATCACGCTGTCGATAAGCAAATTGGCTATCTCGCGGTGCATTGTGCTGCGGCGAATGTCGTTTGCAATTACGCCTGAGGACAGCTTGTCTCTATTGAGGTGCTCTTCTAGTGCCCAAAATCTACTGGACGCTTCGCTGTCGCCGTTCAGCATCTCAACGTACTGGCCGATGAGCTTTTCCATATAACGTTCTTGCCATTGAGGAAGCATTTTCTTAAACAGCTTCCAGTCGCTTTCGGCTACGTCGCGCATATGTCCTCCGCTCGTCAAACGGGCTTTCCATTTGCCTTTCATTCTATTTGGTTTTCGCTCGCAGGCGTGGATGAGAGGCTCTCTTTAGCCTTCGAGATTGGGCTTGAATGGGTCGTATGCCACAAAACGGGCCTGTCTACTACGTTTAATTGGATACCCTCAACCATGCCGGGAAAACGAAAAATAAAACCGCAGGTAGAAGGCCTGTCGATTTTCAAAAAAGGCAGGTATGGTCGGCTCTCTCGAGTTAAACGTAGTAAATAGGCCCTTTTCTTGGCGCGTGGTCAGCTCAATGCTAATCTCCGTGCCGGAACTGGCCCAGTTGTTTGTAAGTTGCGGTGATATAGGGACTGTTTGGCGCTTTGGAGCCTCAAAACAGTCCCTATATCACCGCAACTTGGAAGGGGCGGGCGGTGTCGGATGAGTGGCGCTGGCTGGTTGGGGCGGTTTAGGACTGTTTGCGGCACTTCCATTGTTTGCGACACCAGCGCATGAGCGCCTTTACGATGGGAATCGTGATGAGGATGATCCATGCAGGATGGGGCTGTCCCAAACAGAGCCACATGTAGAGGAACCAAGCGATGGCGGCTGCTGGATAGACGCATTCAGTGAGCTTTGACAAATGGCGTCGATCGATAAAGTCACCAATCGCGTAGTAGATGGGAACCAAAAAGACGAGGAAAAGCCCCATGCCCCATGTGCCGTAGACAATGCCGAGCACCAGATAGGCGAGAGTGACAAGTGCGGGGAAGGGGAATTTGTTCCATGCACGTCCGACCTTGGTGTGGAAATGCTTGCCATGACGGTCGAGCTTGTCGTGTGCCTCCTTCCAGCTGGAAAACGTCTCGCCGTCGATGGTGACGGTGCCGTCGCCATTGGTACGCACGCTATGTCCATCGTCCTCAAGCGTATCGATATGCACGCCGCCCGGCCCCACATGCACCTCTTCGCCCTTGCGCTCGTTGGTCACATGGATGCCGCTCCAACCAACATGGACTTCCTCGCCTTTATTGGGATCAATGACGTGGATACCGCGCGCGAGGGAAATATCGACAAGTGGTTTGTCACCGCAATCGGCGTGCTCGGCAGAATCCTCAGCCTCGTCAGCCACATCCGCCGTCTCGGTGTCGGCGCTACCGTCCTCCGGGCCGTCGGCATCGTTGGCCGCCTCCCCATATAGCAGCTTGTCCAACGACACGCCATACAGCGCGGCGAGCGCAATGAGGTTATCGGTATCGGGTGAGGACTCGCTGCGCTCCCATTTACTAACAGCCTGGCGGCTTACGCCCAGCTGGGCAGCAAGCGCCTCCTGAGAAAGCCCGGCAGCTTTACGGCGATCGACGAGGCGCTGTGCCATCGCAAGATCCATGGTGGTTCCTTTCGTTTGATGGTCGAATCGAATGAGCCGAGTATGCCGAGAACAACCGGTAGCGACCACCATTTCTAGTTAGAATCTGCTCAAACCCTACCGCAACTACCGGTAGCAACCCCTAACGACCAGCCATTTTAGGACAAATGTCAATGCAAGTAGCAGCCAAGAGCTCCCACTCAGTAAATTGCGGTGGAATAGTTCCTAAATTCAGCCATTTGCGGGCTAAGCAGGAACTATTTCACCGCAACTGAATTTCAGGTCAGGCACCCGCAGCAAGAAGGCGAATAGCCTTGGCCTCCCTAGTTACCGCAGGAGGCCCCAGGGCTTACCTCCCAAATCTTTCCGCAGGACGGAAGGACCCCGGCGCGCGAAGCGCACGGCGGGGTCCTGACATGTCCGAGGACGATTTGGGAGGTAAGCCCTTGGGCCTCCGATGGGGGCGGTTCCAGCCGAGGCTATTCGTCGCCGAAGCTGATGCCCAGCGCCTTGGCTTCGCGCACCAGATCGCTCTGGGGGTCGACATACTTGAGCTTGCCGGCGACATCCTCAAGCGGCATGTGGCACATCTTGCCGTCGCGCAGGGCAATCATGTAGCCGAACTCGCCGCGCAGGCAGCCGAGCGCTGCCTCGACGCCGCACTGGGTCGCAAAGATGCGGTCCTGGGCGTCGGGCTGACCGCCGCGCTGCGTGTGGCCGGGGATGGCGACGCGGGTCTCGCGACCGGTCTTGGCCTCGATCTCCTTGGCGATGTCGTACACGATTGACGGGCTCGTGCGCTCGGCGAGCTTCTTCTTGTACTCCTTCTTGGACAGCGCCGCGTCCTCCTTGGAGATGGCGCCCTCGGCGACGGCCACGATGGTAAAGCGGCTGCCGGTTTCCATGCGATGCTCGATGGTCTTGATGACGTTATCCATGTCGTAGGGGATCTCGGGAATCAAGATGACATCTGCGCCGCCCGCGACGCCGGCATACAGCGGAATCCAGCCAACCTTGTGACCCATGATCTCGATAACGAACACGCGGCCGTGACTTGAGGCGGTGGTGTGAATGTCGTCGATGCACTTGGTAGCGACGTCGATGGCGCTCGTAAAGCCAAACGTCAACTCGGTGCCCCAGGTGTCGTTATCGATGGTCTTGGGCAGGGCGATAACGTTGAGGCCCTCTTCGCGCAGGCGGTTGGCGGTCTTGGTGGAGCCGTTGCCGCCCAGCATAAACAGGCAGTCGAGCTGCAGCTTATGATAGGTGTGGACCATTGCGGGCACCTTCTCGACGCCGTCGGCCTCGGGAATGTCCAGGCGCTTGAACGGCGTGCGGCTCGTGCCCAGGATGGTGCCGCCGCGGGTGAGGATGCCGCTAAAATCGGCGGGCGTCATGACGCGGAACCTGCTGTAGATAAGGCCCTGGTAGCCGTCCTCAAAACCGTAGATCTCGATAGGTTCTTCGCTATTGGTCATGAGCGTTTTGACAATGCCGCGCATGGTGGCGTTGAGCGCCTGGCAGTCGCCGCCACTGGTAAGAAGACCGATCCTAAGCATGATGAATCCTTCCGGGCAAGTTATAACATGCGCATAAGTTTACCCCCGCACACTGTTGATACGGGGGTAAAACGTGTTAGCTCAAGCGTATAGAAATGTAAACAACGTCAGGCGAGCGTAAGGTCGACGAGCCTGGGTCCTTACAGCGCGAAGGCGTCGACGTCGCCCCAGTGGCGGCGCAGCGTGATGGCGGCGGCGGGTTCGGTATTGTCAAAGACGACCGACCATTGTGTATTGCTGGTGATGTCTTCCGGATTGGGCTCTTGCGCTGCGGCGCGTAGGGCCTTCCAAGCGACTGTCTCGTCCTGGGCACCGACATGGGCGTCAAGGACATCGGCGATTGCGACGGCGCGCTCCTTACCATGGCCCAGCTCGCCATTCTTTTGATTGGGCAGCACTTCGTCTCCATAGCAGGCGTAGAAGTTCGTAACCTGGCGTATAGGAGTCGCTTTGAAAGCACGGTCGGGGTCGCGCGGATCCCACTCCACCACCCGCGCGTCACCGGCGGCGTCGTTGATAAAGAAGTGGTAATCGCGTCCTGCCATGGCGTGCATGTCGTAGGCGGAAAGCAGGTCGACAGCTTCTTGCGTGGTGGCGGCACGGTCGAGCACCAGACGGATGGCGAGCGAGGTATTGATGACGGGACGTTGCGTGTCCTGGTCACAGGGCTTGGAATCCAGGGTGAGTACGGCAATGGACACGCCGCATTCGTTAACGCCGTCGAGCTGGGCAAACGGGCCCATGAGTGCGGCGGCGCGTCCGGCGACGGAGCCAAGTGGAGTGTTATCGCCCAGGTTGTTAAGGGCGGCAAACCCGATGGAGGCATAGCCGCCGCGTGGGTGATTGCGCACCAGCAGCGCCGAGGTGTCGTCCTTAAAGTCGTAATTGCGACCGGTGCGCACGCGGCCTTCGGCATCTACGGCAGCAAAGGCGCTGCAGGCAAACTGGGGCGCCTGGACATGCGCCGGCACGCCGGGCAGCACCTGCGCCACCACGGCATCGATGTAGGCCTGGTCGTCGCGCACATCGGCTGCGATGATGCGGTCAAGGTCGTAGTCGTAGGCGATGTCGATGCCGTACAGGTCATAGCCGTCTGCGTAGCCAGTCAAGCGTTTGAGCGACGCGGCGGACTTGATTTGCTTGTGATAAACGATGCCGGTGGCAGCGGCAAGGCCGACGGCGACTCCCGCGACACCGCAGGCAATGGCAATGTTACGTGGCTTCATGACGACTCCTCTCGTCCTGTTAGCGCAATTGTCGCAAAAGGAGCGTGGGCATGATGGCTCAACTTGGTGAGTGGTGCGGAATTAAGCACGGAATGAAGAGTGCGGTGCTGGCACGTCGGGGTATGCTGGAGGGGACCATCAACCCAGCGAAAGGGGAGAGCATGACGGATCAGGAAACGCCCGAGCGCGCGCATGTGACGGCCGATGATATCGAGGCCGCCAACGACCTTATCGACTTTATCGAGGCATGCCCCAGCATGTTCCACACGGCGGCGACCATTATGGCCGAGCTCGACGAGGCGGGCTTTACCTACCTGCCCGAGAACGCGGCGTGGGACATCGAGCCGGGCGGGCGTTATTACACGCAGCGCAACACCTCGAGCGTTGTTGCCTTTAAGGTGGGCGAGGACCTGGCCGCGACGTGGGGCGAGGACGGCGTTGCCGGCGACTACCATTTTCAGCTGACGGCGTCGCACAGCGACTCGCCGACGTTTAAGGTTAAGGCCGTGCCCGAGCTCGACGGCGCGGGCGAGACGCTGCGCCTGAACACCGAGGCCTACGGCGGCATGATCGACTACACCTGGTTCGATCGCCCGCTGGCGCTGGCTGGACGCGTGTTGGTACGCGAAGGCGACCGTATTGAGAGCCGCCTGCTTTCCACCGAGCGCGAGGTCGCTATTATCCCGAGCCTTGCCATCCATATGAATCGTGGCGTTAATGAGGGCTTTGCGCCCAACCGCGCCGTCGACCTGTGTCCGCTCATCAGCGCCGGCGAGCTTAAACAGGGAGATTTTGACGCCCTGATCGCCGACGAACTGAACGTTGAGCCCGAGCAAATATTGGGCCGCGATCTGTTCCTGGTCAATCGCCAGGATGCGCGCATTTGGGGCTGGGCTGACGAGTTCATCTCGACGCCCAAGCTCGACGACCTGGCCTGCGCCTACACCTCGCTGCAGGCTTTTTTGGGTGCCGAGAACGCGCATGACGTTTCGGTCTTTTGCTGCTTTGATAACGAGGAGGTTGGCTCCGAGACCAAGCAGGGCGCCATGTCGACGTTCTTGGCCGACGCGCTGCGCCGCATCAACGGGTCGCTGGGCTTTGACGACGAGTCGTACCACCGTGCGCTTGCCGCTTCGATGCTCGTGAGCTGCGACAACGCGCATGCCGTGCACCCCAACCACGCCGAGAAGTGCGACGCCCGCAACCAGGTTGTGCTCAACGGCGGCATCGTCATCAAGGAGGCCGCCAACCAGCACTACTGCACCGACGCCTTTAGCCGCGCGGTGTTCCAGGCCATTTGCGATGACGCCGACGTGCCCACGCAGGCCTTCGCCAACAAGAGCGATATGGCCGGCGGCTCCACGCTCGGCAACCTGTCCAATATGCAGGCGAGCATGCACGCCGTGGACGTGGGCCTGCCGCAGCTGGCCATGCACTCGAGCTACGAGACCGGCGGCGTTCGCGACGTGATGTACGCCATCCGCGCCCTCACGGCCTTCTACGAGCGCGACCTAACCATCAACGGCGCCGAAAGCGTGGAGCTCTAAAACCTGCCAAAAAGGGACAGGTTTATATTGGCAGGTTTTATCTGGGCAAATGCCGCAATGCCAACAGCTGGACAGAATTGTTAAGACACCGCAGGTTGAGCAAACGTCAGCGAGCGATGTCCAGAGCGAACAAGTTGGCATGAAAAAGGCAAGGCATAGACCTTCTTGTCATGCCTTGCCTTTTGAATGACAAATTGTCGCTCTGGGCGGCGCGCAGCGTCGACCGGTCCGCCGTTCGTTAGCACGGCGGAACCCTAATGTTCGATCCAGCAGCGCAGGGTCTCGCCTGCCTGCAGGTGACGCAGATTCTCCGCGGCAATGTCGACCACATTGTTGAGCGTGGCTGCCAGGTGGAACCAGCCCGAGATATGCGGCGTGATGAGCATGTTGGGCGCATCCCACAGTGGACTTGTCTCAGGCAACGGTTCGGGGTCGGTGACGTCGACCGCGGCGCCGGCGAGACGTCCCGACTCCAGGGCGGCAACCAAGTCGTGGGGGGGCCCGCCCGCG
>WGSK01000048.1:0-12725 GCA_014871655.1 Collinsella sp. | reverse complement strand
GAGTTCTCTGGCTTCTTTAAGGCCGGGCGCGAGCATGCCGCCCAGATTATGGGTGAGCCCGAGTTTGCCTATCGCCTGTCGCCCGATAACTGGATTGCCATTACGGGTACCAACGGCAAGACGACTACCACGTCGCTGACTGATTATCTGCTCAAGGCTGCCGGTGAGGCCAGCGTAGCTGTCGGCAACATCGGCGAGCCGCCGGTCAACGAGATTGACGGCCGAGCCCACAACGAGTGGTTTGTGGCTGAGCTCTCGAGCTATCAGATTGCTACGACCACCGAGCTCCACCCCCGCGTGGCGGTGCTGCTCAACATCACTCCCGACCACTTGGGCTGGCATAAGAGCTATAAGAACTATGCGCTTGCCAAGATCAAACTGTTTGACAATATGGTCGATGACGATCTGGCGGTTGTCGACGTCGAAGACGCCGGCATTCACGAGTTCGATGAGTACATCTACACGCCGGGTCGTCGCATCTGCAAGGTTGCCTTTGACGAGCCTGAGGGCGAGGATGCCGCCTTTGTGCGCGACGGCAAGATGGTCGTGCGCCTGAAGGGCGTCGAGACCCCGCTCATCGCTACATCCGAGCTCAAGATTTCGGGCCATCACAATGTTATCAATGCCCTGTGCGCTGCCACGGCTGCCCTGGCAGTCGGTGCCGATGTCGATGGTGTCTGCCGCGGTCTGGCCTCGTTCCAGCCGCTCGAGCACCGCGTGGAGCCGTGTGGCGAGATTGACGGCGTGCGCTACGTCAACGATTCCAAGGCGACCAACACCGATGCGGTCGAGAAGGCGCTGACGGCATTTCCCGATGACGACGTGATCTTGCTGCTCGGCGGCCACGATAAGGGCACGCCGCTCACGGACTTCGCGCGCGTTGTTATGGATAACGTACGCTCGGTCGTCTGCTTTGGCGATGCGCGCGAGCGTTTCACCGCCGCTATGGACGAGGCCGATGTCGATGGCGATGTGGATATCGCCCAGGCGGATGACCTGCGCGATGCCGTGGACGTCGCCCGTTCGCTGTCGAGCCGTGGCGACGTGATCTTACTTTCTCCTGCCTGCTCTTCGTTCGATGAGTTCTCGGGCTATGAGGAGCGCGGCCGCGTGTTTAAGGACTACGTGGCCCAGCTTGCCGCTGCGGCGAAATCGCAAATGGAATAGGGGTTGCGGTGAGAGAGGAGAGCCCCCGACAAGGTATGAGGAGGCCCGACTCGGACCGTGCTTCCTCACGTCGCACCACACCGCGTTCCGGTCGCGGCGGGCAGTCGTTTAGCGAACGCTATATTGCCGGCGTTCCCGCCCGTATCATGCGCCCCCGTTTGATATTCATGGCCTGCTTGTTTACCTTGGTGTGCTTTGGCCTGTTGATGGTGTACTCGGCGTCTTCGGTCGAGGCGCTGCACGAGAATGGCTCGGCGACGTTTTTTCTGGGTCGACAGGCCGCGTTTGCCGTGGTCGGTGTTCTGGCGCTGATTGCCATCGTGCGCGTTTTGCCGGACAGCTGGTTTGGGGAGGATGTGCTCAGGATCTTCCTCATAGGCATGATAGGGCTACTGTTTCTGGTGTTCTTGGTGGGCAGCGGCAGCCGTGGCGCCACGCGCTGGCTTAACATCGCCGGTATTCAGTTCCAGCCTTCCGAGTTTTTAAAGCCATTTGCCATTGCGTATTCGGCCATCATGCTTGATCGCTTCTTTTCGCCCGGTGGCAACATCAACGAATTCCTTCGCAAGATGGGCATCTACCTGGGCATTTCGCTCTTTCTGATCTTTATCCAGCCCGATTTCGGTACTGTCCTGATCATCCTGTTGACCCTCATGTGCATGGCGTTGTTTGCGGGTCTCGACCCCAGATTTATCATCGGCGTGCTAATCTTCGGCATTCTCGTGATCGTGATTGCGCTTGTCGCAGAGCCGTACCGTATGGTGCGTATTCAGGTTGCCTTGAACCCTTGGGCCGACGAGTATGGTGACGGCTATCAGGCCACGCTTGCCATTATGGCCTTTGCCTCGGGCGGTCTGTTCGGCCGTGGCATCGGCAACTCAACCATGAAGTACTCGTATCTGCCCGAGGCGCACAATGACTACATCCTGGCCATCATTGGCGAGGAAGTCGGTTTTGTCGGAACCGTGCTGTTCTTCTTGGTGTTTGCGATGCTGATCTACTCGGCGTTTCGCATTGCCGAGCAGGCGACCGATCGCCGGGGCGCGCTTATGGCGTCTGGCTCCGCGGTCATTCTCGCAGTGCAGTTTTTGATTAACGCGCTGGGCATCCTCAACGTGTTTCCCATGACGGGCAAACCGTTGCCGTTTATTAGCTACGGCGGTTCGTCGATTATTGTGTCGCTCATGCTTGCCGGGTTGATCCTGCGCGTTTCGTACGAGAGCGCCCGCCGCGATGAGTATGACCGCCGCCGCGAGAGCTTTGCCGTTATGGATGAGAGTACCGCCGGCGTGCCCCACGTGCGCGGCGAGCGATCTTCGCGTAACGGTTTTACCGTCCTGGATGGCTCTGCGACCGAGCCGGCAGCCCGCCCGCGTCAGCGAACGGCGCCGCAAGGTCGTCCTCAGCGCCCCAGCCCTCGCAACGCGGGCGGCGGATATAATCGAATCGATTTGAACTCGGACCCGTCGGCGCGTCTGCGTACCGACGACCAGGGACCGCGTGTACGAAGGGACTACCATGACCGATAAAATGACCGTTGCTATTGCAGCCGGCGGCACGGCCGGGCACATCAACCCCGCGCTCGCCTTGGCCGAAGAGCTGCGTGACCGTGGCCACCACGTTGTGTTCGTGGGCCAGTCGCGCAAGCTCGAGGGTCGTCTGGTCCCCGAGGCTGGGTTTGATTTTGTGCCCATTACGGTCACGGGCTTCGACCGCTCCCGTCCTTGGACGGCGCTGACCTCGCTGTGGCGTGTCAACAAAGCCAAGCGTGCGCTCGCCAGTCATTTCTCAAAGGTCGGCAAGCCCGATGCCGCCATTGGTTTTGGTGCCTATGTCGAGGTTCCGCTGCTGGGGTGGTGCAAGGGCGCGGGCGTTCCGTATCTGCTGCATGAGCAGAACTCTGTTCCGGGCCTGGCCAACAAGATGATGAACTCCCACGCCGCCCGCGTGTGCATCTCGGTGCCGGCAGCGCGTTCGGTCTTTGAGCGCGAAGGTGACCCTGACCACGTGCTCATGACCGGCAACCCCGTACGTCGCTCGGTGATCGAGGGCGATCGCGCTCGCGGCCGCAAGGCACTTGGCGTTCCCGAGGACGCTACGCTGCTGCTCGTCTTTGGCGGTTCACTTGGCGCCCAGCACCTCAACGAGCGTGTGGCTTCGCTCAAAAACGAGCTGCTTTCGCGCAAGAACCTCTATGTGTTGCATTCGACGGGTGCCGACGGCTTTGAGGAGACCGAGCGCGCTTTGGCGCTGACGCCCGAGGAGGCGAAGCGTTACCGCGTCCAGCCTTACATCGACAACATGGGCGATATGCTGGCTGCTGCCGATTTGGTGCTCTCGCGTTCGGGCGCATCGAGCGTGGCCGAGATCGCTGCACTCGCCGTGCCTTCGGTGCTCGTGCCGTACCCGCATGCGACGGCCGACCACCAAACCACCAATGCCCGTTATCTGGTCGACGCTGGGGCCGGCGTGCTCTGCGCCGATGCCGATATCGACGGTTCTGCCTTTGCCGATGAACTGCTGCACCTGGTCGATGACGCGGCGGCGCGCGACGCCATGCGTCAGGC
Source organism: Collinsella sp. (assembly GCA_014871655.1). Taxonomy (GTDB): domain Bacteria; phylum Actinomycetota; class Coriobacteriia; order Coriobacteriales; family Coriobacteriaceae; genus Collinsella. The sequence continues at coordinate 8,991 of WGSK01000048.1, read as the reverse complement.
GGCGCGTGGTCTGGCCCAGGATAGGGCCGCCGCTCTTCTGGCGGATGCGGTAGAGGGTTTGCGTTAGTTAGACGGGATATCGTCGGTCGCCCTCGCGCTGATGCGGTAGGTGCGGTACAGTTAACGGGTTACAGGCAGTGTTTACGCAAGGAGTACACGAGCACATGGCTGATTCCCAGACTGCAACCTCCGCGCCCGAGTTTAAGAGCGCCCACTTTATCGGTATCGGCGGCGCCGGCATGAGCGGCATCGCCCTCGTTCTGCACGAGCGCGGTTATGCCGTTACCGGCTCCGACCTTAAGACGTCACGTTATATCCGCCAGCTTACCCGCGCTGGCGTGAAGGTGCATGTGGGCCATGAGGCCGCCACGATCGACGAGGTCAAGCCCGACGTGGTTGTTGTCTCCACCGCTATTCCGGAGTCCAACCCTGAACTCGTGCGCGCTCGCGAGCTTGGTATTCCCGTGTGGCCCCGTGCTAAGATGCTCTCTGCTTTGGGCCACGGCTACACCACCGTCGCTGTTGCCGGCACGCATGGCAAGACCACCACGTCTTCGATGTGCGCCACCATGCTCGACCGCATGGGTCTGGATCCGAGCTTCCTGATCGGTGGCATCGTCGAGGGCTATGACACGAACGGCAAGAACGGCTCGGGCGACTACTTTGTCGCCGAGGCCGACGAGTCCGACAGCTCCTTCCTGTTCCTGAACCCCAACGTGGTCATTGTGACCAACGTCGAGGCCGACCACCTCGATCACTACTCGGGTATCGAGGAGATCGAGGCAACTTTCGCCAAATTCATGAGCCTGGTGGGCGAGGACGGCACCGTCATCGTCTGCGGTGAGGACCCGCATCTGGTCGAGCTCGCCAAGTCGACGGGTCGTCACGTGCTTTCCTACGGCTTTGCCGAGAGCAACGACATCGTCTGCATGCACCCGGATGTCAAGGGCATCCAGAGCGACTTTATCGTTCGCTTTGAGGACGGCACTGAGCACGCTGTGGAGATCAAGAGCAATCCCGGTCGCCACAACATGCTCAACGCCACGGCGGTGCTCACCGTCGCCCATGTCCTGGGCCTTGACATCGACGCCGCCGCCAAGGCGCTCTCGAGCTTTGAGGGCGTCCGCCGTCGCTTTACCCACGTGGGCGATATCGATGGCATCACCGTGGTCGATGATTACGGCCATCACCCCACCGAGATCAAGGCGACGCTTGCTGCCGCTTCGTCGCTGGGCTACAAGCATGTCGACGTCGTGTTCCAGCCGCACCGCTATTCGCGTCTGCAGGCCCTGTGCGACGACTTTGCCGATGCATTTGCCAATGCCGATAAACTGCTGCTGATTGATGTGTTCTCGGCTGGCGAGATGCCCATTCCGGGTGTCACCTCTAAGATGCTCGCCGATACCGTGCGCGCCAAGCATCCTGGCAAGGAGGTCGTGTACTGCTCCAGCCGTCTTGAGCTCAATCAGGAGCTCGAGCAGATGGTGGGCGAGGGCGACTTGCTGCTCACTATGGGTGCCGGTGACGTTACGACCGTCGGTCCCGAGTTCATCGAGTATCTGACTGCCAAGAAAGACGCTTAAGTCTAATGGGTCTGTTTAACGCCGTCATGGCGCTCTCGGGCATGATCGACACGGATGTGATCGAGGACGAGCGCCTTGCGCGTCATACGAGCTATCGTATCGGCGGCAAGGCCGACCTCTTTGTGACGTGCCATAGCTATCATGCCCTTCGCCGCGCCGTGGCGGTGCTCGATCGCGAGCAGGTGCCGTGGGTCATCATCGGCAAGGGCTCCAATCTGCTGGTTGCCGATGGCGGTTATCGCGGCGCCGTCATTTCGCTCGGACGTGAGTTTCAGCGCACGGTTGTTGCCGATGACGGTTGTACGCTGACGGTCGGTGCGGGCGTGATGTTTGCGCGCCTGGTCAACGATGCCCTGTCGCGTAGCCTCTCGGGCCTTGAGTTTGCCGTTGGCATCCCTGGCTCGGTTGGCGGTGCGATATCTATGAATGCCGGCACACGGACCGAGTGGATTGGCTCGCTGGTTGAGGATGTCGTAACGTTTGACCCGGCATCCGGTATCAAGCATTATGCGGGGTCCGAGATCACTTGGGGCTACCGCGAATGTAGCCTTCCCCGCAATGAGATCATCCTCGAGTGCGTGCTCAAGCTTAAACCGGCGCCCAAGGCCGACATTCGCGAGCGCATGGAACGGTACCTGACGAGGCGCAAGCGTACGCAGCCCATGGGTCGCGCATCCTGCGGGTCGGTCTTTCGTAACCCGCCCGATGCGAGTGTGGGCAAGCTTATCGAGGATTGTGGATTAAAGGGTTTTTCGATTGGCGGCGCGGAAGTTTCGCCCGTTCACGCTAATTTTATCGTTAATAACGGAACTGCCTCGGCCGATGACGTTGCCGCGGTTATCAGACATGTGCACGGAAAGGTGAGGGAGGCGTATGGCATCGAGCTCAGACCGGAAGTTAAATTCCTCGGCTTCTAGAGCATCGAAACCCACCTTCCGCCGCGCCGGAGGGCGTTCCGGCGCGCCTGCCAAACCTCAACGCAATACCGTCGCGCACTCTAAGTCTGTCGGGCATGCTCGACAGACCAGTCGTCCGGTTGTCGGCTCGCAGCTCGGTAATCGTCCGGCCGCAAAAAAGTCCTCGCGTCCCTCGGTGACGTCAAAGCCTGTTATGGGCGCCAAACCTGCCCGTCCCATGGCAACTCCTAAGCCCTCGACGGGAACTAAAGCGCCGCGTCCAGGTCGCACGCTGGGCGCATCGAAACCGCGCTCGCTGACATCGGTGCCGGCTACCGCCAAGAAGCCTTCGGGTAAAAAAAGCGTCAACCCGTTGTCTTCACTTGGGGCGATGGTAAATAAAACATCAGACGCCGCTTCTGTCGTTGCAGGCAAAGGCAAAATCGTGGGCGGCGTTCTGGCCGCCTTGGCCGTGCTCGTCGTCGTTGCCATCGTGGTGATCAACTCTGGATTGTTTACCGCCACTGATATTCAGATTCAAGGCAGCGAGCATGTGACGAAGCACGATGCTATCCAGCTGATCGATTTGCCCGAGGGAACGTCGCTTTTTAACGTCGATCCCGACCAGATTACCGAGGACCTCAAGCAGAATCCGTGGGTCTCGGGCGTGGATGTCCAGCGTCAGTTCCCGCATACGCTCATCATTACGCCGATGGAGCGCAAGGTCATCGCAATTGCCTATATCAGTTCCGATGACCTTGCCTGGGCCATCGGGGATGATGACACCTGGATCGCCCCACTGTCGACGTCGGTCGAAGTGGATGGCCAGGGCAACGTCATCACGACAGGGCAGGGCTCAAATACCCTGACCGGCATTGATGCCGCGCTGGCGCTCGCTAAGCACTATGGCGCGGTGTTGTTGACTGATGTCTCGGCGGATGTCGCTCCGGTTTCCGGCCAGGCGGTGAGCTCCAAGGCCGTTAAGGCTGGCTTGGATTATGTGCGTGGTTTTTCGAGCGAGTTCTTGGGACAAGTCAAGGATATTTCCACGCCTTCGGTCGAAGCCATCTCGGCAAACCTCAATAACGGCATTGAGGTGTCGCTGGGCGATTCGGACGATATCGTCAAGAAGGAGCGCGTAGTCACCAAGCTGCTTTCGCAGGTAGAGGGCGTAACGTATATCAATGTGCGCTCTCCGGGTAACTATACATTTAGGAACGCTCCGACCTCGTAGCGCTGGTTGATGCTTTGTTGAGGGGCCATACCACGCCGTTTATCTGGTTTGTTTGGTTTTCACGGTCAATTATTTGACTGATACGTTCATAATGTGCAAACATAATACGGTTTACCTTTGCATTTACTTTCAACCTGAAGGTTAATGTGCGCAGGGGTCGACCCATGCTATGGCTATAACCTTTGTTCGGAGGACCGACATGCACGAGACAGAGATCAACAACTACCTTGCCGTCATTAAGGTGGTCGGCGTCGGCGGCGGCGGTACCAACGCGGTCAATCGAATGATCGAAGAGGGCATCCGCGGCGTCGAGTTTGTTGCCATCAACACCGATGCTCAGGCACTCGCGATCTCTGATGCCGATATCAAGGTGCACATCGGCACCGACCTTACCCGCGGCCTGGGCGCCGGCGCCAACCCCGAGGTTGGCCGCAAGGCTGCCGATGAGTCCCGCGACGACATTGCCGAGGCGCTCGCTGGCGCCGACATGGTGTTCATCACCTGCGGCGAGGGCGGTGGCACCGGTACCGGCGCTGCTCCCATCGTTGCCGATATCGCGATGAACGAGGTCGGTGCGCTGACCGTCGCCGTCGTGACCAAGCCCTTCACCTTCGAGGGCCGCAAGCGCAAGAAGAGCGCCGAGGAGGGCATTAAGACCCTCTCCGATTGCGTCGACACCATGATCGTCATCCCTAACGATAAGCTGCTCGACATCGCCGAGAAGAAGACCACCATGCTCGAGGCCTTCGCGATTGCCGATGGCGTCCTTTCCCAGGGCACCCAGGGCATCACCGACCTCATCACCGTCCCCGGTATCATCAACTTGGACTTCGCCGATGTTAAGACCATCATGAAGCAGGCCGGTACCGCCATGATGGGTATCGGTACCTCTTCTGGGGATACCCGTGCCGTCGACGCTGCCCAGCAGGCCATCTCCAGCCCGCTGCTCGAGAGCTCCATCGATGGCGCCACGCGCGTGCTGCTCTCCATCGCCGGTTCCAAGGACCTGGGCATCCAGGAGATTAGCGACGCCGCCGACGTTGTCGCCAACGCCGTCGACCCCGAGGCCAACATCATCTTCGGTACCGTTGTCGACGAGTCCCTGGGCGATCAGGTGCGTATCACCGTCATCGCTACGGGCTTCTCCGACTCCAACGTCAACCGTCAGGACGAGCTCTTCGCTGCCCAGCAGTCCCAGAGCAAGGCTGCTGCTTCTGCTGAGCCGCAGCGCACTGCTCCGGCTGCCAGCCCCGCTCAGGCTGCCCCGACTCGCAACGTCGGTGGTACCGAGCTGCCCAACTTTGGCAACGATCAGTTTGAGCTTCCCGATTTCCTCAAGCGTGGTAGCTTCTAGTTCGTTTTTCTCAACGACCTGCATGGGGTGCGTCCGATTGGGCGCACCCCTTTTTTGTTGTGGTTCGTCTTTGTAAACGAAAGCCTCCAATCTCCTTACGTTCCCTTTACGTTTGGTCCGTACTGCTGCGGGTATCCTTTTGATGAAGTATGGCAGCCGTATGACACGGACTGCTGCGGCGTCGCCGCGATACTTGTGTTATTAGGAGGCTTTAGTATGGCAGCACGTGCGGACAACGTTTCGCGTGTCGACCATGATGGAGTTACGTTGGTAGAGGGCGCGACGCACGATGTTCGTTTTGCCTTTACCGAGCGCACCGGTGGCGTTTCCGAAGATGCGTACTCCTCGCTCAATCTGGGCTCGCATGTAGGCGATGACCCCTTTGCCGTTCAAGAAAATCGTCGCCGCGTACTCGAGGCCATGGGCGCCGCCGAGTGCGAGCATAATCTGCTCGTGCCCAATCAAGTACATGGTGACCATGTCGTGACGGTGACCTCGAACGGCGCCGATGATCTTGAGAACATTCGCGAACAGATTGCCGAGGGCTGCGATGCCATCGTCTGTACGGCCCATGAGGTACCCGTGCTGCTCTGCTTTGCCGACTGCGTTCCCGTGGCGTTGGTGGCTCCCAACGGCTTTGCCGTGGTGCATTCTGGCTGGAAGGGCACGATTGCGCGCATTTCCGCCAAGGCCAGCCAAGCACTCTGCGAGGCGGCTGACTGCACGCCGGAGGACATTTCTGCCTATATTGGGCCCCATATCCTGGGCGACGAGTATGAGGTGTCCCAAGAACTTATGGATCGCTTTGCCGCCGAGTTCACGTGCATCGATGCCACCGCTTCCCGTATGCTCGATCTTTCCGCCGCCATTCGCGAGGCGCTGGTGGATGCCGGTGTCGATGTGAATGGCATTGTGGACACCAAACTTTCCACCGTGCGTCAGAACGACCGCTTTTATTCCTATCGCAACGAGGGCGGCACCTGTGGGCGCCATGCTGCGATCGGCGTGATGCTATGAGAAAGATCGCATCGGTCCTGAGTGCGGCAGTGCTCACGCTCACGCTGTGCGCCTGCTCCTCGGGATCTTCTACGTCTTCTATTACCGTGGCCGGCTCGACCACCTGCCTTCCCATTGCCGAGATTGCGGCCGAGGGCTTTAAGGAAGAGACCGGCATCGACGTGCTCGTCTCCGGCCTTGGCTCATCTGCTGGCATCGAAGCTGTTAGCGCCGGCACCGCCGATATCGCCAGCTCCTCTCGTGGCCTCAATGCCGACGAACAGGATTTGGGCCTGGCCCCGATCGTAATCGCGCACGACGGCATCGCAGTCATCGTGAACGACGACAATCCGGTCGACAATCTCTCGACCGAGCAGCTCCGCGATATTTACGCCGGCAAGATCACCAACTGGAAAGAAGTCGGCGGAGAGGACCTGAAGATTCAGGTTATCAACCGCGACGAGGCGTCCGGTACGCGCGAGGCCTTCCGCACTATCGTGATGGACGGCGCGCCGTTCGATCGCCGCTCGGCTGTTCTTTCGGGTACGGGCCAGGTGCGCGACGTGGTATCTCGTTCGCGTGGGGCCATCGGCTACATTTCGCTGGGCTTCGTCGATAGCCTCAACGCCAAGACCTCGGTCAAGGCCGTCTCGGTCAATCATGTTGAGGCGTCCGAGAAGACGGTCGCGAGTGGCGGCTATCCCATCTCGCGCGACCTTTACTTCTTTGTGAAGGGTGCGCCTTCGCAGCAGGCGCAGGATTACATCGACTACGTGACGTCCGAAAAGATGGACAAGCAGATTCGCGAGGCGGGCTTTATTCCCGTCACCAACGACGAGAAGGGGAGTGAGTAGCATGGAAGCACAGGAAAACTCCCAGACTGAGCAGAATGCTCAGGCACCCAAGAAGCGCGAGCTGGCGCTCGTATCGCGCAGTACCTATATCAAGGAGAAGGCGCTGCAGTGGATCTTCTTTGCCTGCGCGTTTTTGGCGGTCGTTACCGTCATCCTGATTTTTGTCTTTACCACGTACTCGGCGCTGCCCGTCTTTACCGACATCGGTCTGGCGGACTTCTTTAGCTTTACGTGGGCGCCCTCTGAGGGCCACTACGGCATCATGTCGCTGCTTGCCGGCTCAGGTCTGGTGACCGTCGGTGCGCTCGCCATGGGCGTGCCGCTGGGCGTGGGCACGGCCGTTTACTTGGTCGAGATTGCCAGCAAGCGCGTGCGCAAGCTCATCAGCCCCGCCGTTGACCTGCTGGCGGGCATACCCTCCATCATCTACGGCTTCTTTGGCATGATCATCATCCGCCCGTTTATCGCACAACTGACCGGCGGCCTTGGTTTTGGTGCGCTGACGGCGTGGTTTGTGCTCGCCATCATGATCGTCCCTACCATCACCACGCTCACCATCGATGCTCTCAATTCCATTCCCATGGGCATTCGCGAGGCATCGTATGCCATGGGCGCCACAAAGTGGCAGACCATCTATAAGGTCGTGCTACCTGCCGCGAAGCTGGGTATCGTTGATGCCATCGTGCTGGGTATGGGCCGTGCCATCGGCGAGACCATGGCCGTGCTCATGGTCGTAGGTAACGCCCCGGTTATTCCCGACAGCATTGCGAGCCCCATCTCGACGCTCACGAGCCAGATTGCGCTCGACATGAGCTATTCCTCGGGTCTGCACCGCTCGGCGCTGTTCGGCATGGGTGTGGTCCTGTTTATCATCTCCGCCACGCTGGTGGGTATCGTCCGTCTGATTTCCAAGAAGAAGAGGGGGTAGGCTATGTCCGATTCCGTTGACACGACGGTCGATACGACCTCGTCGCGCGAGCGCATCAAGCGTGCCCTTTCCCACGGCAAGAAGGGCCGCATCAACAAGGACCTGTCCAACAAGATCATGCTTGGCGTGTTTCGTGCCGCTGCCTACATCACCACGCTGGTGCTGGTCGCTATCATCGCCTACGTGGTCATCAACGGCCTGCCACACATCTCGCTCGACTTTATCTTCGGTTGGCCCCAGGGCGTCAACGCCGAGGGCGGAATTTGGCCCACGATCGTCTCGACCGTCTACGTGACGGCGCTCGCCATGCTTATCTGCACGCCGATCGCTGTGCTGGCAGCCGTCTATCTGGCCGAGTACGCCAAGCAGGGCAAGGTCGTCGAGCTCATTCGCTACGCTGCTGACGCTTTGGCCTCGGTGCCCTCCATCGTTATGGGCCTGTTTGGCTACGCCTTGTTTGTCGAGGCTATGGGCCTGGGCCTTTCGATGGTCTCGGCCGCCCTGGCGCTCGCGCTCTTGATGCTTCCCATCGTCATGCGCACCACCGAAGAAGCCATTCGCGCCGTTCCGCGCTATATCCGTTGGGGCGCGTACGGCCTGGGCGCTACCAAGTGGCAGGTCGTCTCCAAGATCGTGCTTCCTTCGGCCTTTGGCCGCATTGCCACGGGCATCGTCCTCGCCATCGGCCGTGCCATCGGCGAGACCGCCGTGGTGCTCTACACCATGGGCCAGGCCATCAATCTACCTATTTCGCCGCTCGATTCCGGTCGTCCCATGACCGTTCACCTGTACCTGCTTGCCAACGACGGCATCAACATGAACGCAGCCTACGGCACCGCGCTCTTGCTGATGGTGATCATTTTGGCCTTCAACCTGTTTGCGCGCTTCCTGTCGCGCAAGCGTCGCTAGTTAAGGAGTCCCATGTCCGTTTATCAGTCCGCTCCCGCGTTGGAGCAAGCGGCCATTACGGCCAAGGATTTCAACTTTTGGTACGGTGACTTTCATGCGCTGACGGGGCTTGACCTCAACATCGCCAAAAACGCCATCACCTCCTTCATTGGCCCTTCGGGCTGCGGCAAGTCGACGTTTTTGCGCTGCATCACCCGCATGAATGACCTGATCGAGGGCACGCGCGGCTCGGGCACC
>WGSK01000047.1:0-14111 GCA_014871655.1 Collinsella sp. | reverse complement strand
CGCCGGCGGCGGCTGCCCAACACACTGGGCAGCCGCCGCTTTTTGCAATCGATTGGCACCAAGGGGTTGACTAGAGCTCGCAGGCAACCTTGTAGCCGTCGCCGATGGCATCGCGGATGTTGCCGCACTTGTTGGCGTCGCCCAGCACGTGGGTGGTAACGCCGGCAGCGGCAAGGTCGTCGGCCAACTTGGTATTGGGACGATAGCCCATGGCAAGCACCAGCGTATCGGCACCGGTGATGGTGTGGACCTCGCCGTCCTTTTCGTAGCTGATAGTGTCCTCGGTAATCTCGGTCACCTTGGCCTCTGTCAGCACATGAACGCCCTTGGAGAGCATGCGCGTGATAAGCACCGCGCGACCGGCACCACCCTCGTTGGCGGCGAGTGTCTTGGTCATCTCGATGACGGTGACATCGCGATTGGCCGGCGACAGGTCGTTAACCAGCGGGGCCAGGTAATCTGCCGTCTCGCAACCGACGGTGCCGCCGCCCACGATGACGATCTTCTTGCCCGGGAAAGCCTTGCCACCCAGCAGGTCGTCAGCCGTCATAACCTGCTTAAAGCCCTGCATGAAGGCCGGAGCGATGGGCTCGGCGCCATAAGCCAGGACGACCTCGTAGCCCGCGTAGTCACGTTGAATGTCCTCGGCCGAAAGCTCGGTACCAAAGACGCACTTCACGCCCGCCTCAGCAAGACGGCGATACTGGTATTTGATCACGCGGGTGAGTTCCTGCTTTGCCGGCGGAACGGCTGCGATGCGCATCTGGCCGCCCGGCTCATCCTGCTTATCCACGAGCACCACGTTGTGTCCGCGCTTGGCGGCAATATAGGCAGCCTCCATACCCGCAGGACCAGCGCCCACAACGAGCACGTTCTTAGCCTCGGCGGCAGGCTCGTAGCCGGCCCCGTCGCGCTCCACGTCCGGGTTGACGGTGCAGGAGATGCGCTTGCCGAACATAATGCCGTTCAGGCAGCGCAGGCAACCGATGCAGGGACGGATGTCGTCGGCGTTGCCGGCAGCGGCCTTGTTGCAGAACTCGGCATCGCACAGATTGGCGCGGCCCATCATGCAGATGTCGGCAGCGCCGTCCTCGATCAGCTCCTCGGCAATCCAGGCCTCGTTGATGCGGCCGACCGTGGCGACGGGAATGTTGACGTGTTTTTTAATCTCACGCGAGCAGGCGGCGTGCGACGCCTGCTGGGTACCGGCGGCGGGAATCGCGGAGCCGCGCTTGATGGTGGTGCCGCCCGACACATGAATCATGTCGACGCCGGCCTTCTCCAGGCGACGTGAGACGTAGATCATGTCGTTGAGGGTCAGGGCGCCATCGGTGTACTCATCGCCCGAAATACGGACGTCGATGATAAAGTCCTTGCCGCAGCGCTCGCGAATCTCGGCGATGACCTCGAGCAAGAAGCGCATGCGGGCGTCGAGCGAGCCGCCGTACTCGTCGGTACGCTTGTTGTAGAGCGGAGTCAAAAAGCCGCCGAGCATGCCGTGGGCGTGTGCCGCATGGACTTCAACGCCATCGACGCCAGCCTTCTGCATACGCACGGCAGCGTCGCCAAACTGATGCGTGAGCTCGTGAATCTCGTCGACCGTGATGGGGCGCGGTGCCTCGCGGGCATAGGACGGTCCCACGAAGGACGGAGCGATCAGGCGCGGCGTGCCCGGAATGTTAAAGGCCATGTAGGCGGGGTGGAAGAGCTGCGGCATGATCTTGCAGCCATACTCGTGGACGGCCGCGGCGAGCTTTTCCCAGCCGGGGATGAACGTGTCGTCGTAGCAGCACATGTCGCCCGGCAGATAGGTATAGGTGGGCTCGACCGTCACGACCTCGGTGATGATCAGGCCCACGCCGCCCTTGGCGCGGGCACGGTAATGATCGACCAAATCGTCGGTCACATAGCCATGATCGGCCAGGTTGGTGGACACCGGCGGCATAAAGACGCGGTTCTTGACCTCGGTCGTACCGACCTTGATCGGGCTAAAGAGCATCGGATAGGCAGAGGACTCCATACAGGGTTCCTTTCGTTTGAGCCGCTCGGCGGCAGTTGCTAACGTACCTATCGTATCAGCAACCGCCGCATCCGCAGTCATACATGCCCAAAAGCCGGTCGGCTAATGAATACCGCGGCCCAAGTCTTCGGCGATTTTGTCGACGCCTTTCAGCGCGGCACAGGTCTTTTTGTTGGAGCAATGCCCCGTGCAAACGCCACCCTGAGCGCAGTCAGCGCAGGTGCCCTTGCGGTAGATGCGCACGCATACCGCGACAAACGCAATACCGATAACAGCCAGTACAACAATATCGATAGGTGCCATAGCAAGCCTCCTCTAGTTAACCACCACTTACTTTACCCCATTCTCCACCTACCAAAAAGGGACAGGTTAATTTTGGTCGGTTTTATCTGCGGAAACGCCACATCTCCCCCACCAAAAAGCCCGAGTGTCGCTGGGACACCCGGGCTCGTGGAAAGGGGTTAATCCTTATTCGGACTTAAGCGGAAACTGCAGCGGAAGCGGTGTTGGTCTCGTCCTCGTCCGTCCACGCATGCTTAGGCATGGGACGGAAGATCTGGAAGAGCATCGCGACCAGCAGCACAATCGCCACAACCGTCCAGATACCAAACTGCCCAAGGACAAGCAGGTTGTAGAACTGGTTGATGAACAGGCCAATCACCCAAGCGAAGGCGCACTCGTAGCCGATGGCAATCGCGGTCCACTTGCCAGAGTCCATCTGGTTGCGGATGGTGCCAATGGCGGCAAAGCACGGAGCGCACAGCAGGTTGAAGGCGCCGAAGGCAACGCAAGCGCCCATGGTGGGGAACATGCCGGCAAACGCGGTCCACAGGCTCGGGTCGGTCTCGCCCGCGTCTGCGACGGACAGCAGCGAGCCGGCGGTGGCGACGACGTTCTCCTTGGCGACGAGGCCAGAGACAGTCAGTGCGGTGGCCTGCCAGGTGCTAAAGCCGAGCGGGGCGAAGATCCAAGCGACCAGGTTGCCCAGCATGGCAAGCACGGAGTAGTCCATAAACTCCTCGGGGATGCCGTCCATCGCAGGCAGGAAGCCAAACGCGCCGTTGTAGCTACCAAAGTTGGAGAGGAACCAAACCACGACGGTGGATGCGAAGATGACCGTGCCGGCCTTCTTGATAAAGGCCCAGCAGCGCTCCCACACATGCAGCGCCCAAGAGCGGATCGCCGGGAAGTGGTAGGCAGGAAGCTCCATGACAAACGGGGTCGGACGGCCGGCGAAGAGCTTGGTCTTCTTGAGCATGAGGCCCGAGGCGATGACGGCAAAGACGCCCAGGAAGTAGAAAAGCGGGCTGATCCATGCGGCCGTGGTGGAAGAATCGCCAATGATGGAGCCCATGAGCAGGGCGATGATCGGCAGCTTGGCGCCGCAGGGGATGAACGTGGTGGTCATGACCGTCATGCGGCGGTCCTTCTCGTTCTCGATGGTCTTGGTGGCCATGACGCCGGGGACGCCGCAGCCTGAGGACACGAGCATGGGGATGAACGACTTACCGGACAGGCCAAAGCGGCGGAACACGCGGTCCATGATAAAGGCGACGCGGGCCATGTAGCCGCAGTCCTCCAGGAAGGACAGCATCACGAACAGCAGGAACATCTGCGGCACAAAGCCGAAGATGGCGCCCAGGCCGCCAACGATACCGTCGCAGACCAGCGAATCGACCAGGCCACCGTCCTCGGTGCCACCCGCCACGAGGGCGTCGTGCACCATGGTGGTGATACCCGGGACATAGGGGCCGTACTGTGCCGGGTCGACCGAGTCGGCGTCGTCACCCGCGGCCTCGACAGCCTCATCGTAAGCATCGCGGCCCTGACCGAGCACATACCAACCGTCGGTGCCAAAGAGCTGATCGTTGGTGAAGTCGGTCACCGTTCCGCCCAGGGTGGAAACGGCGATGTAGTACACGCAGAACATGATGACCACAAAGATCGGCAGGCCCAGGATACGGTTGGTAACCACACGGTCGATCTTCTCGGAAGTGCTCATCTTGGCCGGGGCCTTGGTGAGGCACTCATCGATGATGTGCGCGATGACGCCATAGCGCTCACCGGTGATGATGGACTCGGCGTCGTCATCGCAATCCTGCTCGCACTGGGCGACCAGTTGCTCCACGCGAGCAGCCTTCTCCTTGGTGAGGTTGATGAGTTTGCAGGCGTCTGCGTCACGCTCAAACAGCTTGACGGCGTAATAGCGACGCTTGTTAGCGGGAACGCTCGCCGGAAGGTTGTTCTCGATGTGCGTCAGAACGTCCTCGATGGAGGAGTCGAACTTGTGCTCCGGCACCTGCCCCTTGGAAGCAGCGGACTTTTTGACCTGCTCGAACAGCTCCTTGATGCCCTTGTTCTTAAGAGCCGAGATCATCATAACCGGGCAGCCGAGCTTCTTGGAGAGCTTGTCCGTGTCGATCTTGTCGCCGTTCTTCTCGACCAAGTCGGCCATGTTGAGGGCAACAACCACGGGCAGGCCGGTCTCGATAACCTGAAGCGCCAGGTACAGGTTACGCTCGAGGTTGGTGGCATCGACAACTTGGACGACAACATCGGGCTCGCCGCTCATGAGGTAATCGCGCGAGCATTGCTCCTCGGGGCTGTAGGGGGAAAGCGAGTAGATGCCGGGGAGGTCCGTGATGGTAACGTTCTTGTCGCTTAGGAGCTTGGCTTCCTTTTTCTCAACCGTGACGCCGGGCCAGTTGCCAACGTAGCCGTTGGCGCCGGTGATCAGGTTGAAAAGCGTGGTCTTGCCGCAGTTGGGGTTACCCGCCAGCGCGACATGGATCTGAGAATCCGCCATTCAATCCTTCTTCCTTGTGTGCCTGCGCTGCTTTCTCCGCGCAGGCTGGATAATGTGCTTCAAAGATGCTGCATTAAGTTAGAAATACCTAACTTTATCTGCAGAAATATACGCCGCGAGCCCTTACTGGACCTCGACGACGGCCGCCTCCTCCTTGCGGATGGAAAGCTCGTAGCCGCGCACGTTGATCTCGACCGGATCACCGAGCGGCGCGACCTTCACGACCTTGAACGAAGTGCCCTTGATGAGCCCCAAGTCCATAAGGTGGCGGCGAAGCGCACCCTCACCGTGAAGCTTGACGATGGTAGAGCTCTCGCCCACCTTAACGTCACCCAACGTCTTCATTTACTTGTCCCCCTTTCAGTGCGTACAGAAATACCGTCGACTAACCGACAGTCATGATGTGCATGGCGACCTTGGAATCGATGCCAAAGCGTGCGCCCAGCACAGTGACGATGATATTGGCGCCACTCGAGCTCACCACGTGGATTTCGCTGCCCTCGACAAAGCCGAGGTCCTTGAGGTGGTGCTTCATATCCTCATTGCCCTTTACACGAGACACGCGCACGGTTTCGCCCGCTTTTACCATCGAAAGCGGCATTGCCGGCATCTGCGGTCCGCAAGACATGACTTGGCTCCTAACATCGATTCGTTCTCCACATCGGCGCAGTAAAAGTTAACCACGTCTATGTTCGCTTTAGTAAACTAACACGTGGTTAACTTTTTGGAAAGGGTCCCCATTCAGATTTCGAAAAAGTTTCCTATACGAAACAAAAGAAGCACCACAAAGACCATCTCTTTGCGGTGCCTTGTCATACCAATTTATGCAACAAAGGGGACTGTCCCCTTGTCACATTGATGCGCTTAGAGCGAGAGGTTTCTGATCGACGTGACGCAGGAGGCCTCATCCACGCCCGAAACGCGGAACACGACGTCTTCGCCACATTCGCCGCAGAGTGCCATGAGCCCTATAACGTCGCGGCCATCGGTGTAGCGGTCACCAATCGAAACCGACACGTCGCTACGATGCTTGGCAATGATGTCATAGAGCAGCGCAACCGGGCGGGCATGCAATCCCAACGGATCTTTAATCGTCTTCGTAAACTCGACCATGTCCCCTCCCGCGGCATCGCACATTCGGCCGGCAAACCCAGCCACGTGGTAGTTATTGTAGCGTTAGATGCTTGTTGAGGGTGGGACGGAAACCGCATCCCATTTCGAGCGTCAATGATGGGACACAGTTTCCGCCAGAAGGCTCAACCGGAAAGTGCGACCCGTTATTTGGCTGGATTCTGGGACGCAGTTTCCGCTGAGCGACCCTGGCGGAAAGTACATCCCATTCTGGACGCAAATTCCGGGACGCAGTTTCCTCGACGTCCGGTCACCCCATGCCCTCACGACCTCGGCGCATAAAAAACGAGGGAAGGCACGCGTCCTTCCCTCGTTGCAAGCAATATGTAGCCGCTCGCCTACATCAGGCGCAGGCTGACGTCCTTGAGCTGGGCGCCGCTAACGGCACTCGGGGCGCCCGACATGAGGTCGGAGCCGCTGGCCGTCTTGGGGAACGCCATGACGTCGCGGATGGAGTCGGAACCGGTAAGCAGCATGCACACGCGGTCCAGGCCCAGAGCGAAACCGCCCATCGGGGGCGCACCAAACTTGAGGGCCTCCATGAGGAAGCCAAACTGAGACTCGGCGCGCTCCTCGGTAAAGCCCAGGAGCTTGAGCATGGACATCTGCATCTCGGCGTTGTGGATACGCATACCGCCACCGCCGGCCTCAAAGCCGTCCATGACAAAGTCGTAGGTGCACGAACCGGCTGCCAGGGGATCGGCCTCGATCTTGGCGATGTCGGTCTCGGTCGGCAGGGTAAAGGGCTGGTGCTCGGCAGCATAGGCCTTGCGATCCTCGTCCCAATGGAACAGCGGGAAGTTGACGACCCACAGGAAGTCGTGACCCTCGCGCTTGATCTCGAGCGCGTTGGCCATGTGCGAACGCATGCCGCCCAGGATCTCGTCAGAGAGCAGGCGCGGGCCGGCGGCGAACATCACAAGGTCGCCGGGCTCGACGTCCATGCGCTCGCTCATAGCCGCCATCTCCTCGTCCGAGAAGAACTTGACGATGGGGCTGTTGATGGAGCCATCCTCGCGGAAGGCGATCCATGCCAGGCCCTTGGCGCCAAACGTGGAGGCCACGCCGGAGAGCTTATCGATCTTGGCACGTGCCCAGGCACCGGCGCCCTTGGCGTTGATGGCCTTGACGACAGAGCCCTCCTCATTTGCGGCGGTCGCAAAGACCTTGAACTTGGAGTTGGCAAAGATGTCGGTCAGGTCGACCAGGTGCATGCCATAGCGGGTATCGGGCTTGTCGGAGCCATAGGTGTCCATGGCCTCCCAGTAGTTCATGCGACGCAGCGGCGTGGGCATCTCGACACCCATGCGGCCAAAGGCATCGGCCAGGACCTCTTCGAGCGCGCTCATAACGTCGTTCTGGTCCACGAAGGACATCTCGATATCGACCTGAGTGAACTCGGGCTGACGGTCGGCACGCAGGTCCTCGTCGCGGAAGCACTTGGCAACCTGATAGTAGCGCTCGACGCCACCGACCATAAGCAGCTGCTTCAGGAGCTGCGGGGACTGCGGCAGGGCGTAGAAGTTGCCCGGCTGAATACGGCTGGGAACGATGAAGTCGCGGGCGCCCTCGGGCGTGGACTTAAACAGGGAGGGCGTCTCGACCTCCATGAACTCACGGTTGTGCAGCGCCTCGCGAATGGCAAAGGTAAAGTCGGAGCGCAGCTTGAGGTTGGCCATCATCTCGGGACGGCGGAGGTCCAGATAGCGATAGCGCAGGCGGGTGTCCTCGCTGGTCTCGATGCCGTCCTCGATCTGGAACGGCGGGGTGACGGACGTGTTGAGCACCTCGGCGTGGTCGGTCAGGACCTCGATCTCGCCGGTCGCGAGCTTGGTGTTGGTGGTCTCCTCGCCACGGGCGCGCACGACGCCGTGGATCTTGATGGGCCACTCGGGACGCATGGTCTCGGCGATCTTAAAGGCATCGCCATCGGAGTGCTCGGGGTCGAAGGTGAGCTGCGTAATGCCCTCGCGGTCGCGAAGGTCGCAGAAGATAAGGCCGCCGTGGTCGCGGCGACGGCTCACCCAACCGGTGAGGGTGACCTCTTCGCCCACGTTCTCGCGGCGAAGCTCGCCGCAGGTACGGGTGTGCATGGAATGCTCGTCGATGGGACGGGTCTGGCTCATACCAGTGATCCTCCTTTATGGATCTGTGCCGCCCCGTGTCGTTCCGGGCGGCGTCGTACAGATTTGCCCAGCCTGCGTAAACCGCGCAGCCAGACATGGCGTTCTATCTTATCGCACCTGTGTCGATGTGCCGCGGAAAAGTAGCTCCTGCCCAAAGACTTGACGGAGACGAAACAATTGACGCACCGCGGCACCCGCCCGCGCTCGTCACGTGCGACAATATGCCCCAATAAAACAGCACTTGGAAAGGCCCGTCATGACTGCACGCCTCATTGTTATGGATATCGACTCCACGCTCATCAACCAGGAGGTCATCGATCTGTTGGGCGAGGAGGCAGGCGTGGGCGAGCAGGTGGCGCAGATCACCGAACGCGCCATGCGCGGCGAGCTGGACTTTAAGCAAGCGCTCGAGGAGCGCGTGGGGCTGCTTGCCGGCTTGGATGAGAGCGTGTTCGAGCGCACTTTTGAGCGCGTGACATTTACCCCCGGCGCGCTGGAGCTTGTGCGCTCGGCACACAGCAAGGGCTGGAAGGTCGGCGTGGTAAGCGGCGGCTTCCACGAGGTCGCTGACAAGATCGCAGCCGCCGCGGGCATCGATTTTTGCCTGGCCAACCGCCTAGAGGTCGTGGACGGCAAGCTTACCGGTAAGTTGGCTGCCGAGATTGTGACCAAGGAGTCCAAGCTCATCCAGCTGCTGGACTGGGCAGTTGAGTGCGGCGTCGACATGGCCCACACGGTCGCTATTGGCGACGGGGCAAACGACATCCCCATGATCCAGGCCGCGGGCACGGGCATCGCGTTTTGCGCCAAGCCCAAGACGCGCGAAGCCGCCCCGTTTGCCATCGACGAGCGCAACCTGATGCTCGCCATGGACATCATCCTGCGCGACTAGCCGATCCGTCTAACAATTGAATCAGTCCGTCCTATAGTTTCCGAACAATTTTGTCTTAGTGTTCGGAAACATACCCTTTGAGTGCTAGACTTTGCGCCGTCGAAGGGAACATATATGGATAAGCGAGATCTTGAGCAGCTGCTGAGCGATGTTGCCGGCGGATCAGTCACCCCTGCCGACGCCCTCACGCGCATCCAGACGGCTCCGACCGCCGATTTGGGCTTTGCGCAGCTCGATCTTTCGCGCGGAGTGCGCCAGGGAGCCGGCGAGGTTGTCTACGGTGCCGGTAAAACCGCCGAGCAGATTGCCGCCATTATCGAAGAGCTGCGCGATGCCGGCCAGGAGCGCATCCTAGTCACACGCTTGGATGCCGAAAAAGCCGCGCGCACCGCTGAGCTTCTTGGCAACGACATCTACTTGGGATATGTCCCGGACGCCCAGCTCGCCCTGGTGGGTGGCAAGCCCTCCCCTACCGGCAACGGACGCATCGTCGTCGCCTGCGCCGGCACGAGCGACCTGCCCGTCGCCGAAGAGGCGGCACTGACGGCCGAGTTCTACGGCAACGAGGTCAATCGACTCTACGACGTAGGTGTCGCCGGCCTGCACCGCCTGCTCGCTCATGCTGAGGAACTTGCCCAGGCGCAGGTGGTCATCGCCATCGCCGGCATGGAAGGCGCCCTGGCGAGCGTTATCGGCGGCCTTGTGAGCTGTCCGGTCATCGCCGTCCCCACCAGCGTGGGCTATGGCGCGAGCTTTGGCGGCGTGGCCGCACTGCTCGCCATGCTCAACTCCTGCGCCAGCGGCGTTTCAGTCGTCAACATCGACAATGGCTTCGGCGCCGCCTACCAGGCAAGTCTTATCAATCATTTGAGCGCCGGCACGCCCTGCGCCCGTTAAGGAGCATTCTATGTCCAACCATCAGCACACGCTTATCATCGACGGCACCTCGGGCATCAGCGGCGATATGACCGTCGCGGCCCTGCTCGACCTGGGCGCCAGCGAGGAGCATCTGCACGAACAGCTCGCCACGCTGCCGGTCGACGGCTTTTCGATCGCCGTGACGCGCGTAAACAAGCACGGCATCGACGCCTGCGATTTCGATGTCCAGCTTGCAGAGGAGCTCGAGAACCACGATCACGATATGGCCTGGCTCTACGGCAACGAAGCAGCTGTCGAGCATATGCATGAGCATGAGCATGAGCATGAGCATGAGCACCACCATCATGGCCATGGCGAGCACGAACACGAGCACACACACGACCATGACCATGAGGCCCACGACCATGGTCACGAGGGTCACCATCACGCCCACCACCATCACCACCGTTCTTTGGCGGACGTCACCGCCATCATCGACGGCTCACAGCTAAGCGATGGCGCCAAGCGTCGTGCGCTCGCCATCTTTACCGCACTTGCCGCCGCCGAGGCCAAGGCCCACGGCAAAACGCCCGAAACCGTCATGTTCCACGAGGTGGGCGCCGTCGACTCCATCGTCGACGTCTGCTCTGTCGCCATCTGCCTCGATGACCTGGGTATTGAGGACATCGTTGTCGAGTCGCTTTCCGAGGGCCACGGCACCATCCGCTGCGCCCACGGCCTCATGCCCATTCCCGTCCCCGCCGTTGTCAACCTATGCCAGGCGGGCAATATCGCCCTCACGCCCGTACCGGTCGCCGGCGAGCTCGTGACGCCCACGGGCGCCGCCATCGTCGCCGCGCTGCGCACGTCCGAGCACCTGCCGGCACGCTACCGCATCGAAGCCGTCGGCTACGGCGCCGGCAAGCGTCCCTACGAGGGTTGCTCCGGCACGCTCCGTTGCCTGCTTGTTCAAGTGGATGCATAACCATGGATGCCCGCAAAGAAAAAAGCCGCGCTGCCATCGTTGCGGCGTTCTCCGAGCTGCTACGCGAAGTGGACTACGGCAAGATCACTGTCGGCGACATCATCGCTCGCGCCCACGTAGGCCGCGCGACATTCTACGGCCTCTTTAAGAGCAAAGACGACCTACTGTCCGAGCTCGTGAGCGACATCTGCACCCACGCCCTCGACGACGATGGTACGCCGCTCGACGACCCACTCGTGCAAGTCGAGCATATCCTCAACAACCTCTGGGAGCGCCGTCAGGGCGTACGAGCCCTCGTAGCCGGTGCCGGCTCACGCGTCTTCGCCGACTGCTTACGCAAGACCATCATGTCACGAGCAGCCGAAACCGTCCCTACCGACCCAAACGGCCCCTCCGCCACCATGGACCGAAGCTTCCTACTACACCACATAGCCTCAAGCTTCGTAGCCACCGTCCAATGGTGGGCCTGGCACAACTTCCAAGCAAACAAAGCCGACGTAGCCAAAGACTACCTCTCAGCCATAAAACCCCTCTTCAACTAAGTAACTATCCCTTCCCAAAGTGGGAGCCCCATCCCAAAGCGCGAATCCCATTCCAAAGTTCCGCTCCGACTCAAGACGCCACGCATCCCAAAGTGCCACTCGCACCTCAAAGCGCCTAACAACAAAGTGCCCACCACATCCAAATTCAGATATATATGTTGGTTGCTTGTTCGAACGCAACTGGATTCCCGCAGGGTCCGGCATAGGTTAACTTTCCGCCGCACTCCGCAGGACGCAAGAAGCTCCCGCCGCACGAAGTGCGCAGCGGGAGCTTCTTGCATGTCCGAGGACGCGGCGGAAAGTTAACCTATGCCGGACCCGGGCGTTATATCAATTGTCTTGGACTAGAACATGCCCAAGAAACCATGCACAAACAGCGCAGCCAGAGCGGCACCGACAAACGGCGCGATGCTAGGAACAAGCAGGCCGTACTTCCAGTTGTTGTCAGCCTTGTTCTTGATCGGCAGCACCTGATAGGCCATGCGAGGACCAAGGTCACGAGCCTGGTTCATGGCGAAGCCGGTGATACCGCCCATGCCCATGCCAACAGCCCAAACGATCAGACCGACGCAGATGGCGAGCATCAGAACGTTCTCGCCGGCGCGGCTAGCGGCAGCAAGGATGGCGCTGATGAACACAAAGGTGCAGATAGCCTCGCAGAAGAAGTTACGGGCATAGTTCGTACCCTCGGTGGTGGGGTTGGTCGAGAAGATGTTGCGCTGGGCAATGGGGTCGACGACGCCCTCGGAAGCCTTGAACTCATCGGCATACATAAGCCAAGCGATTACGGCGCCCACAAAGCCGCCGAGCATATCGGCAATCATGAAGGGGATGCAGCTGCTCCACGGCACCAGGCCCACGATGCACTGGGCAAGCACCATGGCCGGGTTCATGCACACGGCGCCGCCAAAGACAAACAGGCAGACCGAGATGCCAAAAGACCAAGTGGTGATGGCAAACATATGACCGGAGCCCTGATACTTGGTGCCCTTGAGCACGGTATCGCAGTGCACGCCCACGCCAAAGATGATCATGAGGGCCGTTGCGCCGAATTCGCAGAGGAGTTTGGTAAGCATAAAACCTTATCTTTCTTGTCGGTTATAAACGATTCGTTTAGGCCGCGCGCTAGTGCTGAGCGACGACAACGCCCAGGCCATCGGGAATGACGGCCACCTTGGCATCGGCACCCTTCATCTCAAAGGCGAGCTTGAGCGCCTCCTCGATAGTGTTGACCGGCATCATGTGCATATCCTTGAGCATCTGGTGATCGCACAGGTCGGTGACCATGATCACAGGGTGATGCGCCAGGATGCGGGCGAAAATCTGGCTCGTCCACTGATCGGGCAGGGTCTCGTCCTTGGGACGGTCGATGCAGGCGCGCTCAAACTCTGCCGGATCGTTGTCGGCGATGTTGTGATAGAAGCCCTCGCCACCGTGACCGTCGGCACAACCGGCGACGTCGATGATCACGCCGCCCTCGGGAAGCGTGGCCTCGGCAGCGCACATGCCCTTCACGGCCTGGTAGATGTTCTGATCGAGCGGGTAGCCGCCGTTGGTGGTGATGGCAATCTCGCACTCAACGGGCTCAACGCCGGCAAGGCTCTTTACGAACTCGCAGCCAGCCTCGTGCGCCTTGTGGATGTCGCCGGCAAAGGAGCCGATGACCTCGTGCTTGCCGTTGAGCACCACGTTGAGCACAAAGGCAAGGTGAGCCATCTCGGCAGCGGCAAACATGTCCTCGCTCACGTGGTTGTGGCACAGGTTGCCGGCACGCGAATGGGAATCGTTCACAAACTGACCGTTGTGGTTGTACATGATGGTCTTGTAGCTGGCGATACCAGGCAGGACGGACTTGCGGCTGCCAGAGAAACCGGCAAAGAAGTGCGGCTCAATAAAGCCCTCGGCAAGCAGCAGATCGCAATCGGCAGCAATCTTGTTGATGATGCACTCGCCGCCAGAAGGCAGGGTGCCGATCTTTTTCATCATGCTGTCATCGGTCGCGACGTGCATAACGATTTCCTCGTTGGCAACGATCTCCTCGCCGTACTTGTTGACGAGCTCCTCGTGCGTCGACGGACGATGCATACCCGTAGCAACCAAAATACGCACGCGAGCCTCGGGCGCAGCGGAATGGATGTGATGCAGCAGAATAGGCATCGTCACACGCGAGGAAACGGGGCGCGTATGATCGGAGCTAATGATGACAATATCCTTCTTGCCAGCACAAAGCTCCTCGAGCGAAGGCGAGCCATAAGGGTTGGCAAGTGACTCCTCTACCAGCTCTTCCTGTGATTTCGTGGTCTTAAACTCGTTTTGATGACCTTCCATCACACCCGCGAAGTTCTTATCCTCGAGCTCCAGATGCAACGTCTTGTGGTCAAACGGCAGTTCACATTCAAACAATGACGAGCGCCCTCTTCCTTTCAACTGACACATTAGATAAACCGTTGGAAGGATACGCCGCTCACCGAAAAACACTACCGTCCACCGACTCATTAACACAACGTTCATATTTGACCCACAACAAAACAGCCGCGACCCCAAACGGGACCGCGGCCGCCTGTCAAAGACACTACAGACAGGATGACTTACGCAGCGCCGAGGCAAACATCTACCCCGAGACGTACGCACGTAAGCCATTTTGCATAAATGCGTTAATTAATTGCATAAAATGGCGCATGGATTTCTAGCCGTAACGGTAGCGCGCAGAGATGTGGTGTAAGAGGCGGGGCATGCCCCGCCTCTTCTCTT
>WGSK01000046.1:0-14635 GCA_014871655.1 Collinsella sp. | reverse complement strand
CCCTCGGCGCTGCCGAGGGCCAACCCACGACGATCCATGACAACGAGCGTGCGATCAGCGACCATGAGTGGGCAGATGGCGGTCCGCGTCGCTTTGAGCCGGCAGGGGAGGGCGCACCCACGGTTGCCGTGGTGGGCTCCGGCCCTGCCGGTCTGGTGGCAGCATGGGAGCTTGCGCGTCGTGGCGCCCGTGTGACGGTGTTTGAGCGTGACGACCGCCCGGGCGGCCTGCTCATGTACGGCATTCCCAACATGAAGCTCGAGAAGTCCGTGGTCGAGCGTCGCGTGGCGCTCATGCGCGAGCTGGGCATTGTGTTTGAGCTTGGTGCCGATGTGAACGATCCCAAGGTTGCCGCCAAGCTCGATGGCTTTGACGCCGTCGTGGTGGCTGCCGGCGCCCGTGCTCCGCGTGGGCTTTCGGCTGCGAACATTGATGCCCCGGGCGTGGTGTACGCGGTGGACTACCTGACGGCTTCGACCATCTCGGTGCTCGATGGTGGCGAGCCCGCGGTGAACGCGCACGGTCTGGACGTCGTGGTCATTGGCGGTGGCGATACCGGCAACGACTGCGTGGGTACCGCGGTGCGCCAGGGTGCGCGCAGCGTGCGCCAGTTTGAGTTCTTGCCGGCCGCGCCCGATAAGCGCGCGGCGAGCAACCCCTGGCCGCAGTGGCCCAACGTTAAGAAGACCGACTACGGCCAGCAGGAGGCTATCGCTGCGATGGGTGGCGAGATGCGTGCCTGGGGCGTGGATACGCTCGAGGTGCTGCTGGACAAGAAGGGTGCGGCTGCGGGTCTGCGCGTGGTCGATCTGGACTGGTCGGCGGGAAAGCCGGAGCGCATCGCGGGCTCCGAGCGTGAGGTGCCGGCGCAGCTGGTGCTCATCGCCTGCGGCTTTACGGGTCCCGAGCATGGCGTGTTCGATGCGGTGAGCGTGCCTGTTGCCACCGCTGGTCGTCCGCTGCCGGTGATGGCTGCCGAGGGCTCGCACCTCGCGGCTCGCACGGAGGGTGTCGCCGCGGATGCCGCGCCGGTGTATGTGGCGGGTGATGCCCGCAACGGCAGCTCGCTCGTTGTGAACGCCATGGCCGATGCCCTGGCCTGCGCAGTCGAAGTCGCTGAGGCGCTGGAGCTGTAAGGCGGCTGTCTACAACTGAATCGTCAAGGGCTGTCCCCAACGGCCGGCACATGAGGAACGTCCCCAAGTGCTGGCAGCTGGGGACGTTCCTTTTTTGCCGGCAGTCTGGGACACTCCTTGCGAGTTCGCGGGCGATTTTGTCATTTATTGACGTGCAAGTGTTCATTTGTCGACGTTTGCGGCTGCGCTACTCTGCTCTTTCTGTGGCGGTAGCGGGCGCTTGCCTCAAATGAGTGAACTGACTGTCTATGTCTACCTGCGGTTTCTTTGCGGTGCGCTCATTCGGTCAAGTGTCCCGTCAAGTGTTTGGTTAGCATCTGGTTTGCAGTCGAAGGCCTATTTTGCCCGCGCTGACAGTGGTTGCTCGCCCTCCTCGTAAGCTCAAATTGAGGTCCATCAGTTTGAGGAGGATGCCATGACTGACCAAGTTTTTGACCGAGCACAGCTGGCCGAAGCCGTCGGCAACGATATTGCCGACATGGCTCACTTTTGGATGCTGCGGAAGTTTCAATTCCTTGAGCCGGCGCGCGAGCAGTTCGAGATTATCGTCGATCCGTGGCTCAGCTATTGCGAGGAACCTTCTCAAAACGAAATCATGGCCTACAACATGGCGTTTACCGATTGGCTGTTGTTTGAGCGCCCCTATTACCGCGGCAAGACGCTGTTGGAGCTGTTTGTGGACGAGCCGCCAGCGTCAATTTCTCCTGTTTCGCTCGGGCGACTTAAGCAGGTGCGCGACACGCAGTATTTCTCGCGCTTTGGCATTTTGGACAAGGAGTCCGCGACTGGCATGGTCGTGCTGAAGGACACGCGCACCGACCGTCGCTTTGACGTCTACGACCCACATATCGTGCAAAAGGAGCATTGGAGCGATGGCGCGATTGCGGTGCGACTCGCGTGCATCGACGATGTCTGGCTGACGGCGGGGCAGCTTTACCTGTATGACATCGCGCGCCTGAGCGACACGGCGGTCGACGGGCCGGGCGCGGTGCATCCCGAGGACCTAGAGGACGGTTTCGACACCTCGTGCATTAGCTTCTTCTTGCGCCTGGTCCGCGACATCATGGGCGCCCAGGGGCGGTACGTCAAGTCGCTCAACATCTACGAACAGGAATGGGAGTAGGGGGTGGGCGGTTGTCACCTGCCTTGCCTTCTGCCTTTATGTCTCGATCTGTAACGTTTAGGGACAAAAAACCGGTCTACCTGTTACAGATCGAGACAAAGGTTGGACGCCGCTGGTTTGTCTAAATCTGTAACGTTTGGGGCCTGGAGAACGTCTAACTGTTACAGATCAAGACGGAAGGTTGGCACCTGCCGAAAGATCTCGATCTGTAACGGGAAGGGGCCAAAAATCGGTCTAACTGTTACAGATTGAGACAAAGGTTGGACGCGCGACTGAAAATCTCGATCTGTAACAACAACTAGAGGCTCAAAGACTGTCTTCCTGTTACAGATCGAGACGTTTGTCGACAGAGGCGACGGTGACAATGGTCCATTTGTCCGATGTGGTGGTGATGGAAGTGTCTAATACCGTTTTCAAACACAAGCATGCAACACGTAACACCTTGGCGCGGAATAGGATGCTTGCCAGGCTCGCGAAGGCGGCTGAACAAGGCGTGCTGCTTGTGACGCACGACAATGCCGAGCTCATGTGGCTGCGGCGTCATGTGGGAACCGATGATATTGCGGAGCCCGAGTCGTATCTGTTCTGCTTTCAACATGATTGGGATGCGTTGACGCCGACGGAGCGAGCACTACGTACCATCAGAGGGCTTGCGGAGTTTCATCCCGATTGGGCGTTTTGGGGTTATGACGCGGCACTTTTGTGGGGTCTGGAGGTGCCGAATGATCTGCTTGGGCCGCGATTTCTTGTTAAGACAGGTTGCTCGGTGCCGCTGAGTGCAGGATGCCGGCTGTTGCGTCCGCGGACGGCGGGTGCGCTTGAACAAGCCGACGGCGTGCGGGCGACGCCGTTTTGGCGCACGGTAGAGGATTGCCTGCTGCGCGCGCCGTTTTCGTATGGCCTGGCGATTGCCGATTCTGCGTTGCGGACAAAGGGCGTATCGCGCGATGACTTTTGTGAGCGGCTTCGTATAGATTGTGAAGGCAAGCACGGGTATCGCAGAGCGCAGGTGATCGCGTCGTATGCGGACGGGCTGTCCGAAAACGGTGGCGAGTCTCGGTTCCGAGCGTTCTTTATTGCGTACGGCTTTCCGGTTCCGGAGCTGCAGGTGGAGTTTCGCGACCCGCTCGATCCGAGCCAGGTGTTTCGCGTCGACTATTTTTGGCGGCTCGAGGACGGGACGTGTGTCATCGGCGAGCTCGACGGAAAGGGGAAGTACACCTTGCAGAACGGCGAGGGCCGTGAGTCGGTCGACCCATTCGTGGCAGAACGTCAACGGGAGTCCCATCTGACAATGCTCGGGCACAAGGTGCTTCGGTTTACGTTTAACGAACTCAAAGACCCGGGGAAGCTGGTCGAGAAAATGAGGCTGGCGGGTATTCCGCGACGGGCCGATTTGGCTGAGGAATGGAGACGGCAGTGGTATGGACACTGAGGGGTGCGACTGACGCGGATGTGGTTGTTCCTGCCGAGTTTGTCTCGACCTGTAACAACAAGGGGCCGTTTGGCCTCGTAACTGTTACAGATTTAGACGTTTGGCGACGGGGCTGGAGAATATCTCGATCTGTAACATCTAACGGCCAAAAACCGGTCTACATGTTACAGATTGAGACAAAGGTTGGACGCGGTACCGAAAAATCTCGATCTGTAACACTTGGAAGGTTAAAGACGGTCTACCTGTTACAAATCAAGACGTTTTGCTGGAACGACCGGAACATCGCCGCGCTGTCTCCGTTTGCCCTCACATCTCTCTCGTCCCTCCGTTAGCCGATATGTCCGCAGCAATCCTGCCGCGCTGGGTGATAATGGACAAATGTTCAAGTTAATCGCGAGGGAGGAGCTCGATATGGCGTCTGCCGATCGTCCCACATTGTTTATCAATGCGACCGTCCTGGATGGTTCGGAACATATGGAGCCGCAGCCCGATATGGCCGTGGCTGTCGAGCGTGGCATCATCACCTGGATGGGACCGAGCGCCGTGGCCCAAGCTCCGGCGGGTGCCGAGGTCATCGACCTGGCAGGTGCGTATCTCATGCCGGGTCTCATCAATATGCACGTGCATCTGTGCGGTTCGGGCAAACCGGTCTCGGCGGGAGATGCCGGCGCGCTGATGAAGAAGCTCGACAATCCCGTGGGCCGCGCCATCGTGCGCCATATCCTCAAGGGCAGCGCTCAGCAGCAGCTGGCAAGCGGCGTGACTACGGTGCGCGGTGCAGGCGACCCGCTGTTTGCCGACATCGCCGTGCGCAACGCCATCGACGCCGGTAAGTATCAGGGTCCGCGTCTGGTGACACCGGGAACGGGTGTCACGGTGCCGGGTGGCCACGGTGCGGGCCTCTTTGCGCAGGTGGCCAATACTCCCGCAGAGGCAGCCCAGCAGGTGCGCGACCTGTATGCGCGCGGTGCCGACGTCATCAAGCTGTTCGTGACGGGTGGCGTGTTCGACGCGACCGAGGTGGGCGAGCCGGGCGTGCTGCGCATGCCGGTCGAGGTTGCCGCTGCGGCGTGCAGGGCGGCGCACGAGGTCGGCCTTCCGGTCATGGCCCATGTCGAGAGCACCGAAGGTGTGAAGGCCGCGCTTCAGGCCGGGGTCGACACAATCGAGCACGGCGCTCCGCTGACGCCTGAGATTCTGGAGCTGTACCACGGCGCCGTGGGAACTCAGCTCGAGGGACGCGCGCCAAGCGCGACCTGCACGATCAGCCCCGCACTGCCGTTTGTGTTGCTCGATCCGGAAAAGACCCATTCGACCGATACGCAGAAGAAGAACGGTGACATCGTGTGCTCGGGCATTATCGAGAGCGCTCGTGCGGCGCTGGAAGCCGGTGTCAAGGTGGGCCTGGGCACGGACTCGAGCTGCCCGTTCGTGACGCAGTACGACATGTGGCGCGAGGTGGCCTATTTTGCCAAGTACGTGGGCGTGAGCAATGCCTTTGCACTGCACACGGCCACGCAGGTCAATGCTGAGCTACTGGGCCTGGGTGACGCGACCGGTACGATCGAGTGCGGCAAGGCCGCCGATATCCTGGTGACGCGCAAGAATCCGCTCGATGACCTATGCGCTCTGCGTGAGCCGATGCATGTGATGTGCCGTGGCGATCTGGTGCGCAAGCTCAAGGTGAAGCGCATTCCCGAGGTTGACGCGGAGCTCGACGCGATTATGGCCATGCCGGCAGAGGCGCTGGCCGAGGAGCTCGCCCGCGACGGCGTAGCTTAGGCGCAGGTGCGACGGCTTCATCGAATGATGTCGACCCATGCAAAAAGCCGAGGTCTCAACACGAGGCCTCGGCTTTTATTTTGTCCTATGGTGTAGCGGCTAGGAGCGGGTTTCCATCTTGGCGTGGCACTTGGGGCAGGTGACGCGGATCTTGCCCTTGCCCTTGGGGACGGACAGCATCTGGCCGCAGTTGGGGCACTTGAGGTAGGCCGTGGTCTTGCGACCCTTCCACATCTTCTTGGCCGTGCGCTTGGCACGCTCAAAGTCTTCCTTACTGGTGCCGGCCGCGCGCGAGGCGTTGGCAGCCGCAGTCCCGCCGCCCAGGCTGGCGACGAACTTGCCGAGGCCGGGGACGTTTGCGGTCGCCGCGACAAAGGCATCGTTCTCCTTGCGGCGCGCGTCGATGTTTTTGGACAGGCCGCGCAGCACGCCGAGCACGATCACGGCGATGGCGACCCAACTGAGCCACTGGATACGAGCCATCGAACCGATTATCGCGATGATAATGCCTGCGAAGCCCATCACGATGGTGAGCTCATCGGCGCCGTTGCGACCCTTCATAAAGTCATTCATGCGAATTGCCTTTCGTTCGATATGCTGCACGCCTTTATACCCCTTTTGGTGCATTGGGGACAGGTTAATCTACACCAAGGTGGTGCAAACGTACCTGTTCCCCTTGCACCAATTACTTGGCGAGCTTGTCGACGACGCGTTCGATCTCGGCGAGCTTAGCGGCCTTGAGGTCTTCGTCGCCCGATTCGATGGCCGAGGCGACGCAGCCCTCGATATGCGCCTTGAGCACGTCGGCGTTGATGCGGGCGATGAGCGCCTGCGTGGCCATGAGCTGCGTGGAAATATCGACGCAGTAGCGGTCCTCCTCCACCATCCGCAGGATGCCGTCGATTTGCCCGCGTGCCGTTTTGAGCATGCGGGTCACCGATTTATGGTCTGCCATCATGGCGGGTCCTCGTTTCTGGTCGATGGGATCGAATGCCTCTTGTAGCTGCTACGCGGCGATCACGGACAGGGCGTGGAACTTCTCGCCGGCGCCCTCGACGGCGGCAGCGAGCTGCTCGGCGGTCACGGTGTCGGCGCACTCCACCTGGACGGTTTGGGTCTCGTGATCGGCATCGGCATCGGTCACGCCGGCTACGTTGAGCAGCGCGGTCTCGACAGTAGCGTCGCAGTGGCCGCACATAAGGCCAGACGTTTTAACGATGTAGTTCATGATTATCTCCTTTTCGTTGAGTACCTAAAGTTGCGGTGGAATATGGACTAAATAGCGGTTTAGCTAAGCATGTTACGCCTTATTTCACCGCAACTGATGGCTTAAAGGTTCGCAGGCGCAGCGCATTGCTTACGACGCACACGCTCGACAGGCTCATGGCCGCGGCGCCAAACATCGGCGAGAGCTGCCATCCGGTGAGCGGGAAGAACACGCCCGCCGCCAGCGGAATGCCGATGCCGTTGTAGAACAGTGCCCAGAACAGGTCCTGTTTGATGTTGCGGATCGTGGCGCGCGACAGCTCGATGGCCCGCGCAACATCCATAAGGTCGCTGCGCATGAGCACCACGTCGGCACCCTCCTTGGCGATATCGGCGCCGGTGCCGATGGCAAGGCCCACGTCGGCGCGCGCCAGGGCGGGGGAGTCATTGATGCCGTCGCCCACCATGGCGACCTTGCCGCCCGCATTCTGCAGTTCGCGCACGTGGCGTTCCTTGTCGGCGGGGAGGACGTCGGCGATGACCTGTTCGCTGCTCAGCCCCACGCGGCGGGCGATGGCCTCGGCCGTCACGCGGTTGTCGCCGGTGAGCATGCGCACATCGACGCCGAGCGAACGCAGTGCGGCGATGGCCCCGGCGCTCGTCTCTTTGACCTCGTCGGCCACGGCGATGGTGCCGACGAGCTCGCTGTTCTTGGCAAAGAACAGCGGCGTTTTGCCCTCGGTGGCAAATTGCTCGGCAAGGTCCGTAGGCACGGCAGCGCCCAACTCGCCCATGAAGCGCACGTTGCCGGCCGCGATGATATTCTGCCCCTCGCGTGCCGTAACGCCACGACCGGGCACGGCGGCAAAGTCCTCGACCATGCGTGCGACGATTCCGCGCGACTCGCACTCGGCCATAATCGCCTCGGCCAGCGGGTGCTCGCTCGAGCGCTCTAACGCGGCGGCCAACTTGAGCAGCGCCTTTTCACTCATGGCGGGCGAGCCGTCGGCGCGCGTGGCCACCACGATATCGGTCACGGCCGGCTTGCCGCGGGTGACGGTGCCGGTCTTATCGAGCACCACGGTGCCCACGTTGCGCAGATTCTCCAGCGCCTCGGCGCTCTTAAACAGAATGCCCATCTCGGCGCCCTTGCCGGTGCCAACCATAATGGC
Source organism: Collinsella sp. (assembly GCA_014871655.1). Lineage (GTDB taxonomy): Bacteria > Actinomycetota > Coriobacteriia > Coriobacteriales > Coriobacteriaceae > Collinsella. The sequence continues at coordinate 6,781 of WGSK01000046.1, read as the reverse complement.
GACGGGCGTGGCCAGGCCCAGCGCGCACGGGCAGCTGATCACCAACACGGCCACGGCGGAGGTGAGCGCCTCGTTCGCGCTGCCGGTCAGCGCCATCCACACCGCAAAGGTCACGGCCGAGATCGCAAACACCACGGGCACAAACACACCGGCGACCTTATCGGCCATGCGGGCGATGGGCGCCTTGGTGGCGTTGGCGTCCTCGACGAGCTGGATGATCTTGGCAAGCGACGTGTCGGCGCCCACGCGCGTGGCGCGGAAGGTAAACGATCCGGTGCGGTTGACCGTGGCGGCGTTAACGGTGTCGCCGGCGGTCTTTTCCACGGGGATGGACTCGCCGGTGAGCGCACTCTCGTCCACGGCCGACGCGCCCTCGAGCACTACGCCGTCGACAGGGATGGACTCGCCGGGGCGCACACGCAGCACCTGGCCGGGAAGGATGCTGTCGACGTCCACGGTGGTTTCGGTGCCGTCATCGGCAACGACGGTCGCGGTCTTGGGTGCTAGGTCGATGAGCGCCTCGATAGCGCCGCCGGTCTTGGACTTGCTGCGCGTCTCGAGGTATTTGCCCACGGTGACGAGCGACAGGATGGTGCCGGCGCTCTCAAAGTACAGGTTGTCCATGCTCGTCATCATAGCCTCGTGTACCTGACCTGTGGCCAGCTGGTCGGCCATGATAAACATGGCATAGAGCGACCAGACAATGGAAGCGGTGGCACCGACGGCGATGAGGGCGTCCATGGTGGGCGCGCCGTGTACGAGTGATTTGAAGCCGTTGATAAAGTACGCATCGTTGACGTAGACGATGGGGATGAGCAGGACAAGCTCGGTGAGGGCGAGCGTCATGCTGTGGATGTGGTCCGTGAAGATGCTGGGCAGCGGCCAGCCGAGCATGTGTCCCATGCCTATGTAGAACAGCGGAATGAGAAAGATGATTGAGATGATGAGACGGGTGCGCATGGCGGAGGCAGTGGCCTCCAGCTTTTTGGTGGGCGACTCCATATGGGCGGCGCCGGATCTGGCTTGCGCGTTGCCGCTTGAGCCGGCGGCATCGGTGCCCGTGCTGACGAGCGAGGCCGAGTAGCCCGCGCGGTCGACGGCGGTGCAGATATCGTCGGGGGAGACCTGCGCGGGGTCGTAGTCCACCAGCATGGAGCCAGCGAGCAGGTTGACCGCGACGCTTTGGACGCCGTCGAGCTTGCTCACGGCGCGGTCCACATGCGCCTGGCAAGCGGCGCACGTCATGCCGCCCACGTCAAACTTATCTTGAGCCATGGCTTCCCCTTTCTGTAGTTCGGTGTTGGAATTGTTAACCCGCCGATACTATACACCCATACCCCCTGGGGGTGTCCAGTACAGAAAGAAATGTATGACATTCCGATACAAATGAGGGTGGCTGCTCAATCGTTGACAGTCCCTGTCAAACATCTCAACCTGTAACATCTAGCGGGGAAAATGACCTCTAACTGTTACAGATCGAGATGTTGTTTTGCGTGGCTGAGCTCTGTCTTGATCTGTAACGGTTCGGCCGGTTTTTGCTGAGCAGCTGTTGCAGATTGAGACAATCGGCCCAGACCCGCCCCGTCCGCCCCGCCATCTGTGGTTTACGTGGGGGCATACGGAGTACGGGTATACTAACCGGCGGCGAATCTGCTCCATCGCTTAGAGCTGCTGCGTCTGGACGGCGCGTGATAGGGCTGCCAAAGCGATCGCCAGCGTGCTGAGCAACGTCCTCTCTGTGCGCACCCGTTTTTGTATGTATTAGCGCACTACCAAGCACGCTCGCACGGCCGCATGCCGTGCCCATAACGCGTGCAGATAAGGAACAACAACATATGCGTAATTCTGTATCCGACGTCACGGACGCCGAGATTCTGGACGAGGCCCGCGAGGCCATGACCCAGGCTGCCTTCGATGCTGCCGACGAGGCCAGCGCCGCCGAGACCGTCGAGTCCGCGACCGAGAACCTGCCTGCCTTTGACGAGCTGGGACTTTCGGACGAGATGCTTCGTGCCATCGAGAACCTGGGCTACACGGCGCCCACGCCTGTCCAGGCTGGCTCGATCCCCGTGGTGCTCGAGGGCCGCGACCTGCTTGCCGCCGCTCAGACTGGCACCGGCAAGACGGCCGCCTTCTTGCTGCCGACCATGAACAACCTGGAGCACATCGCTCCGCCCAAGCCCGTGCGCGAGCGCGGAGGCCGCAACCGCCGTCGCGGCTCCAAGAAACCCGAGGGCAACGGCCGCGGCCCCGTGATGCTCGTCATCACCCCCACGCGCGAGCTCGCACAGCAGATCGACGAGGTCGCCGGCAAGATCGCCGACGTCACCGGCCATGTCGCCGTAACCGTCGTGGGCGGCGTGAGCTACAAGCCCCAGACCGCGGCGCTCAAGTACGGCTGCGACATCCTGGTCGCCACGCCGGGTCGTCTGGTCGATCTGATCGAGCAGGGCGCCTGTCACCTGGACGAAGTCAAGGTGCTGGTGCTCGACGAGGCCGACCGCATGCTCGACATGGGCTTTTTGCCCGCTGTCCGCCGTATTGTGCGCGAGACGCCGGCCGGGCGCCAGACGCTGCTGTTCTCGGCCACGCTCGACGAGGAGGCTGTGGGCGAGATCACCGACCTGGTGAGTGACCCGGCCCGCGTGGAAATCGCGCCTGCCACGTCGACCGCCGACACCGTCGACCAGTTTGTGTTCCCGGTGTCCATCGAGGCCAAGAACAACCTGCTGCCCGAGTTCCTCAAAAAGGAGGGGCCGGAGCGCACTATCGTCTTTATGCGCACCAAGCACCGCGCCGACAGCTGCTGCCGTCGTCTGGAGCGCAAGGGCATCAAGGCCGCCGCAATCCACGGCAACCGCAGCCAGGCCCAGCGCGAGCGCGCGCTTTCGGCCTTCCGCGACGGCACCGTTGACGTGCTGGTGGCAACCGATGTCCTCGCCCGCGGCATCGACATTAGCGACGTGCGCTACGTCGTGAACTTTGACGTGCCGGCCGAGCCGACCGACTACATCCACCGCATTGGCCGCACGGGCCGCGCTGGCGAGCTGGGCTGGGCCATCACGTTTGTGACCGAGCAGGATATCGATGAGTTCTACGAGATCGAGAAGCTCATGGACAAGACGGCCGACATCTACGAGGCCGGCGACCTGCATGTGGGTCCCAACCCGCCCGCGGTTGACCCCGAGCGCGACCCTGCGGCCTTTAAGGTGAAGAAGAAGACCAAGCGCGGCAAGTCCAAGAGCAAGAAGAAGCTCGAGCAGGCACGTCGCGACGGCAAGCGCAACGGCGACGATTACGGCGATGTTGCCGGTCGTTCCAACCGCGGTCGCGACGAGCGTCGCGGCGACGGCGAGCGTCCGAGCCGTCCCAAGCGCGGCGGCAAGACCCGCGTGCGCGAGGGCGTTCAGGCTCGCGTGGACGAGGCCGTTGAGAGCGTGGCCCGCGAGGTGGCTGCCGAGGAGCGCGGCGGTGCTGCTGAGCAGGGCCCGCGCGGCAACCGTGCCGAGCGTCGTGCCAAGCAGTTCCAGGGCGAGGCACACCGCCGTCGTCGTGAGGACGAGGACCGTGGCGGTCGTCGTCGTGTTGAGCGCGAGGACGAGGGCCGTGGCTCGCGTGGCGGCAAGCGCGGCTCGGGTGACCGTCGTCGCTCCGGTCGCGATGGCGAGCGCGGCGAGCGCGATGAGCGCCGTGGCGGCGAAGGCCGTGGTTCGCGTGACGAGCGTGGTGCCCGCGGCGGCAAGCGCTTTGACGAGCGCGGAGGCCGCGAGGGCGGCCGCGGTGGTGAGCGTCGCGAGGGCGCTCGTGGCAACGGTTGCCGCAGCGGCGCCGGTCGTTCGAATGAGTCGCGCGATCGTCGCGACCCGCGTGCCAGCCGCGATCGCCGCGATGACTGGCGCAACTACGACGATACCCGCGAGGAGCGCCGTGGCGGCTATCGCGGCGGGCGTGGCGGCAACCAGGCCGGCTCCCGTGGCGGTCGTGCCGGCGGTCGCGATAACCGTGGCAGCTATGGCAACAGCCGTGGTGGCAAGCGCGGCGGCAGCTCCCGTCGCCCCGGTGACGGCGGCGGCAAGCGCAAGTAACATACGCATCGCGCTCTAAGTCGAGGCGACCAGAGGGCTCCGGGCATGTTTTTTGCTCGGGGCCCTTTTTGGTGCAAGGGGGACAGATTGGTTTGCACCAACGTCTTGAAGTTGCGGTGGAATACGGACTGTTTTGGCCTTTTGAGCGGCTTTTCAGTCCCTATTTCACCGCAACTCATGATTGGTGCAAAGTAGCCTGTCCCCAATGCACCAAACAAGGAGTGTCCCTGGGTGCCGGCAGAAAAGGATCGTCCCTAAGTGTCGCCTAAATACCGTTTATCGAAGAAAAAATACCGTTCATCGGTCATAATGGTTGTTCCGGCTTTGGGCTTATCTACAATATCTCCCGTAAAAAGAAATGCGGAAGGTTACCGAGTCCCTCGGACGTGGGCCTAACCAAAGTCTTTGAACGGGTGTGTCTCTGTGGATGCATTCGCTTGATTTTGGTTGGGCTATGTTTATGAAGGGACATGCCACCATGGGTTTCTTTTCTCGCCTGATGGGCGGTTCGGATGAGCAGAAGACTGCAGCTTCCGAGTTCGAAATCCTCGCTCCCGTTTCTGGCGAGCTTGTTCATCTAGAAAATACCAATGACCCTGCTTTTAGCAGCCGTGCCGTGGGCGATGGCGTTGCCGTGGTTCCCCAAGAGGGAACGGTGTGCGCTCCCGTTTCCGGTACCGTCGCGGCGCTGTTTCCGACTGAGCACGCGCTGGGCATCATGTCCGACGATAGCTCTGCTCAGGTGATGCTGCATATCGGAATCGACACTGTTAAGCTTGAGGGCAAGGGCTTCCATGCGCTTGTTGCCCAAGGTGACCATGTCGACGCGGGCCAGCCCCTCGTCGAGGTCGATTTCGACACGGTCCGCGCCGCCGGCTTCGATCCCACGGTCTTCGTTATCGTGTGCGAGCGCTCGGAGAACTCGACTCTTCGTGAGCATGCTTCCGGCCCTGTTGCTGTTAAAGAGCCTGTCATCTGGCTTTCCGAGTAAATTCTTGTGGTGGGTACCGTGGTTATCAAGCGAGTTTTTAACAACAACGTCGCAATGGTCACTTCGGACGATGGCTCCGAGCTCATCGTCATCGGTCGAGGCCTCTGCTTTGGCCGTCATGCCGGCGATGCCATCGACGAGGCGTCGATCGAAAAGACCTACGCGTTGCAGGAGGGAACTTCTCAGGACTCGCGTACGATTGACCGCTTGGCACATCTTTTGGAGTCCATCCCCACCGTCAACCTCGTGATTGCCGAGGACATTGTTCAGATGCTCCGTCGAGAGCTCAATGTTGATATCAACGACAAGATTCTCATTGCTCTCGCAGACCATATCAGCCTTGCTTTGGAGCGTGAGCGCAAGGGCGTCTCCTGTGAGAATCCGTTGCTGCTCGAGATCCAGCAGTTCTATCGCAAGGAGTATGCACTTGCGGGCCGTGCACTGCAGATTATCAAGGAGTATATGGGCATCCAGATGAGCGAAGAAGAGCAGGGTTTTATTACGCTGCATATCGTCAACGCCACCATGCCGCAACGCTCCGATCGTTTGATTGTTTCGGTCCAGCTTGTTCGCGACGTGCTTGCGATTGTTTCTGAGCGCTATTCTACGACCCTCGATGACACCTCGCTGCCTTACGAACGTTTCGTTCGCCACCTGCAGTTTTTCGCACAGCGAGCGCTCGATCCTACGGCCGGGCAAATCAACGGAGACGCGCTGTTCCGAATCGATGAAACGGCGTATCCGTGCGCATTCTCGTGCGCGGACGCCATAGCCGCCCACTTGTCGTCTACCTATAACGTTGTCGTTACCGATGCCGAGAAGAGTTATCTCGCATATCACATTGTTAACCTGCTTGGAGAACCTGGTCTCTAGGCATAACGTGCCCACACATCGATTGATATAAGGCAAGGCTCACGGTCTTGTCCAGGGCACATCTGTCTTAATTTGCGGAAAAGGAAGGGGAGTACCGCTATGACCGCAAAAAAGAAGTTCAATTTCAAAGCGCCGTTGGAGGTGTTCGCGAAGTCGATCGTTCAGCCGATGATGTATCTCTCGGTTGCCGGCATCCTGCTCATCGTGGGCATCATTCTGACCAACAAGACCATCTGCGCTTTGGTCCCCGTACTGGGCTCCGGTCCGTTCCAGCTTGTGGGTGCCGTTGTCTACCAGTCGCTGATGTTTATCATCAACAACCTCTCGATTCTGTTCTGCGTGGGCATCGCCGGCGCCATGGCAAAGAAGAACAAGGGCCATGCTTCGTTGATCGCCCTGATGTCGTTCTTCCTGTTCCTGCAGGCTAACAACATCGTGCTCAACGCCACCGGCTCTCTTGCCGATGCGAGCGGCATGCTCGGTCTTACCGGAACCGGCCAGGCCACCGTTATGGGCATTCAGGTGCTCGATACCGGCGTGTTCGGCGGCATCATTCTTGGTTGCATCACCGGTGCCGTGTTCAACAAGTACTCGAACAAGCAGTTCCCCATTGCCCTTTCGATGTTCTCGGGCGTTCGCTTCCCGTTCCTGATCATGATCATCATTTCCTGGATCATGGGCGCTGGCTTCTGCATCGTTTGGCCTCCGGTTCAGGGCGCCATCTCCTCCGTTGCCGGCATCATTAAGGAGTCGGGCAACATCGGTCTGTTTATCTACGGCATGCTCAACAAGCTGCTCGTTCCCACCGGTTTGCACCACCTCATCTACACCC